>CAZSLT010000068.1:6961-13648 GCA_964607595.1 uncultured Phycisphaeraceae bacterium
GCGCTTCGCCATCCTCGACGAAGTGGACCGCATGCTCGACATCGGCTTCCGCGAGGACATCCGCAAAATCCTCAAGTCGATCAAGTCCGACCACCAGACCGTCTTCGTCTCGGCGACGATCAGCCCCGAGATCGAGAAACTCGCCGCGAGCTACATGAAGGACCCCGAGCGGCTCGAGACCACCGGCGGCTCCCTGACCGTCTCGCTCGTCGAGCAGCACTACCTGACCGTCGAGCCGTGGGAGAAGCGCAAGCTCCTGCTCCACCTGCTGACGCACGAAGAGCCGGACCTCACCATCATCTTCTGCCGCACCAAGCGCACCGTCGATGATGTCGCCAAGTTTCTCTGCGACAAGGGCATCGACGCCCACGCCATCCACGGCGACATGTACCAGGGCAAGCGCAACAGCGTCATGCGCCGGCTCCGCGCCGGCGAACTCGGCGTGCTCGTCGCCTCTGATCTCGCCGCCCGCGGGCTCGATGTCGAGAACATCTCGCATGTCGTCAACTACGACCTGCCCGAGGACCCCGAGATCTACATCCACCGCATCGGACGCACCGCACGCGCCGGGCGTCGCGGCGTCGCGTGGTCGCTCGTCACCCCCGACCAGGGCGAACTCCTGACCGCGATCGAGATGCTCGCCAATGTCCACATCCCGCACCTCGACTACCCGGACTTCAAGCCCGGCCCTGTCCCCGAGAAAGTCGCGGCACGGCTGAAAGAAGACGAGCAGCGCATCGAGAAGGCCAAATCGCAGAACAATCGTTTCACCAGCGCGCCGATCCCGCGCTCGTCGGTGACCAACGACCCGCGCTTCCCCGGCGGCATCGTCCCCACGAAGATGCCCCCGCGCACGCTCGGCGGACGCGTCCGTACCTCGCGCTCGCCCAAGGCCGCCGAGGACACCCCGCCCCCGCCGCCCAAAGCCGAGTGAACCGCCTCTCGCCGCGGCGCAACCGGGTGGTGACCGTCAGTCGTTCCGCGGCTTGTTGTTGTTCTTCTTCTCGTCGTCGCGGTTACGGTCCTTGTTGAGCTGGTCCAGAATGGTGCCGATCGGGTTCTTCTCGATCACATTCCCGACCAGCAGGCCCGGATCAAACTCCGTCCGCGGGCTGTCCATATCGCCCACGATCTTGATCGGCACCACCGCGATGTCGCCAACGAACGGCAGCCGCCCCACGGTCGCCGCCAGGTCATCGCTCACCGATGCGAAGGGGATCATCACGACGATCTCCACTTTGCGGTTCACGAAACTCACCTTGCCGTAGGTCCGCAGCGTGACATCGCCGATCGGCAGCGACACCTCGTCGTACCTCGCCACGCCGTTCTCCAGCCGCACCTCGAACACCGGCACCTTCTGGCCGATCTGGCCCGCCTCGCGCGCCTTGATCGCCTTCATCACCTGCCCCAGGATCGGCGCGGTCCGGAACTGCGCCGTGCCCAGATCGAACCGCAGCACACCGTTCAGTTTGCGGATGTCGCCGTCCACCGGGATCTGCAGGTTGCTCGCCGTGACCACGCCCGGCGTGTCCGCCGCGGACTTCTCGAACGAATTGATGATCGGGAAGATCGACTGGAAGTACCGCTTCGACGCGGCCTCGGTGATGATCCGCAGCTCGGCCCGCGGCTGGCCCTCGGTCACGAACACGCCGTCGCGCACCGAGCCCGCCAGACTCACGGTCGAATACTCCGAACTGAACGCGCCCTCGAGCCGCCCGCCCGTCTTCGACAGTTCCTGAGCCGTCACATCCAGCGTCGAGGTCGGCCCCAGCATGTCCACCAGCATCCCCTTCTGATCGAGCACCGCGTCCACCACCGCCGTCGGCGCCGAGCCGTTGACTCTCGCCGTCAGCCGCGCCCGATCCGCCGTCAGGTTCCCCTGCGCGTCGGCGATGTCGGCGATCGTCGCCGTGCCCTCCAGCGTCTTGGCGCCCCCCGCGCCGTCGGCCCCGAACGCCGCCTTGAGCGACCCCGGCGCCTCGCCGGTCGTCACAGCGGCGAATACGCCGCGCAGCGTCTCGCGCACGCCGTTCCTGGTCACCAGCGTCAGCGAGTCTGTTGAAACCCGCGCCGAGAGATCGAACACGCCCGGCAGCATCGGCCCCGCTTCGCCCGTGGCGATCATCAGCCGCTCCAGCGCGATCGTCATACGCACATCCCCCTCGACACGCACCGCCGCGTCGCCCCCCGCGGTCTCACCGCCGCCGCCAAAGAAGTTCTCGGCCACCCAGGCGTTCGTCGGAGTCCATTCGATCGTCGCCGGGCGCGCGATCCCCATCCGGGACGGACCGTCGGCGCCGGCCCGCGTGATCGAGGCGCCCTTCAGCCGCGGCGCGTCGATCGACGCCGTGAGCACCTCGATGCCGCGGTCACGCAGGTTTTCCTTCATCGCCCGCAGCGACACCGGCGTGCCCACCGCGCCCTGGAGATACCCCGGCCGACCGATCAGCCGCTCGATCGCCGGCGTGTCGGCCCCCGTCACCGCCACCTCCAGCGGCGCGGCGTGGTCATCGCTGCGGATCACGGCGTCCAGCGACATCAGCGCGCCCGATGAGTTCGCCGGGTCGTACGCCACCGCCTTCAATGAACTCTCGTCCTCGGCCGGCGCATTCTTGTGCGACAAGTGCGCGACGACCAGTTCCCGCAGCCCCAGCGCGAAATCCGCCACGCCCGCCTCCGGCGTCTTGAGCGGGTTGGGAATCCCCGCCACCTCCACCGGCGTCCGCGCCGTCAGCATGATCTGGCGCGACCCGACGATCTGGCCCGTCGGGAAACCCGAGGCCTCATCCAGTGCCAGACCGACCGGCTGCGCCGAAATCTCAAACTCCGCCGGGGCCCGCAGCGACAACCGCGTCGGCGCGGCATTCTCGCCGCCCGCCAGCGCTTCCTGCGCCTTGGCGCTGAGCCCGAACCGATCGTCCGCCATCGCAAAGAGCGCCGGCGTCACCCGCACCGTCCCCGTCGTCGGTCCGATCGCCCAGCGTCGCGCCTCGGCCTTCACGGTTGTCGAGATCGTCTGGCCGCTCGCCGATGAAAACTCGATCCGCGCCAGTTCGCCCGGCGCGCCCGCCGAAGCGCCGTCGGCCCGCACCGCCAGGTCCATCGTCGCGCCCAGCGCCTCGCGCGCCAGCGATACATCCGCCGATTCCAGCGCCAGTGCCAGCAGATCGGTCGAGAGATCGTCGGCGAGCAGCTCGCCGCTTACCCGCGCCTTCTTGAAGTCGAACGGCCCGCCGTTGGCCGGATTCTCCGAATACATCCCGGCCACGCTCAGCGTCCCCCCCACGCCGACCGCGCGACCGTCCTCGCCCTTGTCGTAGGTCAGCGACATCTCCAGCGGGCCGCCGCGCTTCTGACTCAGGGTCAGGCCCTGATCCTTGAGCGTCGCCGTCGCCGCGCTCGCCGCGGGCGTGAACGCCAAGTCGCCGACATGCGCCTCGGCCTCGAACGATGCCAGCGCCCACGATGGCGCTCCCTTCTGCAGCGGGATCTCGAACGACGACACCTGCGCCAGCAGCACGCCCTCGCCCGCCACCGCCGCCTTCTCGCCGATCAGCGCCCGCGCGATCGGCGCCAGGTTGTACTGCTGCACGCGCACCCCGCCGGCGCGCGAGGTGATGCGGTCGCTGTCGTAGTTGAACTCCGCCTCCAGCGACCCGTGGTCGCCCGACGCCGCGAGCGTCACCTGCACCGGCCGGCCATCGGCGCTCGACGACGACGCCCCGCCGGGGCTGAGCGTCGCCCGCGCCTGCACATTGACCACTTCGCCCACCGCGTCGCTCATCAGCACCTTGCTCTCACCGAGCATCGGTTGGATGAGCCCGCTTGGAACCCCCGCGGCGATCACCTCCGCGCTCACGCGCTCCGGTGATTGCATCATCCCCAGATCGTCCAGCAGGCCGCCGAGCATCGCGTCGATCGACAAGCGCCCCTCGTCGCCGCCGATCCGCCAGTTCGTGCCCCCCGCGGCACCCACAACCTCCCCGCCCTCCTTCGTCGCCACGGTCAGACGCAGCGGCTCCATCCGCACAGCTCGCTCCTGCCCGCCGACACGCATCGTTCCCTCGATCGCGCCGACACGCAGTTCCCCCTCGAACGCCGCGCCGCGGAAATCATTCTTTGCGATCTCCGCGTTCGTCAGCGGGATGTCCAGCGTCGTCACCGTCAGCTGCGCATCCGGCGCACGCGTGATCCGCGCCTCCTCCGCCTCGCCCAGCAGCCCCGCCACCAGACCCGCCGGCACGCGCCCGCGGATGAACGACGGCTTCGACGCGTCCGCCGGCACGATCCGCCCGTTCTCGAGCTTCACATCCGCGTACACCCGCAGCCCGCGCACTTCCTCCGCGCTCGCCGGAGCGGCCGCCACTGTGTCACGCCAGCGATCCTCGCCCAGATACGCCTTGCCCAGCCGTTCGAGCGTCTCATCCCCAACCGCGGCCGTGACCGTCACCCGCGCCTCGGCCGTCTTCGGATCAAACTTCCCCGAAGCATCCAACAGGTTGTCGCCGACGATCGTCACCTTCACCGGCTCGGCGCCTGTTTCGGTTGTGACGCCCGTCGCGTCGATGTTCACCACGCCGCGATCGACGCGGATCGTCGCGTCCAGGTCCGTTAGCCCGATCGGCTCATCGCCCGCCCGCGCCCGGTACAGCGCCTGGAAGTTCTCGATCTTCGCGTCGATCACCATCTGTTCGAACGCGCGCACGCCCGCATTCGTCCCCGAAGCGCCCGGCCCGCTCCCCGAGGACGATCCGCCCCGGCCCGGTCGCGGCTCGATCGCGCGCTGCAGATTCGTCCCGCGGTCCTCGCTGCCGACGATCTCCGCCTTGCCCGTCAGCACGACGCCCGAGATGTTCTTCCAGTCCGTCGCCAGCCCCAGCAGGCCGCGCCCCGCCGTCGCCGTCAGCTCGGCCACAAGGTTCCCGTCGGGGTCCAACAGACGCACGCCCTCGACCCGCTGCGGGCCGGACCACGAGAGCGACACCTTGTTCACCTCGACGCGTCCCTGAATCGCATCGCTCGACGCCCGCGCGATGATCCCCGGCGCGTACTTCGACGCCAGCGCCGGCCCGAAGAGCCACACGCCCGCGCCAACCAGCACGATGAGCACAAGCAGCGCCAGCGCGCTGCGCTTGAGCCAGCGGTGCTTGCCCCGACGACGGCGCCTGCCGCCGCCCGTCAGCAGTTCGTCGCGCTCGGCGAACGAAACCCCGTCTCCCGCGCCCGTATCACCGCCCCCGGACCGTTCCGGCTTCTTCGCCATGACTCATCCTCCGTGCGAACCCACCGGCGTTCCCGCCGCGAAACAGACTCAGTCTACCAGCGCCGGCGCCTCCACCAGCGCCAGCATGCGGTCCAGCGCCATCAGGGCCGGTCCACGCGCATCCGGGTGAACCCGTACGCGGTTGACCACCTTCCCCGTAGCGAGATTGTCCAGCACCCACAACAGATGCGGCTCATCGATTCTGAACATCGTCGTGCACAGGCACTGGCACGAACTGAGGATGCGAACGCGAACCTCCCGCTCCACCGCCTCGCGCGCCAGCCGCTCCACCAGGTGCACCTCCGTGCCCACCGCCCAGCGCGACCCCGGCTCGGCGCCCCGGATCGTTTTGATGATGAACTCCGTCGAGCCCGAGAGGTCCGCCTTGTCCACGACCTCCTTGCAGCACTCGGGATGAACGAGAATCTTCATCCCCGGCTCGTTGGCGCGGATCTCGTCGCAGTGTTCCGGGCGGAACAACTTATGCACCGAGCAATGCCCCGCCCACAGGATCACCTTCGCGTCCCGGATCTGCTTCGCGCTCGCACCCCCGACACCCTCGCCCCGGTGCGTCGCGCGCGGGTCGTACACGCACGAGTGCTTCTTGACATCGATCCCGAACGACGCCGCGGTGTTCCGCCCGAGGTGCTGATCCGGCAGGAAGAGAATCTTGATCTCCTCCCCCTTCGCCTTCGGGATGGTCCCGCCCGCCAGCGCCCACTCGAACACCTTCTTCGCGTTGCTCGAGGTGCAGCACGCCCCGCCGTTGCTCCCGACAAACGCCTTGACCGCGGCCGTCGAGTTCACATAAGTCACCGGGATCACGCGACCCTTCCACGACCCGCCGCGCTGCTTGCCCAGCGTCTCGTGGATCAGGTCCCACGCCTCCAGCGCATCCTCGTAATCCGCCATGTCCGCCATCGAGCAGCCCGCGCTCAGGTCCGGCAGGATCACGCTCACCGACTCCGGCGTCAGCAGGTCCGCGCTCTCGGCCATGAAGTGCACGCCGCAGAAGACGACGAACTCGGCGCCTCTCTTTTCAACCTCCGCCGCGGCGAGCTGGGAGAGTTTGAGCGAGTCCCCCGTGAAGTCCGCGTGCCGGATCACCTCGTCCACCTGGTAGTGGTGCCCGAGGATGATCAGCCGGTCGCCCAGTTCCCCCCGGCGCGCCATGATCGCCCCGCCGAGCTCATCGCTCGACATGCTCAGATACTTCTCGGGGAGCGACGGCTGCCACAGTTGCATCGGCGATGACTCCATGCATCCCACACGGGGGCGGGCGGGATTGTAGGAGGGCGAGTCCGCTTCCTCGCCCGACGCCGGCGGGGGTAGCCCCCGGTGCCATGGCTCATGATGACGGAGTCATCAGAGCCATGTCGTCAGGGTGATTTGGGCTCCTCGCACCACGCCCGGAGTTCCGCAGG
>CAZSLT010000069.1:0-13489 GCA_964607595.1 uncultured Phycisphaeraceae bacterium
GCACACCAACGACCCCGCGTCCGCGCCATGGTTCATCGCGCGGTGGCGCGCCGCGATCATCATGGTCATCACCGCCTCCGACGCGGTCCCCTGAATGACCCCTCCACCGGTGTCGCTCGCGAAGGTGAATTCTCGCGGCAGTCCGATCATGCCGGCGAGCCAGTCGAGCACGCGCATCTCGACCTCGGTCGCCGCGGGCGAGGTGCTCCAGAGCATGCCTTGCACGCCCAGCCCGGCGCAGAGCAGTTCCGCGGCGATCGCCGGGACGCTCGCGTTGGCCGGGAAGAACCCGAAGAAGTTGGGCGATTGCCAGTGCGTCAGGTTCGGCAGGACGATCGACTCGACATCGGCGAGGATTTCATCCCACGACTCGGGCGACTCGGGCGGCGTCCGCGGCAGCGCGTCGTACACTTGGCGGGGCTGAGTCTTCGCCGAGACGGGCCGGTCGGCGATGGTGGCGTGATAGTCGGCGATCAGCCGCGCGATCCGTTCGGCCAGCGCGGGGAGATCATTGGGCGTTTCGGGGCGGTCTGGGGTCATGAATGATCTCTCATCGCGCCGGCGTGCGCCGGGGGCTTGAGCGGCTAGACTATTCGGACAACGGCGTCGACGCCCCGCGCGTGTGCGGGAGGCGTCCGCCCGGAGGAGTTTCACCATGCGTCCGATCACACGGCTTTCGTTCATGCTGGCCGCCGCGGTTTCTCTGGCCGGTTTCGCCCGCGCCGCCGACACCCAGCCCACCGTCACGCTCGTCGATGCCGGGAGCGGGGCCAAGTCCGAGCTTCGCTACGACATCCCGGAGGGCACGGCCCAGAAGGGCACGATGTCGATGAAGCTCAAGATGACCCAGACCATGGGCGGCATGAACATGCCCGCGCAGGCGATGCCCGAGATGCGCACGCCCGTCACCATCACGGTCCTGGAACGCCTCAAGGACGGCTTCCGCTTCGAGGCGGTCATGGAGGGCATGGAGGTCATCGACAACGGCGAGATGCCCAAGCAGCAGATCGACATGATGCGCAAGATGCTCGGTCAGATCGCCGGCGCCACGGCCAGGGGCGTCATCGATGTCCGCGGCCAGCAGCGCGATGTGAAGGTCGAGATGCCCAGCGGCGTCGATCCCATGATCAAGCAGCAGGCCGACCAGACCGTCGGCTCCATGAAGCAGATCACCATGCCCCTGCCGCTGGAGGCCGTGGGCCAGGGCGCCAAGTGGACGGTCGAGCAATCGTTCGATGAGGGCGGGCTGAAATTCAAGCAGGTCGCCACCTGCGTGCTCAAGGAGCGCAAGGGCAGCACCGTCGTGCTGGACATCGACATTGTTCAGTCCGCCGATCCGCAGAAGCTCGCCAACCCCCAGATGCCGGGCCAGGAGATCGATCTCCAGAAGTTCGTCGGCGCGGGCAGGGCAACGGTCACCCTCGACCTCACCCGCGCGTGGCCGGTCGAGTCCACCATTCAATCGAAGGTCAACATGACGATGGCCTTCGACATGATGGGCCAGACCCAGACGCTCGATCAGGTGATGGAGTCCGTCACGAAGATCGAGTCCGAAGACCCCACGAAGACGACACCCTGAGCGCATCGCGCCGACAACCCGCGGGAGAAGACATCATGAGCGAACGCAGCAAGCCGGCCCCGGCGGGGCTCCGGCTCTACGACGGCAGCGGCGACGAGCTTCTTGATGCCGCGTCCGCGGCGGACCGAGTCTCGCTTCTCCCCGGCGCCGGGGGGCGCGTCGAGCCGGGTCAGCGGCTGCGCGTCCTGTGGGGGCAGGACATGCTGCGCGACCTGCTCGACGGGCGGTACCGGACCGTGATCTGCGGCGTCAACGACGCGGACAACTCCCACGGGATCGTGGCGCAGCTGGTGAACCTCGTGCCGGCCAGCCAGTGGCGCGAGCCGGCCGTGACCTCGTACGCCAAGATGTTCCAGGAGTCGGTCGCGATCCACGCCCACGGCGACCGCGAGCCGTATGTGCTCAAGTACGACTTGGACTCGATTCTCATCCTCGCGCTGCTGCGCCCGCGCGGACGCGACCACTTCACCCTTGAGGATCTCTCCCGCGGCTTCCAGACCGTCGCCAAGATGCTCCAGGGGCGGCGCGACCGGCGGCCGGTCGCCACGGTGTCCTTCCTGGGGGCGCGTTCCAATCGCCTGATCGGCCCGGAGGGCGGCGAGCCGTCGTTCGAGGCCGTCCTGCGGACGATGTACGAGGCCGGGTACCGCGGCGATGTCTTCCCCTCCCCGGGGAGCTGGTCGCTCGGGCACATCGGCGTGTTCCCGACCTATCCGTACCCCGACGGCTTCCGGCGGATGCGCGAGGGCAGTTCCTGACCCGCGAGGAGTCACACGTGGCCGACTCATTCGACCCCGAGGCGCTGATCCGCCGCCTGCGCGCGTTCCCGTCGATCATCGAGCCGTTGGCGCGATCGTTCACCGAGCCCGAGTCGCGCTGGAAGCCGGATGAGAAGTCGTGGTCGGTGCTCGAGGTCATCAACCACCTGGCCGACGAGGAGGCGGACGATTTCCCGGCGCGTCTCGGCATGTTGTTGCAGGACCCCTCGATTGAGTGGCCGCCGATCGACCCCGAGGGCTGGGCGCGCGACCGGCGCTACAACGAGCGGGCGCTGGGGGAGTCGATCGAGCGTTTCGTCAAGGCCCGACGCGGCCGGATGGCGTGGCTCGACGGGCTGGGCGCGCCCGAGTGGTCGCGGATCAAGACGCACCCGAAGTTCGGCTCGATGCGCGCCGGCGACTTGCTGAGCGCGTGGTGTGCGCACGACACGCTCCACCTGCGTCAGATCGCTAAGCGCCGATACCAATTGACTTTGCGCGACGCGGGGGTGTTCAGCACCGAGTACGCCGGGCCGTGGTAAGGCGAATCCCCCGATGCAAAGGGGTGTGAACGGATGCCCATATTCGGCTTGCATATTCGGATGATGTCCGGGACAATCGGAATCGTTCATGGGGCTTTCCAAGAGTTGGCGGGCCCGCGGCGATGACCGGTCGGTGGGATCGGTCTCGGCCGGCGACACACCACGAGACGGGGATCAATTCATGAAATTCGGAAAGACGATGATCGCGTGCGCCGCCACGGCGCTGGTCAGCACAACCATGACCGCGGTCGCCCTCCGGCAGGACGGGGCGCAGGACATGGAAGAGATGATGAAGAAGTGGATGGAGATGTGCGCGCCCGACGAGCACCACGCGGAGCTGGCCAAGGCCGCGGGCAACTGGACCATGACCTCCAAGATGTGGATGTACCCCGGCGCCGAGCCGGAGACCTCCACCTCCCAGAGCACGATGAAGTCCATCCTCGACGGCCGCTACCTGATGGAGACCGTCAAGGGCGAGATGGCGATGGGCGAGACCCCCATGCCGTTCGAGGGCATCAACATCATCGGCTACGACACCATCAAGAAGAAGTGGGTCAACTGCTGGGTGGACAACTTCACCACCGGCTTCATGGTCGGCGAGGGCACCGAGAGCGCCGATGGCAAGACCATCACCTACTGGGCCGAGGTCCCCGATCCCATGACCGGCGGCATGAAGAAGATGAAGTACGAGACCATCAACCAGGGCCCGGACAAGATGATCTTCCGCATGTATGACAAGTCGCAGGACGGCGTTGAGTTCGTCCACATGGAAGGCGTGTACACCCGCAACAAGTAAGCGGTCGTCCGCACCCGATATCAACGACAACGCCGGAGGGCGCCCGCCCCCCGGCGTTTTTCATGCGCGGACTCACATGTCGGTCCCACACGGGACGACCACCCCGATCCCGAGCAAGGCCCTGCGATGAACGATTCGCTTGCGTATTCGGTTCCTGTCCGGGATACTACCGGGTCTGGGGATGGCCGAACGCGATGGCCCGCGGTTCGGCGTACCGGCCTGTCGGTAGGGTCGCGGGCCGGAACACCACACCGTGGAGATATGCAGATGAAGACCGTTTCCAAGATCGCAGGTGTCTGCTGTATCGCCGGCTCGATGCTCGGCGGATGCGCGAGCAAGAAGTCGAGCCCGCCCCCCGACATGGAGGCGATGATGCAGAAGTACATGGAGATGAACGCGACTGACCATCACCACGCCAAGATGGCGAAGTCCGCGGGGTACTGGACGGCGAATTCCACCATGTGGATGCACCCCGGCGCCGAGCCGCAGACTTCCGTCGCGCAGTCCCGGATCGAGTCGGTCATGGACGGGCGGTACCTGATCGAGCACATGGACGGGAACATGGAGATGGGCGGCCAGAGCTTCAACTTCCGCGGCATGAACATCGTCGGCTACGACACCTTCAAGCAGAAGTGGGTCAATTGCTGGTTCGACAACTACTCGACCGGGCTCATGGTCGGCTACGGCACCGAGAGCGCCGACGGCAAGACCGTGACTTATCGCGCAGAGGTCCCCGACCCTATGACCGGCAAGCTCAAGAAGATGAAGTACGAAGCCATCGACATGGGCGAGAACAAGATGATCTTCCGCATGTTCGACACCACCCCCGACGGCCAGGAATACAAGCACATGGAGACGGTGTACACCCGCAACTGAGCGCGGCGTACCCGCTGAACGCACAAACGCCGGAGGGCGCCCGCCCCCCGGCGTTTTTCGTGCGCTCCTTCTCGTGCCGGTCGACCCTTACACGCAGGATGCGCCCCAGTTCCCGAGCACAACATTCAGGTCGTCGACATCCACCACGCCGTCGTCATTGGCCAGATCGACCGGCGAGCCCACGCCGACCGACCCCAGCCAGTTCGAGAGGATGTTGTTGAGGTCGTCGACATCCACCGAGCCCGAGATGTCGGTATCGCCGGGACACGGGGGCGTCAGCAGCGCTTCGACCGCCGCGGCCGCGGCCTCGTGCTCCGCTTCCGACGCGCCCTCGTTGAACACGATGTAGAACGGCTCGCTCGCGCCCACCATCGGCGACGAGCTCACGAGTTCCAGCGCCAGGACGAACACGCCGGTCGTCTGCGGCGGGTTGAGGAAGAAGTTCAGGTGCTGGTGCACCGAACCGGTCGCACCGGCCGCGGCGAAGGCGAAGCCCGCCATGAAGCCGCCGGGGGTGGTCGGCGTGGTGCGGCTGGCCGCGCCCAAACTGACCGTCATCGTCTCGGCGGGGACCTCATCGAAGTCCACGCCGATCGGATCGAACCTCCGCAGGGCATCGACGATGTTGAAGGAGAGCGTCGATCCCGGGGGCAGCCCCGAGCCGGCCGGCGCATTGAAACCGGGCTCGGACGCGAAGTGCGGGATGACCTCGCCCAGTTCCGCCTCGAACACGCGCACGCCCGGCGTGAATACTTCATTGATGGACGATCCCGTGACGATCGCGCCGCCCTCGACCACGACCCAGACATCGGAGTGCGGCTCCTTGGGAGCGCCGGCGTGCACGGGCGCGACTCCCAGAGTCGCCGCGACGAGGGACATCAATGCAACTTGCTTCTTCAACATGAGGACTCGTTTCTCCGGCGCTGCGCCGGATTGTGATGGTGATTGGATGCGTCGAGCACGGGCCGCGCTTCACGGCGCGATGTGCTCGGGATCGAACTGGTTCCGGTCCGGGCCCTGGTAGACGCGGCGGAACACCTCGGTGGACGCGTGACCGTCGAGGTACGCGTAGTTGGACCTGGATTGCCACGACGCGGGCGGTCCTCCGTGCGCGTCGATCTGGGTCATGGTGGATGCGATCCCGGGGGACGCGTCGGGCGCGAACGGCCCGAGGTACCAGTTGATGACATGGACATGGTCCGAGGCCGCGAACTCGCCCTCGTACGCCATGATCACCCACTGAATCGTCTGCGTCGGCGCCTCCAAGCGGAAGAGATTGTCGTGGCGGAAGGCCTTGCCCGCGACCGGGTCGAAGGGCGGGCGGGGCGTGACATGCTCGTTCAGCCCGTAGGAGGAGAGCCGGAACCCTTCGGTCAGCGCTTCGTCCTGATCCGGCGCGGGGGCGCCGGGCTGCTTGTCCTTCCAGCGGGATGAGGTGTCCGCCGGGGAACGGACGACGACCGTGTTCGAGTCGTAGTACTCGCGCAGGTCCTTGAGCCAGGAGAGCTGCTGCTCGCCGGCGCCGGTGGCGCCGTGCGACAGCCCGTAGTTCACGAGTTGGCCGTTGCGGTCGCCCGCGTAGGCCATCTGCGCGATGACCAGCTGGCGCATGTTGGACAGGCAGATCAGCGTCCGGCCCGACCGGCGCGCCCCGGCCACCGCCGGCAGCAGCACACCGATCAGGATCGCGATGATCGCAACGACAACCAGCAGCTCGATGAGCGTGAAAGCGCGGCGTGACATGGCGTCCGCCTCCGTTCCTATGGAAGACACGGGATGAACCGCGCACCCGCCACAGACATGATGGGCGTGCGACAACCGATGTGGGTCAGCGTGATTGGGATCGCATCAGCCGAGGATCGGCGGGCCGCGTGCCGACCACGCGCGCACGCGCCGGACAGTCGGCGTTGTGTGCTCGGTCGGCTCGACAGAAGCCACCACATCGGCCATGAGCGCCAGCGACGGCGCCTCGGTCAGCGTCGCGCGGGCGGTCGCCAGGAGGACGGCGCAGATGTCGCAATCGTGCCCGTCCGGAGTCGGGCCGTGGTTCTCGTGATTGTGCCCCGGCTCATCCGCGGCCCCCCCCGTGTCGTTGGCGTGGGAGGCGTGGGAGGCGTGGCCGCGGTGGTGATGGGCGTGGCCCCCGTCGGCGCAGCCGTCGGCGACGACGAGGCCGCTGACGCAGGCGCAGAGGTGCGCGGTGAGTTCGTGGCCGACGCGCAGGAGCCCCGTCGAGGCCGCGGAAGCGACCAGCAGCACCAGCCACGCGATGTTCCGGGTCCGACGCATGGGTCTTACAGGAGTATTCCCGAACCCGCGGCCACGGGCAAGCCGATCATTCATTCGCACGCCGTGCCGTCGGCCGGCTGCCCCGCTTCGCCGCGTTTCATCTCACCCCGCCGAGACTTGCGGCCGCGCCTCACAGCCCCAGCGGCTTCACATTCACCTTGGGGTCGCCGACCACGCCCGTCACGCGGTACTTGACCAGTTGATCGGTCACCTGCCCGATGACCTTGCCGACATCGCCGAGCAGACTCTGGACCTTTTCGATCGGCCCGGCGCTGATGAGCAGGTCGAGCGTCGAGTCGTACTCGACTCGACCGTCGCCGCGAGCGGCCAGTACCGGTGTCTGCAGCGCCAGCGACTTCACCGCCACGCCCTTACCGTCGAGATTGAACTCGACATCCGCGGTGCTGTTCATCCCCGTGCCCTGCCCCAGACTCAGCACCTGCTCGAGCACCTGCACGAGCGGGATCGCCACCAGGCGCGCATCGCGGACCGTAATCGTGCCCGAGCCGCTCGTGGAGGCCATCCCCTCGCCGAGGCGCATCGCCACCGACCCGCCCGAGTTCAGTTTGCCGGCGAGTTTGGGCTCCTGCCCGGCGGGAACGCCTCCCCGCAGCAGTTCGCGCAGCTCCACCTGATCCACTCGCCACCGCATGGTCAGCGGCATCCCGGGCGTCGCGGTGTCGACGCGCAGCTCGGGCGCCGTGACCCTGCCCTGCAGCATGTCGAAGGAGACCGTCCGGCCGGTGAGCACGCCGCTGGACATGTTCACGGCGATTGTGCCGGTGTTGATCGGCAGCCGGTACTCGCCCTTGGCGACATTGAACTCCGAGAGTTTCACTTCGGCGTCGAGCGTCGATGCGTTCGGGTTCCGCGCATCGATGGTCCCGCGTGCCGCGAGATCGAGCCGGCCCGTCGCGTCGTGGTCGCGCACGAGTTGCTGCAGCGCGGGGGGCAGCGCCTTGGCGGTCTCGGCGTCGAGGTCGGTCCCCAGCGTCAGCGAGGCGATCTCCATGACGGTCGCGTCGAGGTCGATGCGGCCGTCGAGCGACATCGCCATGAGCGGCGCGCGTCCCGCCTCCACCTTGAGCGTGTGCCAGGTGCGTCCGCCGTCGGTCACCGGCTCGATGACCATATCCGTCGTGATGCCGGTGAGTTCCATCGCGGGCGTGCCGTCCTTGGGGTCGTACTTCAGGCCGCCGTTGACGAGCGTGATCTTGCGCAATTGCAGCACATTGCTGAGCTTGACTTCTTCCGCCACCTTCGTCTGGTCTTTGACCTTCTCCCCCTCGACGAACGGGACGAGGCCGCGGAAGCCGTCGCCCTCGCGGATGAGGTTCAGCGTCGCGTCGCGCAGCTCGATCGCCTCGATGATGATCGGCTTGCCCTTGGAGGGGAGTTCCGCGAGCGTCACGACCGCCACGCCCGCCGTCACGACCTCGGTGCCGTCGGGCGCCTCGAGGACGAGATCGTTCAGCGTCACCGTGCCCGGCGATGTGTAGTTGAACGACCCGAACTCCACATCGGGCACGATGTAAGTCTCGACGACGCCGACGACCTGGCGGACGACCCAGTCGTCGAACCCGCCCGCGCCGGTCACGAACGCGCGGTACGCGAAATAGCCGCCCGCCGCGACGACGGCGACGATCGCCAGAAGGATGACACCGAACTTCTTCATCATGGCCCTGACTCCTGTGCTCTGATGCGATCATAGGTCAGAGCGACCGCTTCTGGCGACACATCGAAGCCCATCGCGGCCCGTCCCGCGCCGATGGCCGCGATGAGCGTGGTCCCCGATCCGCAGCACGGATCGAGCACCAATCCCCCCGGCGGGCAGCAGGAGCGCACCAACAGATCCAGCAGCGCCAAGGGTTTCTGCGTCGGCCAGCCCGTCCGCTCTTTGGACATGTTGTTGATCGAGGGGATGTCCAGCACATCGGTGGACTTCTTCATCATCCCGGCCATCCGCCG
Source organism: uncultured Phycisphaeraceae bacterium (assembly GCA_964607595.1). Lineage (GTDB taxonomy): Bacteria > Planctomycetota > Phycisphaerae > Phycisphaerales > UBA1924 > JACKHC01. The sequence goes on from CAZSLT010000069.1 coordinate 8,809, forward strand.
GCTGGTCGCCGGCACCCGCGCCGGCTCGAACCAGTACAGCGCGGGATCCACGCAATAAAACAAGATGTCGTCGTGCTTGCGCGCAAAGCGCCGCGCCGACGAGCCGCCCAGACCGTAGGACCACACGAGGTGGTTCACGAAGCGGTCCGGCCCCAGCAACTCATCGAGCAGCACGCGCACGCGGTGGCTCGTCCGCCAGTCCACATGGATCAGCACGCTGCCGCTCGGCTTCAGCGCCGGCAGCGTCGCGCCGATCCGCTCGCCCAGCCATCCGATGTACGCCCCCACCGTCCCCCACCAATCGTCGAACGAGCCGGCGCGGCCGCGCTGCGCCTTGCCCGTCATGAATGGCGGGTCCGCGTACAGCATGTCCACGCTCATCGGCGGCAGCGCCCGCGCCGCCTCCAGCCAGTCCGCGCACATCACCCGCGGCGATGCATCGACCGGAGCCACGCCCACGCCGGGATGCCGTACACTCCCGCCCATCGACACCACCATACATCCCCGCAGCGTGCAAGGAGCGCCCGTGCCCACAAGCACCGCCACCATCACCCCCGAAACGAGCAACACGAGCCACCCGCACACGATGACACGGAAAAAGAAGACACAGCGCAAGTCCTCACGCACCGCCGCGCCCAAGGCCCCCATGGCCGCGACACGCGACCGGCACATCCTCTACCAGCAGGCCGTCCAGAATGTCGAGGCCGAGATCGACTTCGTGGACGACACCTACAAGGAACTCCGGGGCCGGCGCGCCGTGCTGCTCCGCGAGGACTTCTGCGGCACCGCCAACACCTCGTGCGAGTGGGTCAAGCGGCGCCCCGCCAGCCGCGCCATCGGCGTCGATATCGACCCCGATGTCCTGGAGTGGGGGCGCGTCCACAACCTCTCGCGCCTCTCCGACGCCGCCCGCAAACGGGTCACGCTCCGTCAGGAGGATGTCACCAAGATCCGCACCGAGCCGGTGGACATCGTGCTGGCGATGAACTTCTCGTACTTCTGCTTCAAGACCCGCGACGCGCTGCGGGCGTACTTCGCCAATGTTCGCCGCTCGCTGGCCGACGGCGGGCTCTTCATCATCGACTGCTACGGCGGGTCGGAGTCCCTCGTGGAGCAGGAGGAGAAGCGCGACATCGACGGCGAGTTCACCTATGTCTGGGACCAGCACAAGTACGACCCGATCACCGCGCACATGCTCTGCCACATCCACTTCCACTTCAAAGACGGGTCGAAGATGCGCCGGGCCTTCAGTTACGACTGGCGGATGTGGACCCTGCCCGAGATCCGCGAGATCATGGGCGAGGCCGGGTACTCCAACGCCACCGTCTACTGGGAGGGCACCGAAGAGGGGACCGACGAGGGGGACGGCAACTTCGAGCCGGCGGTGGAGGGCGAGGCCGACCCCGCCTGGATCGCGTATGTCGTCGCGGAGAAGTGATCAACGATCGTTCAATTCCCTAACAAAACGCGGGCATTCAAATATTTCTGAAACATTTGGACATCCGACGCCCCGACACCTATCCTCATGACGCCATGACCACCGCATTGGTGGACATCCTGCCCGTCCACGAAGGCGTCGCTCCCGCCGTCCGCGACGCACTCTCGCGCGTCGTCGTCCGCTTCGAGCGGCAGCTCGACTCGCGCCTGGCGCCGGTGAACGAACTGTGCCGCTATGTCGAGCGGTACCGCGGCAAGATGCTGCGGCCGATGCTCGTGCTCGTCTCGGGGCTGGCCTCGGGCGAGCGCGAGATCACCGACGACCACATCACCATCGGCGCGGTCATCGAGATGATCCATGTGGCGACGCTGGTGCATGACGATGTGCTGGACGAGGCCGCGGTCCGGCGGGGGTCGGCGACCGTCAACCACCTGCACGGCAACGAGGTCTCGGTCATCCTGGGCGACTACCTGATCGCCAAGAGCTTCCACCTCTGCTCGCAGCTGGACTCCCAGCGCGTCGCGCTGCGCGTCGGCGAGGTCACCGCGCAGGTCTGCGAGGGCGAACTGCTCCAATTGGCGCACCGGGGCGACTTCGACCTCGACGAGGCGACCTACTTCGACATCATCCGCGGCAAGACCGCCTGCCTCATCGGGCTCGCGTGCGAGATGGGGGCGCGGCTCTCCGGCGCCGATGACGACACCGTCCGCCGGCTCGGCGAGTTCGGCACGCGCGTCGGGCTGGCCTTCCAGATCACCGACGACCTGCTCGACCTCGTCGGCGACGAGCAGACCGTCGGCAAGTCGCTCGGCAAGGACCTCGAGAAAGGCAAACTCACGCTGCCGATGATCCACCACCTGGCGTCGCTGGATGCCCGCGAGCGCGTCGTGATCTCGGAGTCGCTGTCGCGGCGGAACGGGGCCGAGAACGGCGGCGAGACACGGCGCGTGCTGATCGACCGGCTGCACAAGTCCGGCTCGGTGGCGTACGCGCGGGCTCGCGCGGCGGAGCTCATCGCCGAGGCGCGGGGGATGCTGGTGGGGTCGACCCTCCCCGACTCCCCGGCGCGGGCGTATCTGCTCGATGCCGCGGACGCGGTGCTGACGAGAAGGGCGTGAGGATGACATCGAACACCTCCGGCGGATAGAACCGGTTCCTCCACGGCCTCCGGCGAACACTCACCGAGGCGGTCACGACGCTTTTGTGGTGGGCGATGTGGGGGGCGCTGATTGTCGGCGCAGTATCGGCCGCGGTCGGATTCACGAAGTTCGGACTCACCGGGCTGCTCTGGGGTTTGGCGGGCGGCGCGGTTGTCGGTGCGATTCTTGGTGTGCTCGTGAGAACTGTGATCGAATTCAGCAATCCGTTCGAGTAGCGACTCGGCGCTGCATGCCGTGCCTCGATCGGGTCATGCGATGCGACGAGTCTCCCCGGCCCCGAAGGGGCCGGGGGATACCGCTTCGCCGCGTGCCACTGCGCTCACGCGGTGTCTACCTCCCCACCACCGCCGGAAGGCGGTGGCGCCCGAACACTGCAAGCACCGCCCCGGGACGCCGGCCCCCTCCCTCCTCTTACCTCCCCCCCCCGGCTCGGCCCGAGGCCATTTCGGGGCCGGGCGTCGCTGCGTTCTTCCCACTACTCCCGTTCGCCCCTGCGCTCAGCCCTCCTGCCGATCGCTGCCAGCGCCAGGACCACCGCCGATGTCAGCACCTGCGCGAGCCCGCCCCGCATGAACCGCGGGAACTCCGAGCGGTGCGCGAACCGCGTCAGCAACTCCGGGTCCCATCGCACATGCATCGCCGCGGTCAGCCCCACTCCGAAGTACAACGCGAGCGCCACGCCGACCATCGCCGCCGCGACACCGACACGCGGCAGGGCCGACACGCCGCGCTGCACAAACTCTCCCCGCGCCACCAGCAGCAGCCCGAGCATCAGCCCGCACACAATGCTCTCCTGCGCGTCCCCGCCCCGCAGCAGGTGGGCCGTGAGGCACGCGGCCAGCAGCGCCGCGGACCAGACGAATGCGCGCGAGGAACGACGCGCCAGGCCCATCCCCAGGACCGCCAGCGCCGTCGCCGACACCACCGCGACAAGATGAGCCGTCTCCACCACCGCCAGGGGCACCGACGACTCACGCTCGACGATCTCGGCGCGCAGCGAGGGCGTCGCCGCGCTCAGCACGACAAACAACGAACCCACCACTTGTGCCGCGGCCACCGCCGGCCCGCGCCACGGGATCTCGCTCCGCGATCGCGACGCCAGCGCGATCGTCACCAGCACCGCCGCCGCCCACGGGAGGATGTAGAACAACAGCCGGAACAGCAGAATGACCGCCGCGGCCTCGTCGGGCGCCGAGCCGCCGTTCGTCAGCACGATCAGCCATGTGGCGTCCGCCGAGCCGAGCCCGCCGGGGAGCATGGAGGCCATCCCCACGATGTGCCCGCCGAAAAAGGCGCGCGCTGTCGTGAACGGGTCCAGCCGCACACCAGCGCCCGCCGCGATCAGCCAGAACGACGCCAGCGAGAGCCCCCAGTCCATGAACCCGATCAGCCCGATCCGGACGGCGCGCGCCTCGCGCAGCGTCCGAACCGTCGACGCCATCACGGACGAGTGACCGAGCGCCCGCGCCAGAGCGCCGCGTGCGGCAACACTGAGCGCCACCGACAACGCCGCCGCCAACGCCACCCGCGCCGCCAGCCACGCACCGCCCTCCGGCAGCGGCGCCCACATCGCGATCAGCCAGGCCGGCAACGCCGCGCCGAACCCGAGGTACTGGACCGCCAACCCACGCGCCACCTGCCCCGCCGACAGGCCCCGACGCGTGTACACCAGCATCCGCAGCGCCGGCCCCCCGATCGGACCGATCGTCAAGAAGTTCGTCCACGCGAAACAGACCGCGCCGACTCCCCACCGCGTGCCGAACCGCAGACGCGGGCCACCGGGCAGGCACACCGCGTCGTAGAGCCCCATCGCCGCGACATTGGCGCCGACCGCGATCAGCGACAAGGCCAGCAGGCGCCAGTCCGACTGGATAATCTCGCCGTGAATCTGCGCCCAATCCAGCGCCCGAAGCTCATCCCAGGCCAGCGCCAGGACCCCCGCCAGCAGCGCCAGCCCCAGCAACGGCCGCAGCCACTTCCACGCCGTCACCCACCGCCGCGGCGGCACAGCCCCGTCGCCATCCATCCTCTCGACAGAAGCCTCATCCATACACACCCGTCACGCCAGACCATCACCCGTCCG
>CAZSLT010000070.1:0-9300 GCA_964607595.1 uncultured Phycisphaeraceae bacterium
GGCCACCTCCCCCGCCGGGGTCGGGGGAGGGAGCAAGGCGGAGGGGTGGCACACGACCGCACTCGGGGCAGGCGGTGAGCCCTTGGGCGTTGTAGCCGCATTCGGGGCACAGGCCGCGCTCGAAGCGGCGGAGGCGGCGGTGGTGCGAGATGAATGTAATGGCGAGCGAGATCAGCGCGGCGTAGATGAGAGTGTTGTAGATCGTGCCGAACAGGATCGGCACAAGCGGCAGTCGCCACGATGAGAACCCGGAGACGATCGGGTACAGATCCGGTCCGAGTTCCTGGCCACGGCGAAACCTCCAACCCCATGTATCAGGAGTGACCGAAGTATTCGTAGTGGGGTCGATGAATTCACCCCACGCCATTGATCGGAACGGGAATCCATACTGTCCCTCCAGGTAATAGAACCAGTTCCAGTTCCTTCTCTGCTGGCTGCCCGTCTCCAGTTGATGCGCGAATCGCAGCGACCACGGCGTTCCGTATTGGGGCAGATCATCAAGATAGGTCGCACGATCACTATCCTTGCCGAGCCCACCCATCAGGGTGAATGGTCCGTGAGCGATCTCGCCGTAAGCCCAGGCCTTCGGATTCCACCACGCGAGTCCCCACGCCACGAACACATTCACACAGAACGCGAGCGTCAACAGCATGAAGACGCGCAGGAGCGATGACCCAACCGAGCGCTTTCGGCGCGGTTCGTTCAGTCGCGGGTTGCGTCTCGCCGGTGTCATGTGAGCGCCCCTCACCTGCCGGCTCCGTTCGGGTCGCCGGCATCCTCTCCCTGGCGGGGAGAGGGCGTGTTACTTGCCGGTGTTGCGCGGGTCGGCGTCGGAGATGGCCGCGGCATCGGCGCTGCGTGTTGGCGCGGGGGTGTCGTCGTCGCCCTGCGGCACGGGCTCGCGTGCTTCGATCTTGAGCATGCTGATGCGTGTGGCTTCGGCCTCGAGGACGGTGACGATGAAGCCGTTGTGGGCGACGACCTCGCCGGCGCGGGGGATGTGGCCGAGTTCGGAGAGGACATAGCCGCCGACGGTGTCGTAGTCCTCGTTCTCGGGGAGTTCGATGCCGATGTCGGCGAGCGCCTCGTTGGCGTCCTCGATGGTGGCGCGGGCGTGGACGCGGGCGCTGCGGGTCTCGGTGTCCACGAAGATGTCGGGGTCGGACTCGGCGTCGGGCTCGTACTCGTCGTAGATCTCGCCGACGATCTCTTCGAGGATGTCCTCGAAGGTGACGAGGCCGGTGGTGCCGCCGTACTCGTCGAGGACGATGGCCATGTGGACCTTGCGGCCCTGGAGTTCGACGAGCATCTCGTGGGCGGACTTGCTCTCGGGGACGAAGACGGCCTTGCGGAGGATGGGGCGGAGCCGGAACTCCTTGTTGGGCACGCCGAGGTAGCGCAGGAGGTCCTTGGCGTAGAGGATGCCGGCGATGTGGTCGTAATCGCCCTCGTAGACGGGGATGCGGGAGTGGCCGGCCTTCTCGATGAAGTCGCGGATGAAGGAGAGGTTGTCGGTGAGCTCGAAGCCCTCGATCTCGGTGCGGGGCGTCATGATCTCTTCGACGGTCTTGGAGGAGAGGCGGACGATCGCCTCGATCATCTGGCGTTCGTAGTCTTCGAGCGTGCCCTCGCGGTGGGCCTCGCTGGCGACGGAGAGGATCTCGTCCTCGGCTTCTTCCTTTTCCGTCATCCGGTCGCGCCCGGCCAGGCGCTGGACGGCGGTGTCGAGGAACGAGAAGGCGCGGATGGGGTACATCAGGGCGTGGACGACGCGGATGAAGCCGGGCGTGGCGTGAATGAGGCGCTCGCCGGCGTGCTCGGCGATCGAGATGGGCAGCAGCACGAGCAGCAGGAAGTGGAGCACCAGCGCGATGGCGCCGCCGACGGTGAGGGCCAGGGCCAGGTGCGTGATCGGCTCGGAGGGGCCGGGGGGCGCGAGCCAGCGGGCGACGACGAAGCAGACGGTGCAGACGAGCGCGACGGAGAAGAAGGATCGCAGTGCGCCCATCGAGAGGGCGTAGGACTCGGAGTCGTTGATGATCGGTTCGTACTTGGCGGTGCCGCCGTTCTTGTCGCACAACTCTTCGAGTTTGCGCAGCGAGAAATCGCGCAGGGCGTAGTGGAGCGAGGCCACCACGCAGCCCGCGAGGGCGACGAGCAATGCCAAGAGGGCGGCGAGTGCCATTTAGTGGTTCGCCTCCGTCAGACCGCCGGGGAGGAGGGTCGAGGGCGTGCGCGCGACGGACGCGGCCGGCGTGGACTGCTCACCGCCCGGGGCGCCGTAGGTGGCGCCGACGCCGATGGCGGTGAGGACGCGGTCCTCGATCTCGTGCATGCGTGCGGCGTCCTGTTCGTCGTGATCGTCGTGGCCCATGCAGTGCAGGAGGCCGTGGACGATGTAGAGCAGGAGTTCGCGCTCGGGGGTGATGGCGCGGGCGGTCGCTTGTCGGCGGGCCTCATCGACACACACGAGGAGGTCGGCGTCGAGGAGGGCGGGGGTGTCCGAGAGACTGAAGGTGATGACATCGGTGGTGCCGGGGATGCCGCAGAAGTCGAGGTGGGCGCGGCTCATCTCGGCGTCGTCGACGAGGCGGACGCGGGCCTCCCCGGTGAGTCCGAGGTTTCGCGCGGCGGCGGGCGCCAGTGCGCGGAGCCAGCGCGACCCTTCGTCGGTGAGGAACCGGTTGGGATCGAGGATGACGACCTGTGCGTGCGTTCCGGCGTGCGCGGTGGCGTCGCCGGGCCGACTAGGGCCCGGGTCGTCGTTGGCGGCGGAGTCGTCCTCGCCGCGTCGTTGAACAGTGGATCGTTCTGCGTTCATGGGCTCGTTCTGGCTTGGGGGTGGACGCCTTCGGCGTCTTCCCGGTGGTGTCAATCTAGGCGGAGAACGGGCCGTCGCCAAGAGTCGGGGCGGATTGTTCGGCAAAGGTCCGGTAACTATTGGCCGGCGGAGCGCCGGAATGATGAAGTTTTGAGTTCGCCCGTCCGGCGGATCTCGACGGTGGCGGCGCCGTCGCGCGCGGTGACGAGCCAGGTGCGTCCGGCGCGGACGGCGTCCCAGCGGGGGTCGTCGAGGCGTGAGTGGCCGGTGGACTGGATGACGACGGGCGGGTCGAGGGCGGTGATGAAGTCGGCGGCGAAGTCCCGCGCGCTGCCGTGGTGGGGGGCTTCCATGGCGTCGATGCGTGTGCCGCGGAGTTTGGGGGTGAGGGCGTCGATGGCGCGGCGTTCGATGTCGCCGGTGAGGAGGAACGAGCGCTCGCCGGCTTCGGTGGGCGTGCGGATGAGGATGACGAGGGAGGCGTCGTTGTCTTTGTCGAAGTTGGCTTCGGCGGGGGGCCAGAGGACTTCGAGTGTGGAGTCGTCGAGTGTGAGGGTGTCGCCGGCGCTGATGGTGGAGACGGTGATGGCGCGATCGGCGAGTTCGTTGAGGAAGTACGCGGCGGGGCCATCGGGCTCGCTCTCGGCGGCGCGGAGGAAGTGGGGCGTGGTGAGGATGCGCCGGACGCCGAGCGGCCCCGCGGCGTCGAGCAGCGCGGAGTAGTGATCGGTGTCGGCGTGGGAGACGATGACGGTGCGGACGGGCGGGGCGCGGTGTTCGGCGGCGCGGACGGCCTGTGGGATGGAGGACTCGCCCATGCCGAACCATGTGGAGCCGCAGTCGAAGGCGATCGCCTCGTCGCCGGCGCGGATGAGGTAGCAGGAGCCGTCGGAGACATCGAGCGCGTCGATGCGGAGTCGCGTGTCGGCGGGGAGCGAGGTTGCGCTGAGGGAGAGTGCGGTCCAGAGGGCGACGATGGCGGTGGCGATGAGTGTGCGCGGGTCGCGGTGCGTGCCCCGGACACACCACCAGACGATGAGCGCGGTGGCGGCGATGGTCCATGGGATGGAGAGTCGTGGGAGCGAGACGACGGACCACGCGGAGGCGTCGAGGGTGAGAACGATGGCGCGGAGGAGGTCGCCGAGGGCGAAGAGGACGGCGTGGAGCGGGGCGTCGAGCGCGGGGATGAGCGCCGCGAGGATCATGGACGCGTAGCCGACGACGAGGGTGATGGCGACGGGGATGGAGAGGATGAGGGTGGCGGGCGCGCCGAGGGGCGTGAAGATGCCGAAGTGGTAGGCCGCGAGGGGTGCGGTGACGGCCCACGCGCCGAGCGACGCGGCGACGGAGGTCTTGGCGGCCTGCGCGGACCACTTGGCGAGGTGGTCTTCGGCGTGGAGGTCGCGCTGTCCGAAGAGGCGGTCGCGGAGGACGGGCGCGACGGCGAGCAGCGCGGCGACGGCCCCGAAGGAGAGTTGGAAGCCGGGGGAGAAGAGCTCCAGCGGTCGCCAGATGAGGATGGCGATGGCGACGAGCGCGAGGGTGTTGAGTCGGTCGTAGCGTCGGCCGGCGAGTTCGGCGGCGAGGAACGCGCCGAGCATGAGCGCCGCGCGGAGGATGGGCGAGCGGGCGGGGATGAGGATGATCGCGGCGGCGATGGTGAGCGCGATGATGATGCATTCGAGGCGGGGGCGGTCGCCGGTGAGGCGGATGATGAGCAGGAGTGCGCCGGCGACAAGGGCGAGGTGCAGCCCGGAGATGGCCAGGATGTGCGCGATGCCGAGGCGCTGGAAGGCGGGGCCGGTCTGTCCGATGTCGTGGTCACGCAGTCCGAGCAGGAGGGCCGCGAGCAGGGCGCGGGTCTCGGCGCGGTCGGGCGAGGTGTCGGCGAGCCAGGCGCCGGCGCGGGCGCGGACGGCGTCGATCCACCGGTCGGCGGAGAGGCGTGGGGCGTCGGTTTTGCGCTGCGCGAGGTCGGGGGTGGCCAGCGAGATGCGGCCGCGGATGTCCTGCTGGGCGTACCAGTGTTGCGCGTTGAACGCGCCGGGGTTGCCGGGCGTCGGGATGCGCGAGGCCAGGCCGGTGACGGTGAGTGCGTCGCCGGAGCGGAGGTGGGTGGCGTCGCCGGTGATTCGGACGAGGAGGCGGCCGGTGACGGGGGTCTCGTCGCCGCCGGGCGCGATGAGGTGTGTGCAGCGGAGCGTGAAGCGGGTGGCGGCGGGGTCGTAGCGCGCAAAGCGGGCGAGCGAGCCGCGCTGCGAGCGCGTGAGTTCTGGGGCGGAGGCGACGGCGCCGCGGACGACGAGCGGCGCGGGGGCCGCGGGCAGGTGATGGAGGATGGAGTCGGGCGGGACGGTGCGGACGCGTGCGGCGTCGAGCGCGCCGCCGAAGAGGACGGCGGCGAGCGCGAGGGCGGGCGTGGCGATGCGCGGGCGCGAGAGCAGGCCGAGGGATGCGAACGCCGCGGCGGCGAGGTAGATCCAGAGCGGGTTCGGGACCGCGGTGTCGGGGATGTTGTTGGCGATGATGATTCCGGCGGCGATGAGCAGCGCGGCGCGGACGCAGGGGCGGGTCCGGCGCGCGTGCTCGGGTTGCCGTGGCGTCATCGGCGGGAAGACTCGGCCTTGACGGGTTTGAACTGATCGAGCCAGTCGGGGGTGATCTCGTCGATCATGGGTTCGTCGGCGAGGATGCGGTGGAGATTGATCGAGATGATTTCGGCGGCGTGCTCCCAGTAGCGCGGGCTGGCGGCGCCGACATGGGGCGTGACGACGACATTGGGCATCGTCCACAGCGGCGAGGCGGGGGGGAGGGGTTCGGTGGCGAAGACATCGAGGCCCGCGGCGGCGAGGCGTCCGCGGCGGAGCGCGTCGAGCATGGCGGTCTGGTTGACGACGCCGCCCCTTCCGACATCGATGAGGACCATGCCGGGCTTCATCGCGTGGAACTGTTTCTGACCGATGAGGTTGTCGGTGGCGGGGATGCGTGGTGTGGCGATGATGATCGCGTCGCAGCGCTCCATGAGTTCGCCGATGCGGTCCACGGGGAGCATCTCGTCGACGAACATGTAGGGGTTCCACATGTCGCGCCGGGTGGCGATGACGGTGACGCCGAAGGCCTTGAGGCGCTGGGCGATCTCCTGGCCGATGGAGCCGACGGCGATGAGGCCGACGGTGGCGCCGTTGAGGTCGCGGACGAGCGGGGCGATCTCGGTGGAGGCCCAGCGGTGCTCGGTCTGGGCGCGCATGGCGTGATCGAGGCGGCGGAAGAGCGCGAGCAGGAGCGTGACGGCGTGCTCGGCGATCTGCGGGGCGCGGATGGACGCGGCGGAGGTGATGCGGACGCCGCGCTCGATGGCGCCGAGGAGGGTGGGGCCGAGGTCGCCGCCGGAGCCGGTGAGCTGGATCCACTTGATGTTGGCGCCCTGGAGGGCGAACTGTTCGTCGGTGATGGGGAAGCCGACGAGGTAGTCGGTGGTGGGGAGGGCTTCGATGAGTTCGGTTCGGTTGGCGACGGCGACGACGCGGTCGCGGTCGCCGGCGGCGTCGCGGATGCGGTCCACCAGCGGGCCGGGGAGCGACCAGGCGGAGCGCTCGTTGAATACCGCAAGGGTCATCACTGGCGCGGACATGGGCGGGAGTGTACCCGTGGGCGCGGGATCGGGTGGGGTGGCGTCGGGGGGCTCAGATGAGCGAGAGAATCCAGACGCAGAGCCCCATGAACGCGGTGACGGCCGCGGCGTAGCCGAGGTAGTCGCGGGTGGTGGGGCTCAGGAAGACCAGCGGGCGGGCGGCGAGTTGGAGCGCGGCGGCGCCGGCTTTGCGAAGGATGGGTGTCGCCTTGGCGGCGATCGCGCGAGAGACGCGTGAGGCAGCGCTCGCGACGCCGGAGAACTTGCCCGGCGTGGCCTCGGCGGCGGCGGGCACAGGCGCTGGTGCTGGTGCAGATGTTGGTGCTGTGGCCGGCGCGGGGGCCTGCGAGATTGCTGGAGAGACGGGCGCGGGTGTCGGCGTTGGGGAGGCTTCAGTCGGCTCGTCCGTCGCGGCGGGTTGCGCGATCGGGCTGTCGTCGTCATCCGTCGCGGAGCCGATCGGCTCGGCGTCGATCGAGGGCGTCTCGATCTGGGCGTCATCGAGCGCGACTTCGGCGTCGGCGACGGCCTGCGCGATCGCCTGGTCGAGCGCGTCGTCGGGCTCGTTGAGGTTGGCTCGATCGTCGGTGATCGGGCCCGTGTCGGCGACGGCTTCGGCCGGCGCGGGTTCGCTCGGTGCGGCGATGGGTGTGGGCGCATCGGCGGTCGCCGCGGGCGGTTCGGCGTCGGCGACGACGGAGGCGATGACGCTGTTGGTGTCGGCGTCATCGGCGGCGCTCTCCTCGCCGATCGAGTCGAAGAGGGCCTCGGCCTGCTGCTCGAGCGCATCGAGCATGTCATCGACCTGTCTTTCGAGGTCGTCGCCGGGCATCGCGGCCCTTTCCGAGGTGGCGTCTGGCTTAGGCATCCGTGGTTCCGATACCTTGGAATGATCGACGCTGGAGGGTGTCGACTCAAGGATGCCCCGGGGAAGACCCCGCAAAGTGAACGATTCTACGACTCGGACGGGGTGTGAGGGGTCCGGACCGGGACCATCGGGCGGGTTGTCGGGCGTCGCGGGCTACCCCCCCACGATTGTGTGGGGGGCACGGGTCGGCTCCGGGGCGAGGAGGTTTGATGAGCCGTCACGCGATGTATGTAGGTGTTGGCGGGGTGCGGGAGCCGGAGACGGTGGTGGAGGGGGCCGAGGGCGAGCATGCCGCGAAAGTGAAGCGACTGCGCGCGGGCGACGGCGTGGAATTGTTTGACGGCGCGGGCGTGGTGGGTGTGGGTGTGGTGGCTGAGGTGCGAAGGAGCGTGGTGCGTGTGCGCGTGGAGTCGGTGGAGCGGTTCGAGCGTGTGCGGCCGGCGGTGGAGGTGTGGGGCGCGACGCCGAAGGGGCCGCGTCTGGAGAAGATGCTGGACATGCTGAGCCAGGCGGGCGCGGCGTCGTGGTGTGCGCTGCACACGAAGCACGGCGTGGTGGACCCCGGCGAGGGGAAGCGCGAGCGGGCCGAGCGCGTGGTGATGGAGTCGCTCAAGCAGTGCCGCAGGGCGTGGTTGATGGAGATCGGTGAGAAGTCGGGGATGGATGCGGCGCTGGAAGCGGGCGACGGCGTGGATGTGGTGATGGCGGACGCTTCGGGCGGGGCGTACGAGCGGAGCGGGACGGGGGGGGTGGGGGGGGCGGAGCGCGTGCGGCTGCTGATCGGCCCGGAGGGGGGTTGGCATGCGCAGGAGGTGGAGTCGGCGCGGCGGGCGGGGGCGCGTATCGTGTCTCTGGGGCCGCACGCGATGCGGATCGAGACCGCGGCCGTGGTCGGCGTGGCGTTGATCCTCAACGCGGAGGGCGCCGGGCGGTACACGGGGATGACCTGACGGGTGTGATGACCAAGGAGCACGCGATGAGCGGACGCGGAACAAGGTTGATGGGCGCGGGCCTGGTGGCGGCGATGAGCGCGGCGTGGGCCGCGTCGCCGGCGCTGGCGCTGGACGAGGCGCACTACCGCAAGGCGCGGACGATGATCGAGAAGTCGATCGAGTTTCTGCGGTCGCAGCAGGACGCGGAGACGGGCGGGTGGTCGGTGGGCGGGCAGGGGCCGAAACTGCCGGCGATCACCGGGCTGGTGCTCAACGGGATGCTCATGGAGCGGGATATCGACGCGGCGGACCCGGCGGTGGCGCGGGGCGTGGAGTTCATCCTGAGCTTCCAGCAGCCGGACGGCGGGATCTACGACGGGATTCTGGCGAACTACAACACGGCGCTCTGCGTGAGCGCGTTGTCGCGGGTGCATTCGGAGGAGGCGGGGGCCGCGATCGAGAAGGCGATCCCGTTCCTGCGCGGGTTGCAGTGGAGCGAGGACTCGATCCAGATGGAGGGCGAGACGGGGAAGGTGGACACGAGTCATCCGTTCTACGGGGGTGTGGGGTACGGCGGGAGCGGCCGGCCGGACAACTCGAATCTGAATCTGATGCTGCAGGCGCTGCACGACGCGGGTGTGAGCTGCGATGATGAGGCGTTCCGGCGCGCGGTGGTGTTCCTGCAGCGGACGCAGATGGTGGACGCGGTGAACGACATGGCGTACGCGGACGGGTCGGACCAGGGCGGGTTCATCTACGCCACGGCGGAGAGCACGGAGAAGGCCGGGCAGGGCGAGAGCAAGGCGGGGATGATCGAGGAGACGCTGGACGACGGGACGAAGGTGTCTCGTCTGCGGGCGTACGGATCGATCACCTACGCGGGGTTCAAGAGCTACATCTACGCGAACCTGGAGCGGGATGATCCGCGCGTGCGTGCGGCGTACGACTGGATTCGACGGAACTACACGCTGGAGGAGAACCCCGGCGTGGGGACGGACGGGTACTACTACTACCTGGTGACCTTCAGCCGGGCGCTGGATGCGTGGGG
>CAZSLT010000070.1:9400-13476 GCA_964607595.1 uncultured Phycisphaeraceae bacterium
CGGACGGGTACTACTACTACCTGGTGACCTTCAGCCGGGCGCTGGATGCGTGGGGGTTGCCGATGATCGATGTTGCCGGCGATGTGTCGCGCATCACACTTCAGACGACATTCCCATCGAGGAATCAGGATCACTGGCGAGTCGAGTCACGCGAAGGCGTGACAGACACGGGCGAGGTCATCGTGTTTGCGGAACCGATCAGCATCTACGATTGGACGAAGAGCTCGGATACCCTCGGAACACATGTCGGTGAGGGCTGGGCGCCCCGGAGCGGAGTCGGTCGGCTGGAGGATGGTCGCCGCTATGTCATCGAGTATGGCTCCGAATTCAATCGTCTCGATGTCAGATCGGTAGGCACAACGGATGAGAACGGAAACCGATCTGACGAGAGAAGCGGCGCCACTCAAAAGGTTGCGTTACGCATCGTCGACTCCCGTGACTGGGCGAACGATCTGATCGACAAGATGGCGACGCTGCAGAACGAGGATGGGTCGTTCAAGAGCGTTGACTCTCGCTGGATGGAGGACAACCCGGTGCTGATCACGGCGTACGCGCTGCTGGCGTTGCAGCACGCGGTGGATTGACCGTCGCGGTTTCGGGCTATCTTGATGTCGGGACTGACCGCCGCGGGCCGCGTTCCCGCGGCTTTTCATGAGGAATGACACGATGAAGACAGGCATGCCCCCCCGGTACGAGGAACTGGCCAAGGAGATGCGGAGCGGCGCGGTGCTGAGCGCGGCGCAGCGGGTGCTCTCGTGGGACCAGGAGACGATGATGCCGCCGAAGGGGGCGGGGATCCGGGCCGAGCAGCTCGAGATGCTCTCGGGGATGGTGCATGAGCGCGTGACCTCGAAGCGCGTCGGCGAGTTGATCGCGGCGTGCGAGGGGGACCGGGAGGTGCTGGCCAACGCGGACGCAGCCGCGAGCGTGCGCGAGGCGCGGCGGGTGTACGACCAGAAGACGAAGCTGCCGCGGTCGCTGGTCGAGGAGATCGCGCGGTGCTCGAGCGAGGGGATGCACGCGTGGAAGGATGCGCGGGCGAAGTCGGACTACTCGAAGTTCCTGCCGCACCTCGAGAAGACGATCGAGCTGGCGCGGCGGAAGGCGGAGTGCCTCGGTGCGCCCAAGGGCGGTGAGTTGTACGACGCGCTCATGGACGAGTACGAGCCGGGGATGACGGCGGCGCGGACGGCGGAGGTCTTCAAGCCGCTGCGGGCGTTCACGGTGGAGCTGCTGGAGAAGGTGCGCGGCGTGAAGAGCGTGCCCCCGCGGGACGCGGCGGTGGTGGCGTTGCCGATCGACAAGCAGAAGGAGTTCGTGGATTTCGTGTGCCGCGCGATCGGGTTCGACTTCGAGGGCGGGCGGCTCGATGACTCGACGCACCCGTTCTGCGAGGATGTGGGTCCGGGGGATGTGCGTCTGACGAACCGGTTCCGGGCGGACGGCTGGGCGGACTCGATCTCATCGGGGATGCACGAGGCGGGGCACGGGCTGTACGAGCAGGGGCTGAAGCACGAGCACTTTGGCACGCCGCTGGGCTGGTACATCAGTCTGGGGATTCACGAGAGCCAGTCGCGGATGTGGGAGAACCTGGTGGGGCGTTCGCGTCCGTTCTGGGAGTGGGCGACGCCGCACGCCAAGGCGAAGCTGAACGGCGGGCTGTCGAAGTTCAGCGCGGCGGATGTGTACAAGGCGTGCAACCTGGTGGCGCCGAGCTTCATCCGCGTGGAGGCGGACGAGGTGACCTACAACCTGCACATCATGATGCGGTTCGATTTCGAGCGCGCGATGGTGCGGGGTGATTTGAAGCCGCGGGATCTGCCGGGCGAGTGGAACAAGCGGATCGCGGCGGACCTGGGGCTGACGGTGCCGGACGATCGTCGCGGGTGTCTGCAGGACATCCACTGGTCGATGGGCGCGGTGGGGTACTTCGCGACCTACACCTTCGGGAACATTTATGCGTCGCAGTTCTGGGAGGCGATGGGCAAGGACATTGCCGATCGCGAGGCGTTGATGGCGCGGGGTGAGTTCGCGCCGATTCTCGGGTGGCTGCGGGAGAAGATTCACCGGCACGGACGGCGGTACGGGGCGGAGGAGTTGTGCCGGAACATCACGGGCAGTGGGATGGACTCGGCGGCGCTGATGCGGCACCTGCGCGCGAAGGTGGAGGGTGTGTACGGGGTGTGAGACCTCAGGACTCACCACAGAGACACAGAGGGCACAGTGGGTCTTCGAGTCATCGCGCATGGGCGGGGCACGGGCACGATCTCGAACTGCCCCTCTCCCCCTGCCCCTCCCCCGGCGGGGGAGGGGAGAAGTGTGTGCTGGGTGTGAGGTGGGGGAAGGCAGCAGGGATCAGGCAGCAGGCAGCAGGCAGCAGGCAGCAGGAAGCAGGAAGTAGGAAGTAGGAAGTAGGAGGAAGCCCTCACCTGTCATCACTTCGTGATGACATCCTCTCCCACGGGGAGAGGGGGCAAGCCGCATGGCTCACTCGGTTGCGTCGAGATGAGCCATCGCAGCCAATGGTTCGATTCTCTGTGCCCTCTGTGCCTCTTTGGTGCGTTCTCTCAAGAGATCGCGATGAAGAGCATGGTGAAGACGAAGCCGTTGTTGAGGGCGTGGGCGGTGATGGGGCCGATGAGTGAGCCGCGCCACTCGCGGATCATGGCGAAGTTGAAGCCGAGGGCCATGAGCGCGGGGACGGCGATGAGGCCCTGGGGGTGGATGATGGCGAAGAAGAAGCCCTGCACGAGCGCGCCGAGGACGGGTGGCATGACTCCGCGGAGGTAGCGGTAGAAGCCGCCGCGGAAGACGGTCTCTTCGACAACGGGGGCCCAGAGGCAGCCGAGGATGAGCAGGGGGATCATGACCTTGGGGTCGGCGGAGATCTGTTCGGCGGCGGGGTGTCCCTGGGGTTCGAGGCCGACGACGCCGCCGACGATGGTGAGGATGAAAACGAGCAGGACGCCGAGCGCGGCGATGGGCAGCAGCGCGAGGTAGCCGACGATGCCCGCGCCGACTTCGCGGAGGACGCCGCGGCCGGTGTGCCAGCCGAGTGAGATACGGAGGTCGCCGAGCGATGTGCCGCGGATGTGCGGCCAGAACGCGGCGGCGAGCGCGAGCCAGAGTGTGAAGATGCCGACATTGACGCCGCCGACGGTGGGGATGAGATCGGCCGCGAACGAGATGGCGGTGAAGAGCAGGAGGAAGCAGGCCAGGACGCCGGCGTAGGGGGAGAGGCGCGGGTCGGTGACGGCTTCGAGCTGGGCGCCCAGGGCGGGGCGGAGCCGGCCGGAGGCGAGCATGACGATGCCGACGATCATGAGGACGAGGCCGATCAGCCCGGCGATGGCGACGACGACGGCCGCGCCGATGAGCGTGATCGTGGTGCGCTTGGCTTTGGCGATGGAGGCGGCGCGGTCGGTGTCGGTGTCGGGCTGGTTGTAGCCGGATGCGAGGCGGCCGAACCACGCGTGGCGCTGGATGAGGCGGTCGCGGTCGGAGGGGGTCAGCGCATCTGATCCGTGCGCGTAGAGATCGCGCAGGTGCTCGATGTCGGTGGCGGTCTCCGGATCGGTGAAGGGATTGACGAGGTGGTACGCGTCGAGGCGGTCGAGTTCTTCGATCGCGGCGTCGGGGCCGACCAGTTCGCCCAGGACGATGGCCGCGCGGACGCGGTCGAACTCGGGGGTTTCGTCCGTGAGGAAGGGCTCGATCTGGGTGCGGACCTGGGAGGGGCTGATGGCGGGGCCGGCGCCGGAGAGCAGGTGGTCGGAGCCGACGAGATGCCGGGACATGATGTGGAGGGTGAGTTCGTTGTGGGTCTCGGCGGTGATGGCGGGCTGGCCGGGGCCGGGCGGTGCGGGTGGGGGGGCGAGGTAGGCCGCGTAGAAGTTGAACCCGGCGACGAGGAGTGTGATGGCGATGATGACTGCCCACGCCGCGGCCTCGCCGGGGAGGGAGCGGCGGGTGGGTGCGGGACGGGCGTCGGGCCGGTGGGCGCCGGCGGGGGCGGCGGGGGCGGCGGGGGCGGGGGGGGGGGGGGGGGGGTGGGGGGCGGGGGGGGGGGGGCGGGG
>CAZSLT010000071.1:0-13321 GCA_964607595.1 uncultured Phycisphaeraceae bacterium
GAACATGATCCGCATCGACATGTCCGAGTACATGGAGAAGCACGCCGTCTCGCGCCTGATCGGCGCGCCTCCCGGCTACATCGGCTACGAGGAGGTCGGCCAGCTCACCGAGGCCGACCGCCGCAAGCCCTACTCCGTGATCCTCTTCGATGAGATCGAGAAGGCCCACCCCGATGTCTTCAATGTCCTGCTCCAGGTGCTCGACGACGGCCGCGTCACCGACTCCCAGGGCCGCACCGTCGACTTCAAGAACACCGTCATCATCATGACCAGCAACATCGGCTCGCAGGACCTCCTCGACGGCATCACGCCCAGCGGCCAGATCACGAACGACGCGCGCACCGCCGTCATGGGCCGGCTCCGTGCTTCCTTCCGACCCGAATTCCTCAACCGCGTGGACGACATCGTCCTTTTCAAGCCCCTGCAGCGAGGCGAGGTCCGCACCATCGTCCGGCTCCAGGCCGAACTGCTGCGCAAGCGCCTCACCGATCGCGGCATGTCGCTCGCCATCACCGATGCCGCCGCGGATTTCATCGCCGACGCCGCCTACGACCCCTCCTTCGGCGCCCGCCCCGTCAAGCGCTATCTCCAGCACGAGGTCGAGACCCGTGTCGGCCGCAAGATCATCGCCGGAGAGATCGCCGACGGCGACACCATCGTCATCGACGCGGACGCCGGCGCCGGTCTTGTCATCAAGGTGAGCCGTCGCGGCTCCGCCGAGGCCGAGCCGAAACCCGGCGACCGCGCCGTCACCGCCCGCGCCTGAATCCGACTCTTCGGTTTGAGTTGATCGAGGGCTCGCCCAAAAACAATGGGGGCCGGGGGCCCGGGATTGACCTGGAGGATCGCAATCCCGAGCCGTGTCCGGCCCCGCGGGGAGAGTTGCCAACGCCTTCCCTGCGGGCCGGCTGGGGTGCTCGTGTCCGGTCGCGGCGATGCTCCGACCCCCAATGGGGTCAGCCGCGTTGACAGGTGTGTCCGGTTCTGTCGACGCTGTTCGTCCGCATCCGTGGCCCGCCGGTTCGACGCCGGCAATATTGACACTACCGCTCGCCGTCAAAAAGTCACACGGCAAACCGAACAAAGACCTATGGCATTTTCGCTTGGCTATGACACTTTTGTCACACCCATATGTGTTGCTAACAAAAGGCGAGCGATCATCGGTTCGCCGGATCTGCGATCGCGCCGACTTTCCTCCCCGATCCTCGACTCTGCTGAAACCGAGGGCCGAGATCGGTCGGATCGATGAATGCGATACCGCTTTCTTTCACTTCGTCCTTGGAATACCCTTACAAGCGGTTCACACTGAAGCCGGGTCGGTTTCTACTCGTGTCCAAGAAACCGAATCCCCGTCGGCCATCCGGCGAACGCGCAGCAGGGAGCGGCAATGGATCTCCTGGAGGAACGCAAGCAACGGTTGCACACGCTCATTGACCTGGCCAGGGTCACCCGGGGGTGGAGCCGCGCGCAGATCGCGGCGGTCCTCGGCCGCGACCCTACCAAGATCTACCCCGAGACCGGCAACCCCAAGATGGACTTCCTCGTCAGTCTCGCCGAGGCGCTCGAGTGGCCCGTCGGGAATGTCATCGAGGTCGTCTGGGGCGAGGCCCCGTGCCCGTCCCCGGAGTTTGGAGAGGGCGGCGGCTCGTTCGCCGATCTCAACAAGGCGCTCATCGAGGCGCATCGCGCCGGCGCCTACGACCGCGTGATCGCCACCTCTCGGCGCATGTATGAAGTCTCCGCCGACGCCGAGCAGCGCGCCCACTCTTTGGCGCGCGAAGCATTCGCGTGGGACGCCCTGGGCCGCTACCCCAAGGTCATCGAGACCCTCCGCGAAGCACTCCAACTCGCACCCGTCTCCAGCCGGCTCCGGCGCATCCTGCAGGCCAACCTGGCCGCCGCGCAGTACGCGCTGTGGGACCTCGCCCCCGCGCTCGGCGCCGCCGAGTACCTCGCGCACTGGTACGAAGCCAACCCGCCCGAGTCCGTCGTCGATCAGAAGCGCCCCGCCTTCGTCCACTATCTCCGCGGCAACATCCACCGCCGACTCATGGCCATCGAGCCCGAGGGCTTCGCGCACCACGCCGACCTGGCCGAACGCGACCTGCTCATCGCCACCGAACAGCACGAACGCCTCGCCGATGTCTTGGGCGATCCCACGCTCCTGGGCATCGCCAACGCCTGCAAGGGCGGCGTCATGGAGATCCGAGTCGAGAAGGGGCAGGCCGACGCCGTCCTCACCGTCTCGCAGATGCTCGACGCCGTCGAGGAGGCCGCGGCGAACCCGACGCTCACCGGCTACACCCTCGAGGGCTGGGGCTGGTGGTGCATCTTCGGATCCAACATCGCCCTGCGCCACCTGAGCGGCTCGCACCTTCAGCAGGCCGTCAACGCGTTCACGCAGCACGCCATCAACTTCGCCGACCGACTCGATCACTGGGCCATGCGGGAACGCGCCTTCACGCTCCAACTCGCCCTCCATGAACGCATCAAGGCATCCACCGGCATCGAGGTGCCCCTGCGAATCAACGACGATCACAAACCCCTCATCGCCTCCACCATGGGCCGATTCCCGCAGTTCCGCAGGGCCGGATGGCAGATCCTCGAACTCTCCAACCTCGTCCGCGAGCCCGCCAAGTCGCGATAGGACTCCAGAGGTCAATGATGAACCAGCCAATGATCAAACGCGCAACGCAATGTGTATGGACGGCCTTTGCCGCCCTGGCGCTGACCCCCGCGAGCACCACCCTCGCCGGCCCGCTGAATGCGCCGAAAGAGACCATCCTCGGCGAGAAGGCGCCCCCGCCGGGGGTCCCGACTGTCTACACACCCGAGGATGCGAACTCACCCTTCGCCTTCGCGGATTTCCCCGATCTGCCGGGATTCGTCCCGCCCAAGGACCCCGACAAGGACCGCAACGAGCAGGGCATCCCGACGATCACACCGATCACCGATGCGATGACCCCGTTCGGCGGCCCCAAGACCCCGCCCGAACCGGAGTCCGAAGAGCAGGTCCTGCCGAACTTCCCGGAGTGGTCCGATCCCATGGCCCCCGCGCGGCCGGCCCCCTCGGGTCTTGATCCATTCTTCTTCGTCGCCGACAAATCGCCGCAGTCCTCGACCATCCCAGCGCCCGGACCGATCGGCGCGCTGATGCTCGCCGGCGGGTTGCTCGCCGGTCGCCGCCGTCGCTGACGAGGCGCAATTTCCGCGCCCCTGTGCACGCTCCCTCTCACACCCCGGCCCGCCGGGGTGTGTTTCATTTGGGGTGAAGATCGCCCCCAAGCCCACGCCCGATCTTGACACCACCGCCCCGTCCCCGTGAGATACGCCCCCGAGCCGCGCCTCACCGAGGCCGGCCCCAACGGGTAGACCGACTGGAGTGGTGCGTGCTCAAGACTCTCAATGACCCGCGTCGGCGTCGGACATACGCGGCCGCCCTCGCGGGCCCCCTGACCGCGCTCGCACTGGTAGGCCCCGTCCTCGCCCCGCGGACGGCCCACGCCCAGGACGAGCAACGCCGCATCGAACGACTCCTGACGACCACCGAAGAGGCCGCGCTCCGCGGCGCCTCCTCGCTCTCACTCACCGAACGCACGCCCATCGATGTCGGCGGGTACGCCTCGTTCGTCGGCCTGTACCTCACCGACGCCAACGATGAGTCTGTCGGCCTGCTGCAGCCGGAACTCGGCCTCTACGCCCGCGCCACGATCGACAATGTCCATTCGTTCTTCGTGCGGGCACGATTCCAGTACCGGGATTTCGTCGAGGGCGATAGCTTCGACGGCGAGGGCGACAAGTGGAGCCAGCCGTTCATCGACCGCTACTGGTACGAGATCGACCTCACCCGCGCCTTCGCCGGCGATCAGGCCGACCCCAATCACTCGGCCCGGCTCCGCATCGGCCGGCAGTTCGTCGACTGGGGCGCCGGCCTGGCGCTCTCGGAAACATTGTTCTCCGTACGCCCTGTTGTGACTGTCGGCCGCTGGTCCTTCGAGGGGCTCGCCGGCGTCACGCCAACCGACGAGTCCGTCGTCGATTTCGACTCCAGCCGCAATCGTTACAACACCCACACCGAACGCGGATTTTTCGGCGGTCGCGTGGCCTACCGCACGCCCACCAATCACGAGCTCTACGCCTACTACCTCCGCTCGCAGGATTACAACGACGACCCCCAGCACGCCCGCGCCACCATCGTCCCCGGCACCTTCGACTTCGAATACAACGCCAACTACTTCGGTGTCGGCGCCCGCGGCTCCATCGGCACGGCGCTGCTCTACCAGGCTGAGTTCGTCTACGAGACCGGCGAGAGCCAGTCCGACCCCCTCCGCACCGACCAGCGCGAGGAGGACATCAGCGCCTTCGCCGCACGCGCCGTCCTCACCTACCTCTTCCGCGACAAGAACCGCACACGCCTCGAGGGCGAACTCCTCATCGCCTCGGGCGATGATGACCGCCTCGTCGCCACCGACACCGTCGGCGGCAACCTCCGCGGCTCCGACGACACCGGCTTCAACTCGCTCGGCTATGTGAACACGGGCTTGGCCTTCAGCCCCGCGCTCTCCAACATCGTCTCGCTCCGCGCCGGCGTCTCCTCGTTCCCCCTCACCGATGTCAACGGCTTCGACCAGCTCCAGATCGGCGCCGATCTCATCATCTCCTCGAAGCTCGACGGCGACGCCCCCATCGACGAGCCCACCGACACCAGTTCCTATCTCGGCACGGAGCTCGACTTCTCCGTCAACTACGCCGTCACCTCCGACCTCTCGCTCACCGCCCGGTACGGCGTCTTCTTCGGCGGCGACACCATCACCTCCGAGGGCGATGTCCGCCACTTCGTGTTCTTCGGCGTCACGCTCACCTTCTGAAACCGCCACGCCCCGCTGAGGTCACACCATGCGCCGCCGCCACGCCATCCTCATCCTCGCCGCGCTCGGCTTCTTCACCGTCGGGTGTGCGCGCACCTCCATCGATCACTCCCTGGCGACCGACTACCCGCGCACCGACGCCACCGCCTCGCTCGACTTCTGGCACGACCTCGCCGGACGCCCCGCCGTCTCGAACGACGAAGGCCTACACGGCGTCCTCGTCCTCATGGCCGGCCAGGACCCCACCATGACCTATCAGGACCGCCTCGCCCTTCTCCGACGCGAGGGCTGGATCCCACGGAACTTCGACGAACCGCCCGATCTGGCCATGCAACGCGGCACGCTCGCCAAGGCCGTCGCCGAGGCCATCGGCGTCGAGGGCGGCGTCATGTACCGCGTCACCGGCGCCCGCCGATACGCCGACCGTGAACTCGTCGCACTCAACCTCATGCCCCCCGGCACCGAACTCCAGGCCGTCTCCGGCTCCGACTTCCTGGGAATCATCACCCGCGCTCAGGGCTACGCCATGCTCAAGGGCGTCCAGGTCGGTTCGCGTTCATTCGGTGAGGTGCCCGCCGCCGCCGAACCCCCGGCCAAACTCCCACCGCCCGCCGCGCCGTCAGGCCCGCTCAGGCCCGAGCCCAGACCCGCCCGCGATGGCGATGTCGATTGGGTGATCGTGCCCCTCGGCGCCGGCCGGCCATGACCCCCCGCGGGCGCAAGCCCGAGCCCGCATCCACGCCAAGACGCAGCCGCGTCGCGCGCATGACGCGAGTCCAGTGGGCGTTCGGCCTGCTTTGCACCCTTGTCGTCGCCGCGCTGTGGTGGACGGGCCGGCTCCGCGCCGCCGAGCACTACTGGCTCGATCTCCGCGCACAGTTTTTCGCCAACTTCGCCCCGTCGCCCTCCAAAGACCTCGTCCTCGTCGCCATCGACGATCAGACCGTCCGTCTCATCGACCTGCCCCCGCGCCGCCTCCGCATCGCCCAGGCCATCGACGAACTCCGTCGCGCCGGCGCCAAGACCATCGCCATCGACATCATCTTCGACAGCCAGCGCGCCGAGGGCGCCGGCGACGCCTCCGCCGCCGAGCAGGACAACGCCGCGCTCGAACGCGCCTTCCGCGAGCACGGCAATGTCGTGCTGGCCACGCAGTTCGAGTGGCTCGGGACCGGCTCCCGATCCGTCGCCGGCCTCCGTGTCCCGTTCCGGGATGTGTTCACCGAGGTCCGGCAGAACCCCGCCGTCACCTTCGCCGAACTCCGCGAAGCGCTCCTCTCCACCGGCTCGCTCAACGAAGCGCTCCGCGCCGAACTCGAAAAAGACGCCGGCCCCGTCCTGGACGCACTCCGCCGATCCATGGAGGACGCCCGTAACCTCATCGAGTCGCGCCAGCGCGACTCCGCGGCCATCCCCCCGGGCGATGCCCCCTGGCCCGCCTCTGCCGAGCCCGTCCTCCCGCTCCCGCGCTTCGCGCGACACACCACACTCGCCTCAGTCACCTTCCAGTCCTTCGACACCGACGGCGTCGCCCGCTCCGCGCCCCTCTGGGTCCGTCACGAGGACCGCCTTTACCCCACACTCGGACTGGCCGCCGCCTCACGCCAACTCGGCCTCGACGCCGGTTCGCTCATCATCACATCAGACGCCACCACCCTCACGCCGACCGACGACTCGCAGCGCATCATGCCCACGCACAGCGCCCCGCTCCGCGGCATGACCCAGCGCGCCGGCCTCGCGCATATCTCCTGGCCCCGCGCCTCCCGCGAGTTCCCCTCCCTCCGCCCCAAGTCATGGACCGCGCAATTCGACCGCCGCGACGACGAGTCGCTCATGACCATCAGTCTCGGCCGGCTCGTCGAGCCCTACCTCATCGCCGAGCGAATCAAGGCCAACCTCGCCGAACTGAACCGGGGCGTCGAGTTCGCCTCCTCGGCGCTCGGCGAAGTCCTCGACGACCCCGACGCGTACGCGCAGCGCGCCCAGCACATCCAATCCAACGACCTCCGCGACGAGGGCTGGATCGAGGCCGTCCGCGCCCAGCGCGACGCCGTCGCCGGTGTCGTTGAAGTCGCCCGTGATATGTCCTCCATGTTCACCGACGCCGCGCCCGACCTCGCCGAGGCCCCGCTCGAACAACTCGCCCGCGCCCAGCAGCTCCGCGCCATCGTCGACGATCTGGCCGCCGCGCTCGCCGAGCCGCCGACGCCGGACGCCGCCCCCGCCGCCGACCGCGCCGTCGAGGCCTACAGCCAGTCCATCGAGCCCGTCGAAGACCTCGATGAATACCGCCGCCGCGCCGCGATCATCGCGTCAGGCAACTCCGATGCCACGACCCGCGAGGCCCAGCGCGCCGCCTTGCATCGCATCCACGCCGCCGCCGCGTCGCAGCTCGCCCCGCTCGCCGCCCGGATGCCCTCCCTCGCCACGCTCGACCCCGACACCGAGGTGACGCCCATCCTCCTTCTCCGCTCGCTCGTCGAGCGCGCCCCGGCCGTCATCGAAGAAATCGACCGCGCGGTCGGCGCCGAAGGAAGCGACGCGACTGGCGAGCTCGTCCGCTGGCGCGACTCAGAACTCCCCGCGCTCGTCGGCGGCAAACTCTGCTTCATCGGCTGGGCCGCGACGGGTCAGACCGCCGACAACCCGCGCACCTGCATCGCCCCCCAGACCCCCGGCGTGCTCGTTCACACCGCCATCGCCAACTCCGTCCTCACACACCACATCCATGAGTTCGCCCCGCGATGGATCGACGCCATCGCCATCTTCGCGCTGGGCACGCTGGCCACCTGGATCGCCGTCCGCTTCCCCGTCGTCGTCGGCCCGCCCGCCCTGCTGGCGCTCCTCTTCTCGTACTTCCTGCTCAACGGCCTCTGGTTCTGGGACCGCTCGACCCTCATCGTCACCGTCGGCGCGCCCTTCCTCGCCGCCGCCGCGCCCTGGCTCGTCGTCATCCTTCACCGCCTGCTCGTCGAGGAACGCGGCCGCCGCCGCACCGAGCAGCGCTTCCGCGCCTATGTGCCCCCCGATGTCGTGGACATCCTCGTCAACAACCCCCGCCTCAACAGCATGGCCCCGCAGCGCCGAACGCTCACCATCCTCTTCTCCGACATCGTCGGATTCACCACCATCTCCGAGTCCCTCGGCACCGAGCCCACCGGACGCCTGCTGGCCACCTACCTTCGCGCCATGACCGATATCCTCCAGCGCTCCCGCGCCACGCTCGACAAGTATCTCGGCGACGGCATCATGGCCTTCTGGGGCGCGCCGCTCGACGACCCCGACCACGCCCTCCACGCCGCGCAGGCCGCCACCGAGATGCTCACCACGCTCGACCGCATGAACGCCGCGGGCGAGTTCGAGGGCGCCGGCGAACTCCGCATCCGCGTCGGCATCGCCA
The DNA here is from genome assembly GCA_964607595.1 of uncultured Phycisphaeraceae bacterium. Taxonomy (GTDB): domain Bacteria; phylum Planctomycetota; class Phycisphaerae; order Phycisphaerales; family UBA1924; genus JACKHC01. The sequence goes on from CAZSLT010000071.1 coordinate 8,269, forward strand.
CCGGCGAGGTCAATGTCGGCGACTTCGGCAACCCGCCGCTCCGCTCCGCCTACACCGTCATCGGCGACGCCGTGAACCTCGCCGCCCGTCTGGAGTCCGCCAACCGCGCCCTGGGCACCAGCGCCATCGTCAACGGCGCCGCCCGCGACCTCCTGCCCCCCGGCCTCCGCCTCCGCACCGTCGCACGCCTCATCGTCAAGGGCAAGACCGAGCCAGAACGGATCTACGAGGTCATCGGCGACCGCGCCCCCCGGGGCGACGCCACCGACGACTGGATCGCCGCGTGGGAAGAGGCCTCGGCCGCCTTCACCTCCGGCCGCCCGGAAGAGTGCCGTGCGCTCCTGGACGCCATCAAGAGCCGATTCGGCCACGAGCCGCTGTTCGACCTCTATCTGCATTCCATCGAACAATGGGCCGCAAGCGGCTTGCCACCCGACCAATTCGGCGGGACGATTGTCCTGTCCGAGAAGTAACCACACGCCGGGAGTCCATCCATGCGCCGGGACCTCATCCTCACCGCCTCCTGCCTGCTCGCCCTCGTCGGTCAGGCCGCCACCCTCGCCCAGCCCGCGCCGACACCGGCCCCCACCGCGGCCGACGCCGCGCCAATCGTCGAGCCCAACCAGGCGACCATCGTCACCGTCACCGGCACCGTCCAAGTCGGCGACTCCCGTCGCGGACCGTGGACCGACGCCAAGCCCGGCATGGCGCTTAAAGAGTCGCAGTGGGTCCGCACCGGCGTCAACAGTCTCGTCAACATCCGCGTCGGTCAGGAGCAGGTCTTCTCCGCCACGGGCATCGCCCTGATCTCCATCGACCGCATGCGGAAGGCGGTCGTCGACGCCAACCAGCAGCGCACCGACGAAACCGACATCCGCCTCGAGTACGGCCGCCTTCTTTTCAATGTCACATCCACCGCCAACGCCAACGATGTCGAGATCCAGGCCCCCGATGCCACACTCGCCATCAAGGGCACCAACGGCGGCATGGAGGTCATCAGCGACCGCACCTCCGCCGCATTCGGCGGCGAGTTGAACCGGGGCCGCTTCACCGTCGCCTACGCCGACGGCTCGATCGCCGCGATCACCGACAACTCGCAGTCCAGCTCCGACAAGCCCGACCCCGCCGCCGGCAATATCGGCAAAACCCAGATGGATACCGGCCCAAAGAACGCCCGCGACCCCGATGAGTCGGGCGTCGTGAACCGTTCGCCGGGCGGCGGCGAGGCCGTCAACGCGATCGGTAACGCCGGCGCGCAGGACACCCCCGAGTTTGACCTTCCCATTGATGACGGCGGCGGTGGCGGCGGCGGGGGCGGCGGTGGGGGGGGTGGCGGTGGTGGAGGGGGCGGCGGCGGGGAAGATGATGACCCCGTTGACCTCGACGACACCGCGATCTTCCTGGCCGACGCCGAGGATGATGACCTCCGCGCCCGGGAACTGCTCGACGGCGACGAGAGCATCGTCCGCAGTTCGCTCCCGCGCACCGCGACGCCCGACGCCGACAACGGCTTCTTCCCCGAGGGCGGACTGGGCCTCCGCGCCGGCGAGGCCGGCAACGAACTGCTCTACCTCTTCGGCGGCACCGATAACGGCGGCCCGCACTTGGTCGTCAACGAGCTCTGGTCGCTCTCGCTCAAGCCCGGCTCCACCGAAGCCGAGTTCGGCGCCTCATGGACGCTTCTGAACGCTTACAGCGACGCGGCACTCATCGGCGGCATCGACACGCTCGGGTCCGACATCTTCGGCGTTACGCTCTCTGAAGGCGAGTCCTCCCCGTCACGGCTGGTCTCCATCACCACCGGGCCCAACGGGTCGGTCAACAACCTGCTCGACTTCACGCTCCCCCTCGACGGAGCCGTCGCCGGCGCCAATACCCGCGGCAGTCTCTTCCTCACCTCAAGCGACTTCCTCGGCACCGGCATCGTCGGCGAGTTCCCCGGCGTTCCCGACTTCATCGACACCGTCCTGCTCGAGGTCGACCCCCGCAACTCCTACCTCTCCAGCGCATGGCTCGGCGTCACCGGCGACCTGCTCGTCCGCACCGGCACCTCTCTCGGCTCCGGCGTCGCCCCGACCGGCGAGTTCTCCTTCTCGCGAATCACCGGCGCCGGCTTCGCCAACAACCGCCTCATCGTCTCCGGCTACGCCAACATCGATAACGACCCGAAGCTTGAGTCGATCTTCGTCCACTTCAACCCCAACGCGGCCAACACCGACAACGACCCCTTCATCACACGCATCGAACGCGCCAAGGGGCAGCCCTTTGCCCTCGCCGGTGTCAATCTCGGCGCGCTGTCACCCTCGGCCGACCTCATACCGGTCGACTCCTCCGTGCTCCAGCTCGCCGGCGTCAGCCCGCTGCTCGGGCGCGTCGCCTTCAGCCAGCAGGCCTGGAGCTCGGGGCTGGTCTTCCTCATCGTCTCGACCGAGTTCCTTGAGGTCCTCAACGCGCCCAGCGAGTCCGATGAGTCCGCCGCGCTCGCCCTCCTGGCCGTCAACCTGTTCAACAACATCAATCACCAGTACGGCATCGCCAACGCGATCGCGCAGACGCTCGCCGAGTTCACCCCCGGCGGCGATCATGTCGCCATCTCATCGGTCTTCATCGGCGCCGACACCCTGGCCCGCACCGCCGTCGAGATCACGCTCGATCCGCCCAACACCGCCTCGTTCGACAATCTCCCGGAGGCGCACATCGACGCCGGTTTCGCCGCGCGCGACGCCGACGGCAACGCCATCGAGGTCCTCTACCTCGACGGAGGCAACGCGTATCCGGACGGCGACGCCGGCATCGCCCAGTACAACAACCTCTACGCCCGCACCGTCAATCCCACCGCGGGCATCGCCACCGGCTTTGAACTCATCGCCAACTTCGACACCGGCGATGGCGACGGAACCCCCGGCCCCGTCCTCACCGGCTTGGCCGCGCTCGGCTCCAACCTTTACGCGACACGCCACGAGTTTGACCACGACGACTTCGGACGCATCGAGTCCGCGCTCGTCCGTCTGAACACCGCCAACGAGACCCTCACCACGCTCGCCGAGTTCCCCGGCGCCAGCGTCCAGGCCGCGGCCTCGGCCCCCGATCTCGGCGGCATCTGGCTCGCCGGCCTCTACAACGCGCCCAGCGCCGAACTCGGCTCGAACTACAGCAACCTCTTCATGATGCTCCTCGACCCGCGCACCACGACCGCGGCCAACGCGCCCTCACCCTACATTCTCGACACCGCGTGGGGGAACGCCGGTGACTTCGCGGTCCAGCAAGCGACCGTGATCGGATCCGGCTTCGATCTCGGCAAGTTCAACCGGATCGAACGCGTCTCAGGCCTCGCCTACGACGGCCACTTCGTTCAGCTCTCCGCCTTCGCCGGCTCCGACGGTGCCAACGGCCTCGACGCCTTCTTCCTCACCTTCCACCCGGAAGTCTCAAACACCCCCAATGATCCCCATGTCTCGGCGCTCGATGTCTCCTTCTCCGCCGGCATCGCCGGCATCGCTACCGCCGCCGAGGCCCTCTCTCCCTCATCGACACACGCCATCATCGATACGCAGGACGGCCAGGTCGACCTCGTCTCCATCAACGCCTACTTCGCGCGGCTCTCCTACACGCCCGAGGCTCTCGAGAGCGGGCTCATCCAGAGCATCTTCACCGAGCACTTCATCGCCACCGCCGCAGACCCCGAGGCCTGCGCCAACAGCGCCGTTGTCGGCATGATCCCCGCCGCGCTGGCCAACAACGCCAACCGCGCCAACGGCATCGGTCGCACCGCGTTCCAGCTCCGCAGCGGCCTGCCCCAGGGCGATCCCTGCGGCATGGAAGAGGCCCACACGCACTAATCCCGCCTCACTCCGCCGTAGCGAAGTCCGTCACGACCACCAGATGGTCGCTGGCCCCGCTGTCCGCCGACATCACGCTCAGCGACTCAAGCTGCTCCGCGTCCAGGTCCGCCGTGTCGAACACGAACGACCGCAGCGCCCGCAGCCCGCCCGAGTGCGCCACCAGGTCCAGCACCCCCGGCGTGAAACTCTTGGAGTGGTCCCGCCATGTGTGCGCTTCCACGCCATCGAGATGCCGGGGCCACACACGCTCCAGCGCGATCCCATCCCGTGAGGTCAGCACCGTCAGCGGCAGCGCCGATCCCACCAGGTTCCAGTCCCCCGCGACGACCGCCTCCTCGCCGGTCTCCATCCGCACCGAAAGCTCATCCGCGAGCGTCCGCGCCTCTTCGATCCGCGTCCGATCCTCCATGCTCCCGTCGTAGCCGCAGCACTTGAAGTGAACGCTCGCCACCGCGATCCGCACCCCGCCCGGCGTCGTCACCACCGCCATCCCCGAACGCGCCAGCGTCACCGGCGACGGCTCCATCGCCCACCGCGACACCACCGCGGCCCCGTCCACGCTCACCGCATGCCAAGTCCCCGGCGCATCGCCCATCGCCCGGTCGAACGCCGCGCCGATGTCCGACTCCTCCGTCCGCCACTCCTCCTGGATGCAGTACACATCCGCGTCCACCGCGCGAATCAGACGCCCGATCGCCTCGCTCCGCTCCGGTTTCACAAGCCCGTTGTGAAACACATTCAGGTTCGCCAGCCGCATCGCCGTTCCCGGCGCCCGCGCCGTCGTCCCCCGCTCCGCGACCACCGGCTCGCCGTCCATCGCAACGCGCACCGGCGAGTCCAGCTCGTCCGACCCGCGAAACCGCACCGTCACCGCATCCCCCGGCGCCAGCCCCAGCACGCGTAGGTCCGCGCGGAGTTCGAACTCCTCCGCCGAATGCGACGGCCCTGTTCGCAACCCGACAGCGCTGTGTGGCACAAGGTTGCCCGTGTCCCCGTCCAGCCACAACGCCTTGCCACGCAGATCGATCGACAGCCGCCGCCCCGCGTCCGACTCAAGATCCAGAATCAGCGTGCCGTCCTCTTCCGGACCCGCCTGCAGCGTCACCACACGACCCACATTGAACCGCAGGAACAGCACGCTCCCCCGAGCCGCCGCACCGACGCGGCACACATCAAACGCCCCCTCTGCATCGTTCGGGTCGTCCACCCGC
>CAZSLT010000072.1:0-13244 GCA_964607595.1 uncultured Phycisphaeraceae bacterium
CCGCAGCATGTCCATCAGTACCGGGCGCAGGAACAGCGCGCCGAAGCCGTGCGACTCACCGGGATCAAGCAGCCACGCGAGAAAATGCGAGTGCGTGATTTCGCGATGGATGACACCCAGCGCATCAAACACATTGAACGAGCCGACACGGTTCTCAAGCTCGACCAACTCCTCGTTGTCGAGTACGAACCGTTCAAGGGCCTCGATGTCCGGCAGCCCGCTCACAACCGCCCCACACGCGGCAGTTCGCCCACCAGCGGTGTCAGCCACTCGATGAACCTCCCGCTCACGCCGCGGTGCCCCTCGATGAACTCCGCGGGCATGTGCCGCGTCTTGGCCGCCACCGCCGTCAATTCCACCCGTTTCATCCGCGAGGTGTAGGGCCGGTCGCCGGTCCGCTCGATCGCGATCGAGCCGCTCGCCATCCCATCGTGTGCCTGCTCCACGGCGTACCTGCCCACCCCGCGCGCCTCGCACTGGTCGATCTTGCTCGGGTCCGGCCAGCAGCGCTGCGGGTACCCCAGCGTGTCGGCGCGCACACGCGGCGGCTTGCCTCCAGCCGGCGTCAGCTTCTTCTTGATGAACTCCGCCAGCATGTCCCCCAGCGCGCCAGAGCCCGACAGCTGCACATTCCCGTGCGCATCCTTCTCACCACTCCCCCCCCCAATGAGCGTCGCCGCGATCGCCTGCCCCTTGGAGTCCTGAATCCCCTCGCTCACCGCGATCTGGCAGCGCTTGTGCTTCCTGTACACCCCCTCGACATCCGCGACGAACCGCTCCAGATCAAACGCCACTTCCGGCAGGTACACGAGGTGCGGGCCGTCTTCCTCACGCTGCTTCGTCAGCGCCGCTGCGCCCGTCAGGAACCCCGCGTGCCGGCCCATCACCACATTGATCTTGATCCCCGGCAGCGAGGCGTTGTCGAGGTTGTCTCCCATGAACGCGAGCGCGACATACCGCGCTGCGCTGGCGTACCCCGGCGTGTGATCATTCTCCATCAGGTCGTTGTCAACCGTCTTGGGCACATGGAAGCAGCGCATCGCGTAGCCCGACTTCCGCGAGAGTTCATCCACGATACGGCAGGTGTCCGACGAGTCATTCCCGCCGATGTAGAAGAAGTTGCGGATGTCCCGCGCCTTCAGAGCCGCGATGATCTTCTGGCAGTACGCCTCGTCCGGCTTGTCACGCGAGGACCCGAGCGCCGCGCTCGGCGTGCCCGCGACGGCTTCAAGCGTCTCGGCCGGTGTCTCGGTCAGGTCGAGGAACTTGTCCTCGATCATCCCCCGCACCCCGTGCCGGGCGCCGAACACCCGGCCCTTGCCGCGGGAGAAGTCGCGCCACCGCTCGACCACGCCCACCAGCGACTGGTTAATCACCGCCGTCGGCCCCCCCGATTGCGCCACCACCGCGTTGCCTTCCAGCATCCCTCACCTCCGTTGATTCCGAGCCATCATCCTAATGAACACCGCCCCCGGTACCCCCGGTACACTCCCCGCCATGGACGCGGCACGGAAACCACAGCGGCGCGGAGCACTCTGGGGCGCATCGGCCTTGGCGCTCGTCTGCGGCTTGCTCGGCGCGTGCGCATCAACCACCGTCCCGACCCCCGCCCCGATGCGCATCGACGCCGCTGACTATGCCGCGGCCTTCCAGGGGGCCAAGGATGTCCTCCGCGACGCGGGCTTCGTCCTCGACCGCGTGGACGCCCGCCACGGCGTCATCACCACCATTCCACGCGCTTCGGCGGGTTATGCCACCCCGTGGATGGGCCACGCCCGGACCCCCGGCGTCGCCTTCGACGACCTTCTGCATAACCACGCCCGCGCCGTCGCCATCGAGTTCACCCCCGGACCCATCGACCCGCCCGCCGATGACATGCGGACCGTCACCGGCCCCATCGAGATCCGGGTGATCGCCGAGATACTCCGGGCCGAGCGACGCGGCCGGCAGGTGGACGCCACCCAGCCCCGCCGGAGCACCTACACGATCGACCTCGTCGCGCTTCGATCCGGTGAGAGCCCCGCGTCGATCCAGGTGGTCCGGCGTGACCCCCTCTTCGAGGCCTGGCTCGGTGAACGATTAGCCGATCGTGTTCAACTTCCGGCCGATTGACCCCGAACTGCGTCGATCTTCGCACAAGATTGTGGAATCCCCCGGTCGGGGGATATCAAAGAAGAATGGGTATGAATTGGGTGCTATAGTCCACTCTCGCCGCGGCCAAAACAGCCACGGATGGTTGAACGATTGACACGATTGGTCCATTTGTTCGCTTCTTTCCAGGATTGAAAGGCGAGCCACATGAACGAAGATTCTCACGGGGTGATCGACCCGGTCCGGGTCGGCGTCGAGTCCGCGGTGCGGCTTGGGTCGCTCCCCGCATTCCCCTCTCCAAACTGGTGCGACCGCGCCGCCGCGGGGTTGTCGAACATCGCCGGACGCGGCGAGGTCGTGGTCGCCATCGCGACCATGCCCGGGACCGACGCCAGCCCCTCGATCGAGGTGGTCGGCGCGACCGATCCGGGCCTGAGCGCCTTGGTCGACGCGACCGGCCCGCTCGGCCCCCTCGGCTGGGCCGCCCCGCCACGCGCCGGCAAACGCACCTTCCTGGTCTCTTCGACGCCGCTCTACGCCGCGTGGTCTTCGTCGAACCGCGGCAAGGCCTGGAAGCGCGCCGGATCGTCGGACCTGCTTGTCGGCATCGAGATCGTTCCTTCGCAGCGACGCGACCGCGTCGTCATCGTCGAGATCGGGCTGACCCCGGAGTCGGCGGACTCGTTGACACCCATGGCGCGTGTCCTCGAGAGCATCCTCCCCTTGCTGGCGGATCGTGTCTCCCGCGCCTTCAACGGCGGAGAGATCACGCCGGCCAGTTGGCTCACGCTCCGAGAGCAGGAAGTGCTCGAGCATCTGGCTCTCGGACGCACCGTCCGCGACATCGCCGACCGCATCGGACGCAGCCCGCACACCGTGCACGATCATGTCAAGTCGCTTCACAAGAAACTCAACGCGACGACTCGCGGCGAACTCGTCGCGCGGGCGCTCGGGCACCCGCGCCTGAAATCGGCGCACGGCTCGCCGTCGAGCGCGGTCGGCACGCTGAAGAACTCCCATTCGCTCGTGAACTGATCGCCGGCCCGGCGCCACCGCCCCTCCCCTGTACCATGTCCGCGCCCCGCCCGACGGTTGCTGCCCGCGCGCGGGGCAGGCGATGGCAAAGGCAGCACGGGATGTCGCCGCGATGGACTCCACCGGATCACAGCTCCGCGCCGCCCGCCAGCACGCCGAGACCTCGCGTCTCTTGGGTGTGGACTTCCTGCCCCGCCGATCGGGCCCGGTCGGTGTCACCGCGACCGACGGCGATGCGCCGGCCACCGTTCATCCAAATCGGACTGCTTCACTGCCCGCCTCCGGCAAGGCCGCCGCGCTGGCCGCGCTCCGCGAGCGGTACGCGAGCGAGAGTCAGGTCGCCAGGGAGATGCCGGGCTGGACGAACATCGTCTTCGGCGATGGCTCCCCGGACGCCCGTCTGATGTTCGTCGGCGAGGCGCCCGGGGCCGATGAGGACGCCCAGGGGGTCCCGTTCGTCGGGCGCGCCGGCCAGAAACTCAACGACATGATCAAGGCCATGGGCCTCAAGCGCGAAGAGGTCTACATCGCCAATGTCCTCAAGGTCCGACCCCCGGAGAACCGAACGCCGACCCCGCAGGAGGCCGCGCTCGATGGGCCATTCCTCGACGATCAGATCGCGATCATCGGGCCGGAGGTCATCTGCACCCTCGGCCGGCCCGCGACCCACTATCTCCTCAAAACCGATGAGGCGATGGGTGCCCTCCGCGGGCGCTGGTTCGAGTACCGCGGCATCCCGGTGATGCCCACCTTTCACCCCGCGTATCTCCTGCGCCAGTACACACCCGAGGTCCGGGCCAAGGTCTGGTCGGACCTCCAGAAGATCATGGAGCGGCTCGGGATCGGCCAGACGACGCCCTGACACCCCCGATCCCCCAAAAATCTGAGTTTGGTGACCCCGATCGGGAACCCGTGGAGTTATCAGGTCGTAAAGACTTGGAGAGTCGGAACTTGTGCACTTCGACCCTTGTTGGAACCCTGTTTCTTCCTGACCCCCACGAGGCCCGGCGTTCATCTCTGTTTGATGGCGCCGGGTCCTTTTAATTGGCGGATCGGGGTGGTGGAAGATCCAACGAGACCCTCGGGTTTGGCGCTCATTCCGGCTTGGGCAGCGAGGAGAAGTCCAGCGCGGTCTCGGCGGGGAGTTCAACCACCTCGACGGCCTGGTAGCCCTTGAGTTTGGTGTAGCCCGCCTCGTACTCCGTCTCGAATGTCAGACGCACAATGTCGCCGGGTTCGATGCCCTCGAGCGACAGGCCCTTGGCCACCGGAAATCCCATCGTCATGGTGTTCATGCCGAGTCTGCCGTCGATGCGCCGGTACTCGGGGATCGCTTCGTGGCGGACGCTGAATTCCGATCGCGGGTCGCCCGTCGTGGGCACTTGCACGACCTGGCCGCGAACCGTGTAGCGCATGATCTCGCGCTCCGCCTCGGCGGCCTTCGCGTCGTTCTTCTTGCAGGCGCCCAGCGCGCAGCACACAATCACCCCGACGAGAATCGCGGGGTTGCGGAGTCGGATGTTCACACGGAATCCCCTTGAAATGCGGGCGTGGCCGCGATTCAGGCGGGCTTGACCTGCACATACGAGGCGACGCTCTGGAAGTCCGGCGCCACATGCGGGAACCAGACCATGTTCCACGAGGTCCCCTCGGACGGCATCACGATCTTCGAGGAGCGGACCCGCTGCTCCCACGGGCGCTTGCCGCGCGAGCGGATGATGAGCGTCCGGACGCGGTGCTTCTGCGCGTTCTTGAGCGCGCGCCTGTGATCGGGATCGAGGCGCATGAGCCGCTCGAGGGTGTTCCGTGCGTTGCCGCGCGGCTCCTTCGTGATCGTGCAGACAATCTTCTGGCCGGCTTTGAGCGACTCGAACATGACTTGCGAACCTCAGCTGGGATTCAGGCCCATCCGGCAACCACCATCGCCTCGGACGGACGCGCCGTTTTGGGGCGAGGATTGTACCCGGATCGCCCCGAGCGTCCAGTCCGGCCCCGCCGGGGGCATAGACTATGCCATCGCAGGCCAGGGCCCCGACCCCTCACGCGGATCCCGCCCCCCCGCCTGCCTCTCCACTACCCGGACCCTCCACGGAGTTCCCTGTTCATGAGCGATGCCAAGACCGAGTTCAACCCCGCCGCGCCCCACCACCAGAAACCCCGTCTCCGGGCCGTCGAGGGGTTCCCCTTCCGCCAGGAGGACAAGGTCCTGCTGGGGCTCCGCGACCGCCATCAGATCACCAAGGAACTCGTGTTCCTGATCCCGCAGGCCCAGCACATCCTTCCGCACATGAACGGGAGCAACACGCTCGAGCAGATCGCCCAGACAGTGGGCCACGGCCTGACCGCCGCGATGTTGCAGGGTCTGGTCGGGCAGCTCGACTCGGCCGGCCTTCTCTACGGTCCTAGATTCGACGCGATGGTCGCGGCCATGCGCGCCGAGTTTGATGCCTCCGACACGCTGCCCGCCGGCGCCACCGCTGACTTTGCCGACGCCATGGTCGTCCAGTCGCTGGGAGAAGACGCCACCGACGAGCAGAAAGCGAGCCAGGGGGCCGCGAAGCTCACCGAGGCGTTCGACAAGTGGATCGAGCAGGTCCGCAAGACCGTGAACCGCGAGCCGTTGGCCGAGCTCCCGCGCGCCATCGTCGCGCCGCACCTGGACTACTACCGCGGCTGGATCAACTACGCCGCGATCTATTCGAGTCTGAAAGAGGCGCCCCGCCCCGACCGCGTGGTGATCCTGGGAACCAATCACTTCGGCTTCGCCACCGGCGTGTGCGGCTGCAACAAGAGTCTCGAGACGCCCCTGGGTGTCTGCGAGTTCGACGAGGGATTCGCCTCGCTCGTCAACAAGCACCTGGGCCCGGAGAACGCGTCGCGCCTGATCGAGCACCGCTACGACCACGAGCGCGAACACTCCATCGAGCTCCAGCTCCCGTGGATTCAGCACACCTTCGGCGCCGACAACGCGGGGCGCTTCCCGCGCCTCTACGCGGCGCTCATCCACGACCCGACCTCGAACGCCGGCGCTTCCTACGACGGCAAGGGGCTCGACCTCGACCCGTTCGTCGAGGCCCTCCGCGCCGCGCTGGCCGAAGCGCCGGGCCGCACGCTGATCATCTCCTCGGCCGACCTCAGCCATGTCGGCCCGATGTTCGGCGATCAGGTCAACCTCACCGAGCAGACCGAAGAGACCAAGCAGTTCCTCCAGTCTGTGCAGGACACCGACCGCCGTCTCACCGCGCTGCTCTGCTCTGGAAAGGTCGATGAGATGCTCGCCGCGCTGGCGTGGGAGCAGAACCCGACGCGCTGGTGCAGCGCCGGCAACCTCGCCGCGATGGTCCGCGCCACCGGGGCCGAGCAGATCCAGATGCTCAACTGGGTCGGGGCACGAGACTCCCAAGGCATGGGCCTGGTCAGCTCGATCGCGGCGTATGTCCCCTGATCAGCCGCCGGAATAGCGCTGCGCGATCGGTCGGCGACGGCCCCGCCCGAACGCGACCGCAGACACCTTGAGCCCGATCGGCATCTGCTTGCGCTTGTACTCGGCCAGGTCGATCATCCGCACCGTCCGGCGCACGAGCGCCTCGTCGAACCCGGTCTGCCGCGCGATCGACGCGGCGCCCTGCCGCTGATCCACATACCGCGCCACGATCTCGTCGAGCACCTCGTAGGGCGGCAGCGTGTCCTGATCGGTCTGATCCGGGCGCAGCTCCGCGCTCGGGGGTTTGGTGAGCGTGGACTCCGGGATCGGCGGCCCATCAAACCCGCACGCTCGGTGGTTCGCGTTCACCCATCGCGAGAGCCGGTAGACCTGCACCTTCGTCACATCGCTCAATACCGCCAGCCCGCCGTTCATGTCGCCGTAGAGCGTGCAGTATCCGACCGCCAGTTCGCTCTTGTTGCCGGTGGTCAGCAGGATCGCCCCGGTCTTGTTCGAGATCGCCATGAGAATCAGCCCGCGCAGGCGCGACTGGATGTTCTCCTCAGCCACGCCCGGGGCCGGGTCGGCGCCGAGCCGCGCGAACAACCCGCCCATCGCGGACTCCATCAGATCGTGATGCTCCCGGATCGGCGCGACCTCGAACCGAACCCCCAGCCGGTCGGCGAGCTCGCGCGCGTCCGAGACCGAACCCTCCGAAGAGAATCGGCTGGGCATGCCCACACCGAGCACGCGATCCGCGCCGAGCGCCGCCGCGGCGATCGCCGCGGTCAGCGCCGAGTCGATCCCGCCCGAGAGCCCGATGACGCAATCCCGGAAGCCGGTCTTGGCGCAGTAGTCCTTCACCCCCAGCACGAGCGCCCGCCACAGCAGCGACTCATCCGGCGAGCCGAGCAAGGGGTCCGTGACCGTCGGCAGGCGCGTCCATCCGTGCCGTTCGCTCGGCAGGTCCAACAGCGTGATCGTTTCGGCGAAGCCCGGCCCGGCCGCGACCAGCCGCGCGCCCGCGGCGGGGGCCGCACCGCCATCGGGGACCAGCACCGCCGCGTGCCCGTCGAAGATCAGGTCGTCGTTGCCGCCGACCTGGTTCACCGCCGCGACGCACACGCCGTGCCGGCGGACATGGCGCGAGAGGATCTCGCGTTGGCGGGCGCCCTTGCCGAGCGCGAAGGGCGAGGCGCTGGGGTTGACGATGACCTCCGCCCCCGCGCGCACGAGGTCGAGCATCGGGTCGGGCATGCCCTCGTAGCGCGACGCGAACCCGACATCGTCGCCGTGCCACAGGTCTTCGCAGATGCTCACGCCGACACGAGTGCCGTTAATCTCGACGACGCACGCACGGTCGCCGGCCTTGAAATACCGGTCCTCGTCGAACACATCGTAAGTGGGCAGCAGCCGCTTGTCGTAGCGATCGACAATCTGCCCATCGCGGTAGATGAGCACGCTGTTGCGAGGCCGGGCCGCGCCGTCGAACGACGCCGCGCCCTCTTCCCCCGCCCCCGGCTTCCACGCCGCACCGATCATCACGACGCACCCGGCCGGCAGACTCGCCCGTAGCGCGAGCGCTTCGTCGCGGATCTGCTCGCAGAAGCCCTCCTGGAGCAACAGGTCTCGGGGCGGGTAGCCGCACAGGGCCAGTTCGGGAAAGACGACGAGGTCCGCCCCCCGGTCCGCCGCCCGGCGCGCCCAATCCGCGATGCCCCGGGCGTTGCCCGGCATATCGCCGACCGTCGGGTTGAACTGCACGAGCGCGAGTCTCACGGGGCGGGATTGTAGAGCCGCGTCGCGCGTCGTCGCGCCGATCCCCTAGAATCGTCCCACCGGGAGCACGCCATGAACCTCATCACCGCCGCGATCGCCGTCTGCCTCTTGGCCGTGTCCTCGACTCAGCCCGAGGCGCGCCGGGTGCGATTGGCATCGTCGATCGGGCCCGACAAGACGCTCTCCTACACGATCGACCAACGATTGCAGATCGAGTCCGTCCCCGAGATCGTCGCGGACGATCCGGGTGGTGGGGGGGATGGGGGCGGAGAGGCAGAGGCCGCGCCCGGCGAGGGCCGACTCGCCGAGCAGCGCCACGCCGCCGACATCCGTCTGGTGCCGCGCCGGCTCGAACGCGACGGCAGCGGCGAATTCCTGCTGTCGTTCGACCGCGTCGAGATCGCGGCCGATACTTCGCTCGGCCGCCTCGAATTCGCATGGACGCGCGCAGACGGCGCCGCACCTCCCGCGGCCGATGCCGAGAGCGACGCGCATCGCGCCGGGATGGTCCTGGCCACGACGATCCCGATCGTCACCATCGACCCCGCCGGCGCGGTGACATCCATCGACGGCCTGGACGCCTTCATCGACGAGGCGTCTGTCTTCGGCGAGGACACGCCGATCTTCGTCGGGCTGTTCACCCCGGAGCGGATGGCCGAAGCCGTCGAGACCATACTCTGCGCCGACGGCTCGGCGCGGGTCGCGGTGCGCTCGATCGGCGACACTTGGCGGACCGTCCGGGCCGTCACGATGCCGCCGGTCGGCCGCGTCGAGACGACCACCGAATGGTCGCTGCCGGACGCGGCCGCCGACACCGCCACACTCAAGGGCTCCTCAGTTGCCCGTTTGGAGCTGCTCGGCCGCCCCGACTCCTCGCGCCCGTCCGCCGAGATCATCGAGTCCGAAGGCACGACAACCGTGAAGTGGGACACCACAGGCGATGCGCTGATCGAACGTACCACGACACGATCGCTCGTCTCGCGCTGGACGCTCGGGCGTCAGTCGCTCGTGCAGCGCCAGACGGCGGTCGTCGAAATCAAGCGGAGGCCGACGGAGCCGACACCCGACGCGCCATGAGCCGGTCCGGGCGGATCCAGAAACACGCGATCGCCGCCGCGCCCAGACTCGTCAGCGCCTCCACCGCCGTGACCGTGATCGCCACGAGCGCCAGGTCGCTCGGCTTCTGACCGACCGCCGCCGCGACGCCCGCCACGGCCATCTCCGCGAACCCGACCCGCCCGACCGGCCCCCCGACGACCATCGTCACATACACCACGGCGTAGAGCATCGCGTGCCCCGGCGACATCGCCACGCCCGCCATCGTCGCGGCCAGCCAGAACCGCAGCCCGAGCAACCCGAGGTCCGTCAGCCGCAGCGCCGCGTGCGTGCCGACGCCGACGGGGTGCCGCACAAGCCGCCACGAGCCGAGACTCATCCGGGCCAGCCAGGGGCGCGACGCCGAGGCGCCCCCGACCGCCACACCCGCCGCGCTGGCCGCCAGCGCCCCGCCGACACCGACCAGCCACCAGAGTGGGTCGATGTCACCGCGCCACAAACACGCCAGCGCCAGCGGGCCGAGGATCGCGACCGAAAGCGCCGCCATCGCGGCCACCCACGCCACGATGTCCTTGAACGGCACGCCGTCGCGCCGGTGGTGGATCAGCACCCGCGCCACCATGCCGAGTTTCAACGGCACAAGCCCGAGTCCCATCGCGATCGCGTTCGCCCCCATCACGCTCGCCAGCGGCACCGGGCGCTCCGGCCGGATCACGACCCAGAACATCAGACCGCTGAGAACCACCGCGAGCGCACTGAGCGCGAAGAGCGAAATGATGCGCCACGGCTCGGCGCTCGAGAGATTCTCCAGACTCGCGCGGTTGTCATCGGACAACGCCAGACTCAACGCCCACCCGAGCAACCCCAGCGCCAACAGACCGCCGATCAATTGCATCGCCATCCGCGCCGGCGACCATCGTCGGGGCGGCTCAAGCGCGCCCAAGGCGCCCCCGGGCGCGTGCAATCCGTCGGATGTCGCGGCGGGCTCCTCACGCATCGGGCGCATCCTACCGCTGCGCCGGCGGCGGCTCGCCCCGGGGCAGCGCGACCAGCACCGAACCCGTCGCCGGCCAGACGCGCAGCACCTCGCACCGCGGGAGGAACTCATCACGAACCCACTCCGGCGTCACTTGCGGGTCGTACCAGCCGTCGCTCCCGAGGCGGTCGAGCTCGGCGAAATTGATCAGCACATGCGTCACGCCCAGGTCCCGCAGCGCCGCGACCGGGTCCATCCCCGCACGCAGCGCCGAGCCGATCGGCGAACGGTCCCAGGTCGTGTGGTACAGCAGCGGGATGACGAAGTAGAGCGGCGTCGCGTCCCCCAGCAGGTACACCCGACCCGCCCCCCCGCCCCCCCCGCCTCCCCCGGCCGCCATGCCGTGAAGCCGCGACATCAGCAGGTTCGTCGCGGCGGTCGGGTTCATCGACCCCCACGACGCCTCCTGCTCGACCTCGCTGAGCGTCGCCCATACGGCGATTCGACGCGCGCCGTTCAGTTCGGTCGCTCCATCGACGAGCGCGACATTCGGCCGTCCGCCGTTCTCGCCCGCGAAGATCACCGCCGAGTGGATGCTCATCGCCAGCGCCGCCGCCGCGCCGACACCCGCCGCCATCCATCGGCGCGCCGGAGTTGAGAATGCCATCGTCGCGCACCCGGCCGCGACCGCACCCGGCACGACCAGCGGCAACAGGAAGCGTGATTGCTGGTGCCCGGCCACGAGCCAGGCGCCGAGGATGACCGCGGTCATCCCGCTCAGCAGCAGCCCAATGCGCCGGAGCCCGCGCGTGCCCGCATCATTCCCGCGTGCGGCCATGCACGCCGCGATCCCCGCGACTGTCAGCGGCGCGAAGATCGACCATTGCGGGTGCGCCAGCCCGCGGGCGGCGGAGAACAATTGTCCGAGCCGCGCCGGCAGCGGCGCATCCGGCGCGTGCCCGCCCGCCCATCGCGCGGCCTGCTCCGGGGTCCAGTGCGCTGCGCCGAACAGCCCGGTCGCGAAGGGGAACACCGGGTTGCCGCCGTGGAGCCAGTTCCTGATCAGCCACGGGGCGATCATGGCGAGACCCGCCGCGGCCGCGCTCAGCAGGACCGCCGCCCACTCGCGCCGGGGCCGCGCCCAGAGCACCGCGAGTACAACGCTCGGCACGCAGAGAAACATCGCGGTCGGCTTGCACGACACCGCGCCCCCGCAGAGCGCGCCGATCACCAGGCCACGGGCGATCGGGCTCATCGCGCCCGACGCCGCGGCGAACAGCGCCCCCGCGAATCCGACGATCACGCCCATCTCGTTGTACGCCATGCTCCCGGTGACAACGACCCACGGCACGCTCATGACGACCACAGCGCCGAGCATCGGGGCCGCGGGGTGAACCCCGACCCCCGCCCGCTCCGACACGGCGCGCACCAGCCGGCCGGTCACGATCGCGCCGCACACCGCCAGCATCCCGTGCAGCATCTGCGCCGCCAGCCCGCTGAACCCCAGCCCGCGTCCGGGGCCCGGGCCGCCCATCATCGCGTCGAGCTGCGCGAACGACGCCTCCATGAACGAAGGCAGGTACGAGTAGACATTGTGCGCAAGCGGCTCGATCCGGCCCCGTTGCCGCCACTCCGCGGGCAACGCAAGGTGATACGAAACGACATCGTATCCGTGCGCCTCGCTCGCCCAGATCGTCCCCGCGGGCAGGCACGACGCGACGGTCAACACACCGATCGCGGGCACGCACACCAGCGCGATCGGCGAGATGCGCTCGGCCCGGAACACCGGCGGCGACCGCCACCACCGCCAACCCAGCAGCGCCCAGCCCGTGACCACCGGCGCCCACGCGGTGGCCTGCGCCGTCCGCCCTGCAAACAACCCGAGCACGCCGAGCAAGTGCGCCACGAAAAGCATCAGCGCCACGCCGAGGCACGCGCCCAGCGTCCACGCCCCGCGCAGCAGCCCCACACCCAGCCCGACCGCCCCCGCCAGCCACGCCAGCGCGATCAGCCCCGGTCCGAAGACGCTCTCGACCACCGCCGCGATGCCCGCCGCCGGCGCGTGATCACCGATCGACGCCAGCAGCCCGACGCATCCGACCAACGCCGCGACGGCGAGCATCGGCAGCGCCCATCGGCGCGCCGACACCGTCTTCGGCCTGGTCGTCCGGGCGTTCACGCTCGATGGATGCTACTGCGCCGGACGCGCCGGGGTTCGCGCTCACCCCCGGAGAAGCGCCGCGATCCGCTGCTCGGTGGGGGGGTGGGTGGCGAAGAGATTGACCAGCGCCCGGCCCCCGGCCAGCGGCTCGACGATGAACAGGTTGTTCTGCGCCGGGTTCGGTTGCACCAGCGGGATGCGCCGGGACATCGCGTCCAGCTTCCGTAGCGCCGAGGCCAGCCCCTCGGGGGAGCCGGCGATCTGCGCGCCGTGCGCATCGGCCACGAATTCACGCGACCGGCTGATCATCGCCTTGATGAGCGCCGCCCCGACCGCGGCCATGATCACAACCACAAACCCCAGCAGCGGGTGGCCGCCCTCGCGACGCCCGCCGCCCATCAGGAAGAACCACTGCGCCACGAACGCCAGCACGCCCGCGATCGTCGCGGCGATGCAGGAGGTCAGCGTGTCCCGGTTCTTGATGTGCGCCAGCTCGTGCGCCACGACGCCCTCAATCTCGCGCCGGTCCATCAGCCGCAGCAATCCCTGCGTCACCGCCACCGCCGACTTCTTCGGCGAACGCCCGGTGGCGAAGGCGTTGGGCGCGTCGTGCGGGCAGATGTAGACCCGAGGCATCGGCAGCCCGGCGCGCCGGCGGAGTTTGTCCACCATTTCGTACAGGTCCGCCGACGAGACATTCCCCGGGACCTGCGGCCCGCCAT
>CAZSLT010000073.1:0-1957 GCA_964607595.1 uncultured Phycisphaeraceae bacterium
GGCCATCAATGTCGGCAACACGAACACCGCGTTCGAGGTCTTCGCCCCCGAGGGCGAGGGGGGTGGTGGGGGTGCGGGTGGTGGGGGTGGATCCCGCCCGCGGACGACGGCGCCGAACGCCGAGCCGGGACGCGTGATCGAGGCGCTGGCCGACGCGGCCCATGCGCTCGACGACGCCGAGGCGAGCGCGATCGTCTTCGCGTCGGTCAACAACCCGGTGCGCGATGCGCTCGTCGAGCAGTTGCGGGGCCGCACGCCGCACGAGATCTTCGTGATCGGCAAGGACCTGGCGGTCCCCATGCTCTTCGACCTCGCCCCCGAGCAGATGACCGGGCAGGACCGATTCCTGAACGCGCTGGCCGCGTACGAAGCGATGAAGCAGGCGTGCATCGTCATCGACGCGGGGACGGCGATGACGGTCGATTTCGTGGACGGCCAGGGCGTGTTCCAGGGCGGTGCAATCATGCCCGGCCTGGGCATGGCGCTGCGGATGCTCCACGAACGGACCAGCGCGCTGCCCGAGGCCGCGCCGACGCCGATCCCGGAGGATCAACCCTTCGGCAAGAACACGGACCAGGCGATGCGCCTCGGTGTGGTCTCCATGCTCCGGGGCGGCGTGCGCGCGCTGGCCGAGCGGTACGCCATCGCCTACGGCGCGTACCCCCCGATCGTGGCCACCGGCGGGGACTCGCGGACGCTCTTTGAGAACGATGACCTTGTGGACCGAATCGTGCCGAATCTCACGCTCATGGGGATCCGCATCGCGTGCGAACGGGCGCTGCGGCAGAGCGACGACGGGGATGAGTCGTGAGGCCAGTCGACGCTCCACAAACCACGAGCGACCTGAGCGATGAGGAGCGGCTGGCGCTCAAGCAGGCGCGCACGATCTCGGTGGCGCTGATCGTCGGCGTGGTCCTCTTTTCGGGCGTGGTCGGCGGAGTCTCCATGACCGCCAAGGGGCAACCCGCGCCCGCGGGCGGGGCGGTCTCCACCGCGCCGCTGCTGGCAGGGGCCGCGGCCTTGATGCTGGTCGGCGCGCTGCCCGTGGCGGCCGTCCTCCGCACGCGTATGCGCGCGGCCGGGGTTGACCCGCGGACCCGGCGCGTCGATCCCATGAAGTTCGTCACGCTGAGTCTGATCGTCATGGCGCTGCTCGAAGCACCGGCTCTGCTTGCGGTGGTCTCGTGCCTTGTGGGCAAGTCCATGTGGCCGGGCGGAGCGGTGGCGCTGGCGGCGGTGCTGGCGATGATCGCATTCCTCCCCAGAGCGCAGCACTTCGCGACGCCGGGCGTCGCCACCGGGCCGCGGAATGGTGTGAGCGGCTACCGCGAGCCGGAGAAATGGAAGTAAAGGCCCGGTTCTCCGTGGCCACGCCCTTCGCGCCTTCCAACGCCCCGGGCGCGATCGCGGTGATTCAACTGAGAGCCGTCGACGGTTCGTCGATGGAGGAGGCGTTGGCGAGGATCGGCGTGCCGGGCCTCGTGCCGGGCGGGATCAGCGTCAGGTCGATGCTCGGCGTGGATCAGTGCGTGGTGGCGCGGTGGAGCGAGCGCTGCACGCATGTCATGCCGCACGCCGGCAAGGCCGTCATGCACGCCATGATCGAGGCGCTGCGATCGGTCGGGTTCGAGCCCGAGGTCTCGGATGACCCTCGCGCGATCTACCCGGAGGCGGAGAGTCTCATCGACGCGTGCCTGATGGATGCGCTGTCGCGTGCCTCGAGCCCGAGGGCGGTGGATGTCATCGCGATGCACGCCGAGCGGTGGCGCACCGGGGAGGGCGCCGTCTGGCCTGAGGATGCGCCGGAGTCGCTCGCCCTTGGCCGGTTGATCACGCCGCCGATGGTCATCGGGTGGGGCGCGGCCAATGTCGGCAAGAGTTCCCTGCTCAATGCGCTGGCGGGCCGCGCGGTCTCGATCGTCGCCGATGAGCCGGGGACAACGCGCGACCATGTCGG
>CAZSLT010000073.1:2057-13222 GCA_964607595.1 uncultured Phycisphaeraceae bacterium
GAGGACCGGCTCAACGCCGAGCAGATGAAGCAGCAGAACGAGCGCGCCAAAGCGCTCTACGAGGAAGTCATCGCCGAGGTCCGCGGCAAGGCCCGCCTCGCGCCGTTCGCGCTCGACGCCCACGAGGGCCTCTTCACGGTGCTGCTGAACCTCAATGAACTTCCCGAGGCCCGACGCGTCGGCCAGGCCGCGCTCGAACTGGCCGAAGAGGGCCGCCTCACCGGGCGCGCCGGCATCATGCGCAAGCGGCTCGACGCGATCGACGGGCTCGGGAAACTGGCGGCGTTGCCGAGCGACGCCGACCTGCCCGAGAGCGCCAAGATGAAGACGCCGCAGGCCCCGGCCTCGCTGACGATGCCGGGCGATGACGGGTTTGTCGGGCCTTCGAGCGACTTTGCGCCTCTCATCGAAGCGGGCGAGAAGGCCGCCGAGGAAGCCGCGGGCGAGGGCGACGACGGCTCCGAGCCCGGCGCCTCGGGCGACGACGCGCCGACGCCGTGACCGAGACCGGCGGCGAAGATGCGCGCCGGATCGATCGGAGCGAAGACGACTCCGTCGAGTTTGGTTTCATCATGCGCGGGGGCAAGGTCGACCCGGACGCGATCCGCGCGGCCGTCGGCGCCGCGGGCGAGGGCGAAGACGACGACGGCCTCCGCCGCGTGGTGTTCGAGCTCCGGCGCGACCTCAACAAACGGCTCGACAAGTATCTGACCGACCGCATCACCTTCATGAGCCGCAACCAGTTGCAGCGGCTCATCGAGGTGGGCGGGGTCACGGTGAACTCGCGCCCGCCCAAATCCTCCACGAAGCTGCGGATCGGCGATGTCGTGGAGGTGGTCGTCCCGCCGCCGCCGGCCACCGAGATTCAGGGCGAGGACATCCCCCTGGAGGTGCTCTACGAGGACGACGCCATGATCGTCCTCAACAAGCAGCCGGACATCATCGTTCACCCCGCCCGCAGCCATAACCGCGGCACCATGCTCAACGCCCTCGTCCACCACTTCCGCCATGTTTCACGCGTCGGAGGCGATCTGTCGGCGGTCGGCAAGGACCTGGCGCGACCGGGCGTCGTCCACCGCCTCGACCGTGACACGACCGGTGTGATTGTCTTCGCCAAGGACGACGAAGCCCACTGGAAACTGGGCCGGCAGTTCGAGTTGCGGCAGGTCGATAAGCGTTACCTCGCGTTGGTGCAGGGCGTGATCGAGGCCGACGCGGAGGTGATGGAAGAGCCGATCGGCCCATCGCCGAGCCGCGTCAAGGGCCAGCGCGAGAAAATGGTCGTCCGCAGGGATGAACTCGGCAAGCATGCGGTGACGATCGCGCGGGTGCGTCAGCGCTTCCGCGGGTTCACGCTGGTGGAGCTTGAATTGAAGACGGGCCGCACGCACCAGATCCGCGTGCACCTCTCCCACGGCGGCACGCCGATCGTCGGCGACGACATGTACGGCGGGCCCGAGACACTCATCGCGCGCGCGATCCACCCGACTTTGGCCGACGAGATCGTCGTGACGCGCCAGGCGTTGCACGCCGCGTCGCTAACCATCCGCCACCCGCGGACCGGCGAGCCGATGACATTCATCGCGCCGCTGCCGGCGGAGTTCGCCCGCGCGATTCATCTCCTTCGGGCGCACGGCGGGCCGGGGCCGGTGGTGACCATCCCCGGCAGCGGGGTGGACCTTGAACGCGCGATCCCCGTGGCCTGACGCTCACGCGGCGGGGGGGATCTGGGACGGCGGCGGCTCCAGCCGCGGCCGGTCCTCCATCTCGTCGGCCAGCATGTCGGCGTAACCCGTGGCGATCATGCCGCCGAGGGCCGGGGCGAGCGATTGACGCAGATCATTGATCGCGCGGTGGCAGATCCCGGCGTGGCGATCACGCCGCACGAGCACGACGAACTCGATGAAGTCGCCCAGCCCGTCCACATGATCGATGTGGATATTCACCTCGCCCAGCACCCAGACCAGCCGGGTCTTACGGACGATGATCCAGATCGGCATCGGCGTGGAGCCGAAACGCGTCCGCATCTCCTCCTCGCTGTAGATGTTGAAGTGCGCCAGCCGGGGCGTGACGCGGTTGAGCCGGTGGTAGAAGAGGTACTCAGGCGGGTCGCCCGGGGTCTCGCGCCGAAGAAGGCGGCCGTCGGTGACGCGGAAAAAGGTGTCGACCTGCGTCTGCGCGCTGACGCGCTTCGCACCCAGCCCGGTGAGAATCACCCGGGCGAGCGCCGCGTCACGCAGTTCGCACTTGCACTCGACATTCTGCATCTCACTCAGGTATCGGCCCCATCGGGCAGGCGGCTGAGCAGGGTGGCCTCATCCCAGGTCTCGATCCCGAGTTCTCGGGCCTTATCGAGCTTGGACCCCGCGTTCTCGCCCGCGATGACCAGATCCGTCTTGGACGAAACTGAGCCGGTGACCTTCGCCCCCAGCGACTCAAGCAGTTCCTTCAGCGTTTCGCGCTCGAAAGACTCCAGCGTCCCGGTGAGCACGATGGTCTTGCCCGCGAACGGTCCCTTCACCAGCCCCGAACGGACGGGCTGGTAGTCCCGCGAGGTCAGGTCCACTCCGGCGGCACGCAGCGTCGAGAAGGTCCGCTGCGCCGCGTTGCTGTGCAGATATTCGTAGACCGCGGGCGCCGTTTCTTTGCCCAGTCCCGTCTCGGGGCGGTCCTTGGGATCGGCGGCGAATCCCAACTCGATCGCCTCCGGTTTCTTCAGGGCCTTGGGCATGAGCGCGCCCAGCGGCGCGGAGAGCAGTTCGTCGATGTCACGGAACCGGCGCGCCAACAGCTTCGAGGTCGTCGAGCCGACATGCTGAATCCCCATGCCCGCAAGCACGCGCGCCATGCCCCGACTCTTGGCGTCTTCGATTCCGGCCAGCAGGTTCTCGACCTTTTTCTCGCCCATGCGGTCGAGTTCGAGCAGCGCGTCGCGGTGCTCGGCGAGATGGAAGATGTCGGCGAAGTGGTTGAGCGGGATCTCCGACTCGGCGCGGATCTGGTCGATCGTCTTCTCGCCAAGCCCGTCGATGTCCATCTGCCCGCGCCCCGTGAACCAGATGAGCTTCTCGCGGATCTGCGCGGGGCACTCGGGGTTCAGGCAGCGACGGCCCGTTTCGCGCCCCTCCTCTCCTTCGGGGCGCTCGATCTCGATCGGGCCGCGGCACACCGGGCACGCCTGGGGCGGATGAATCTTCCTGGCGTTCTTCGGCCGTTCGGCGAGCACCGGCTCGATCACCTGCGGAATGATCTCCCCCGCCTTCTCCACGATGACGGTGTCGCCCTCACGGATGTCCTTCTCGGCGACCAGCCCGTAGTTGTGCAGCGAGGCGTGCCGGACGACCGTGCCGGCGAGCGTCACCGGCTCCATGATCGCGCGGGGCGTGATGCGCCCGGTCTTGCCGACCTGATGCTCGACGCGGATCAGTTTCGTCGGCTTGCGCTCGGCGGGGTACTTGTACGCGATGCACCAGCGCGGGCTCTTGCTCGTCGTGCCGAGATCGGCCTGTTGAGCGAAATCATCAACGCGGACGACCACGCCGTCGATCGCGAAGGGGAAGGAGTGAGCCCTGGCGGCCAGATCGTCGATGTATTTCAGCACATGCTCGACATCCGCGCAAAGCGCGGTCTGGTTCGTCGGGATCCCCAGCGCCTTGTAGTTCTGAATCAGTTCCGCGTGCGACGCCGCGAAAGTCGCGGGCTCGACGACACCCCGCCCATGCGCGACGAACCCCAGCCGCCGAGCCGCGGCGATCTTCGGGTCCAGCGACTTGAGCGTGCCCGCGCAGGCGTTCCGCGGGTTCATGAAGGGCTCGTCCCCCGCCTCCTCGCGTTCGGCGTTGATGCGGTTGAACTCCTTGGTCGGCAGGTACACCTCGCCCCGCACCTCCAAGACCGCCGGGGTCCGCACGCCGTCGGCGTCGCTCAGCGTCAGCGGGAGCGACCGGATCGTGCGGATGTTGGAGGTGATGTCGTCGCCCTTCGTCCCGTCGCCCCGCGTCACGGCCCGGACGAGCCGCCCCTTCTCGTATCTCAGCGAGATCGCCACGCCGTCAATCTTCGGGTCGCAGCAGAACCGCGTCGGTTCAGCCTCCGCCTCGGCGAACAACCCGCCCGAAGCGGGTTTCCCCTTTGACACCCGCTTCGCCCATGCGCGGACCTCCTCGGCGGAATAGGTGTTGTCGATGCTGAGCATCGGCGTCGTGTGCGCCACGGTCCGGAATGACTCCACCGCCTCCCCGCCGCCGATGCGGTGCGAGGGTGAGTCCGGGTCGTCGAGTTCCGGGTGCTCGGCCTCGAGCCGCGCCAGTTCGGCCAGCCGCTCGTCGTACTCCTGATCCGAGATGAACGGCTTGGCGTCCGCCCAGTAGGCCCGGTTGGCGCGGTTGATCAGGTCGCGGAGTTCTTCGACGCGTTTCCGGGCTTTCGTGCTCGCGGGCATGGTCGCGCTGGGCTCCGGGGCGGGGTAGGTTGGAGTATCGTACGGACAATGACCGCGCAGTTGATCGACGGCAGAGAACTGGCCAAACGGCTCCGCGAGGTGGTCGCCGAGCGTGTCGGGGCGCTGCGCGCCAAGGGCCGGCCGGTCCGGCTGGACGCGGTGCTGGTCGATCACGCCGGCGCTTCCTCGGCGCGGATCTACGCCCAGAACCAGGCGAAGATGTGCGCCTCCCTCGGGATCGACTACCGGCTCCACGAACTGCCCGCCGCGGCCAAGTTCGACGACATCGCCGGGCGCGTCCTCCTGCTCAACACGGACCCCGACGCCCACGCGGTCATGGTCCACCTGCCCTTGCCCGAGGCCGTGGACACCTACCGCATCCAGTCGCTCATCGCGCCGGAGAAGGATGTCGAGGGCGTCAACCCCGCCAACATCGGCAACATCGTTTACGGGCGCGTCTCGCTCGCCCCTTGCACCGCATCGGCCGTCGTGAAACTGATCGACTCCACCGGGACGGATGTCCGCGGCAAGTTCTGCGTCTGCGTCGGCGCCTCGGACATCGTCGGCAAGCCCGCCGCGGTCATGCTGATGCGGCTCGAAGCGACGGTCGTCTCGTGCAACAAACACACCCAGAACATCACCGATCTGACCAAGCGTGCCGATGTGCTGGTCGCCGCCGCGGGCGTGCCGGGGCTGGTCACGCGTGACTGGATCCGGCCAGGCGCGGTGGTGATCGATGTGGGGATCAACCAGATCACGGGGCCGGACGGGGCCACGCGGACGGTGGGGGATGTGGATTTCGAGGGCGTGAGCAAGGTCGCCGGGTGGATCACGCCGGTCCCGGGGGGCGTGGGGCCGGTCACCGTGGCGGTGCTGCTGGAGAATGTCGCCGACGCCGCGGAGCGGGCCCGCCTGGCCCCGCGTTGACTCGGCGCGCCGAACCGGCTTCAATCACAGATCGGGGGAGCACCATGATCCGCACCAGGGAGCGCCGATGAACCTTCTGGCCTTTATCTCGATGCCCGGCAACATGGAATGGATCATTTTGCTGGTGATCGGGCTGCTGCTGTTCGGTCGCCGTCTGCCGGAGGTCGGCCGCTCACTCGGCAAGAGCATCGTGGAGTTCAAGAAGGGCATCAAAGGCATTGAGGACGAGATCGACGACGCCTCGAGCGAGAAGGCCGCCCGCAAGGAACTGCCCGTCCAGAAGTCCGCCGCCCCCCCCCGCATCGAGGGTGAATCGCGTGCCGTGAGCCGGGCCGAGGAGCTGCCCGAGTCGCACCCGGCCAACCCCTGAGCCCGATCAGCCAGAGATCATCCCCGCGTCGATGGCCGCGCCGAGGGCCTCTGCGGCATCGAACAGAATCTGTGCACTGATGACATCGGGAACGCCCATCGCCACCCGGCAGTTGTGCGCCAGGGTCTGTGCGTACATCCGGGCCTCCGGCGAACCGTCGGTCTCGGCAAGGACCATGAACAGATGAATCGCCCACGGGCGGTTCGTGGCGTTGTCGGGCTGGGTGTGTTCGATGTGCCACCGCGCGTGCGCGAGGACCGCGGCGAGGCGCGATCGATCACCCCCCAAGACCGCGCCCCACAGCAGCGCGTGGAGCGAGCACAATTCGGTCTCGGTCCACACCTCGATGCCGCCCATCTCCCCAACCCGGTCCATCGGGACGAACGGGCCTGTCTGATTGCGCCCGCAATCCGTGCCGGGGCCGATCCCGCCGGTCTGGGCTAGTTCCATCCAGAGCCGGACATCAACGCCTCGAGCGCCGACCTGGGGCACCGCCTCAACGGGCGGCAGACCGAGCCGCCGGGCGCGCCACGCCAGCAGCGGGACATCCGCCGGACGCCTGTGGCCGAGTTCGTCGGCGCGGGGCAGCGAGATCGGATCCGGCGAGCCCGTGATGGCGAGACGGCGCAGATCTTCGATCATCGCGATGAGGCGGTCGGCCGGCATCCCCCACAGGGTACGATGCGCCAGCGCACGAGGCGCGGACACGGAGGCGCGGATGTCGAGCATCGAGAAGGTCGCGGCGTATCTGACCCAGCACGAGCGGGACGCCGTCGCGCGGCTCGTCGAGTGGCTGCGAATCCCCAGCATCAGCACAGACCCCAAGTTCCGCGCCGAGGTCCGCAAGGCCGCGGATTGGGCCGCGGCTCGACTCAAGGAGGCCGGGCTCGAGGTGTCGATCCGTGAGACGGGGACGAAGGAGAAGCCCGGCCACCCGATCGTCTGGGCGTCGAGCGGCGGCGCCCCGGGCTATGCGGGGCCGCATGTGCTCTTTTACGGCCACTACGATGTGCAGCCGCCCGAGCCGCTTCATCTCTGGGAGAGCCCGCCCTTCGAGCCGGTGATCAAGCCCGCGGTGCCCGGCGGGCCCGATGAGCGCATCGTCGCCCGCGGCGCGGTGGACGACAAGGGCCAGGTGGCGTCGTTCATCGAAGCGCTGCTCGCGTGGAAGCACACCCACGGCTCGGTTCCCCTCCGTCTGACCGTGCTCCTGGAGGGTGAGGAGGAGTCGGGCAGCGTCAACCTCGAGCGCTTTGTCGAGTCGCACGACAAGGAACTGCGCGCCTGCGATGTCTGCGTGATCTCGGACACCGGAATGCTCGGCCGCGGCAAACCCGCGATCACCTACGGCGTGCGCGGGCTCTCCTACACCGAGGTCATCCTCCACGGCCCGGATCAGGACCTGCACTCGGGGCAGTGGGGGGGGCGGATGCCCAATCCGTTGAACGAACTGACCAAAGTGCTCGCGCAGTTGTGGGACGCGGATCGGCGCATCACCATCCCCGGCTTCTACGACGCCGTGCAGGAGCCGACGAAGGAAGAGCGCGACGCCTGGAAGCGGCTCGGCTTCGATCAGATCGCCGCGCTCAAATCGATCGGGATGCCCCCCGAGGCCGATGTCGGCGAGAAGGGGTGGACCGCGCTGGAACGGGAATGGGCCCGTCCGACCGCGGAAATCAACGGCATGGTGGGCGGCTACACCGGTGCGGGCGCCAAGACCGTCATCCCCTCCCACGCGTCGGCGAAGGTGAGTTTCCGCCTCGTGGCGAATCAGGACCCGCGCCGGATCACCGAGTCGTTCTTCGATTGGTGCCGCAAGCGCACGCCGCCGGGCAGCCGGTGGGAGTTCATCGATCACTCCGGCGGGTTCCCGGGGAATGTGGCGACGGACTCACCCTCCTTGCAGGCGGCCCGCCGGGCGCTCAAGGCCGCGTCGGGCGTCGACCCCGCGCTCATCAAGAGCGGCGGATCGATCCCGGTGGTCGGGCTTCTGAAGGACTCGCTCGGGCTGGACACCATCCTCGTCGGCTTCGGGCTCGATGACGACCGGGTCCACTCCCCGAACGAAAAATTCGAGATTCCCTGCTTCCGGCTGGGGATGCAGGCGCATGCACGGCTGATCGAGGAGTTCCGGAAGATGAAGGCCTAAGCCGCGAGTTTGGCGGCTTCCCCGGCATCCACCTGCCCGACGACCTCTGCCTCGAGGATTTCGCCGTCCAGCTCCTGCCGGAGGGCCGCGAGCCGGGCGGCATACTCCCTGCGGAGGCGATCGCATTCCTGCTGCAGGTCGTGCAATTCACAGGCGTGCCCGAGCCGGGCGGCCAAAATCCGCAGGACGCACAGGACCGCCGCCGCCGCGAACAGCCCATTGATGAAGACGGTCCCGAACGGGGGCAGTTCCATGGATTGAGGGTCGGGCGAATCATGATCGGACTTGAGCCACATATAATCTCCCCGTGAGACTTCCCCTCCGGGCCCTGTTCGTCCTGCTGATGTTCTTTGCCCCGCCCTTGCGCGTCGCGGCTCAGGACACCGCCCCGCCCGCCGCCCCCGGTCCGGCTCCCACCGCGCCGCAGGAGGTGTCGATCGATGTCGCCTCGCGCGGCATGTTCGGAGTGGGGAGCGTGGTCCGACCTGGAGATTGGGCGGGAGTCTTCATCGTCATCAACGATGCCTACGACCAGCCGCGGAATCTCGCGCTGCGGGTCTCTCTCCCCGACCCCGACGGCGACACGCTGGAGATGCAGCGCGTCATCGCTTCGACCCCCGGGCGCGATCAGGGCGTGTGGATGTATCTGCGGTTGCCGTTCTCGTTCGTGTCCGGGAGTCTGCTGACCGTCAGCGTGCACGAAGTCGAGGGCGAGGCCGCCGGCGCGCAGACACGCACCGGACGCACGCTCTCCTGGACCCGAGTCGCCGCCCAGAATGTCATCGACTCCGAAGATGCGCTGATCGGCGTCGCGGGGCGTGGCATGTACGGCCTCGAGCAGTATGAACTGACCGACGGGCGGGCTCGCACGGCCTCCGGCCAACCCAGAACATGGCACGAGTCGATCCGTGTGATCAGCGGAATCGCCCCGGCGCTGATGCCGGATCAGTGGCTGGGATTGGCGCCGTTCGAGTCCTTGATCTGGTCGGACCCGCCGCCCCGTGAACTCGGTGAGTCACCGAACGATCCGCGCCCGCGCGCCGTGCGCGAGTGGGTCATGGCCGGCGGGCACCTCGTGATCCTCCTGCCGACGATCGGCGAGGCGTGGTTCACGCCGAGCAATCCGCTGTCGGACCTGCTGCCCGCGGTCACCCCGCGGCGCGTCGAGGGTGTGACCTACGACGCGTACCGGCTGTTGCTGACCGATCGCGAGTCAGCATCGATCCCCATGCCCGACCAGCAGGTGATTCATGTCTTCGATGTTGACAACAGCGCGCCGCCTACCGACGCGATCCCGGTGATCAACGGGCCGGACGGACCGGTCGTTGTGCGCAAACTCGTCGGCGCGGGGATGGTCACGCTCGTCGGGCTGGACCTCGGCGATCCACGCCTCCGCTCCACGCTCGCGGCCGACTCGTTCTGGCACCGTCTGCTCGGTAAACGCTTCGATGTGCTCTCGACCTCCGAGATCGAGGAGGTGAGCAAACTCGGCGGCGGGGGCTACCTCAATGAGACCAGGGTCTTCGTCGATGGGTACATCGAGCCCGGAATCCGCATGAGCGGGACCGCCGCGGCCGGGGTCCTCCTCGGCCTCGTGGTGTTCGCGGTCTACTGGATCGTCGCGGGCCCCGGCGGTTTCGGCCTGCTGAAGCTGCGGGGGCTCACCCGCCACTCGTGGCTCGCGTTCGTCGCGTCGATCGTCCTCTTCTCGGGCGTCGCGTGGCTCGGCTCGCGTGCCGCCCGCCCGACCGATCGTCGCGCAACCCATGTGACCTACCTCGACCATGTCTACGGGCAGGAGGTCCAGCGCGCCCGGGTCTGGGCGACGATCATGCTGCCGACCTACGAAGACCAGCGCATCGCGCTGACCGACGACGACGAACGGCCCGATCGGACGATCGCGATGTCGCCCTTCTCGGGCCCCTCGCGGACTGATGCGCTCACCAGCTTCCCCGACGCCCGCGGCTATGTCGTGGATGTCCGCCGCCCGGAAGAGATGACGGTTCCCGCCCGGTCCACCAGCAAGTCATTCCAGTTCGACTGGCTCGGCGTCTCGCGGGCGCGCGGCTGGGGGATGCCCGTCCCGGAGCCGGGCAACGAGCCGCGGGTCGAACGCGCCGCGGGGGTCGATCGGCTCGTCGGCGTGCTGCGTCACGACCTGCCGGGCGCGATGCAGAATGTCCGGATCGTTCTTGTGCAGCGTCAGGCGACGCCCGCGGAACTCCGCAAGGATCGCGCGGACGGCAAGGACGGCGTCATGCCCTCCGTCGCGTACGCGTGGATCGTCGCGCCGACCCAGGAATGGAAGCCCGGCGAGCCGCTCGACCTTGCGGCGGTGGCGAGTCTGGCAAACTCGGAGTCGGGCGGCGTTGTCGGTGTCGGGGGGGCCGGCGGCGCCGATGCGCCATCCCGGGTGGACTCGCTTGCCGATGATTTCCATTACGCGGCATCGCTCTATTCCATGCTGACACCGACCAAGTACAAGCGACAGGGCGGCAACTTCATGAGTCAGGCCGTGATCCGACCGCTGCGTCGGATGACCCACGGGCTGGACCTCGGCAAGTGGTTCACGCAGCCCTGCCTGATCATCATCGGGGAAATCGAGGGAGAGCCCTCGCCCGTCCCCATCTACGGCGGCGCCCCCGGCTCGACGCGCGAAATCCCCTCCAGCGGACGGACCGTCGTCCGGTGGGTCTATCCTCTGACGCCCAATCCACCCGTCTTCTCCGAGATCAACCGCTGATGCCGATCATCGAAACGATCAATCTGTGCAAGGAGTACGGCGACCTCGTCGCGCTCAACAATCTCAACCTCTCCATCGAGTCGGGCGACTGCTTCGGCTTCATCGGGCCCAACGGCGCCGGCAAGACCACCACGATCAAGATCCTCGCCACGCTGCTCAAGCCGACCCGCGGGCAGGCGATGGTCGACGGCATGACGATCGGCTACCAGAACCGGCAGATCCGACCGATCATCGGCTATGTCCCGGACTTCATGGGCTCGTACGACGACATGGTCGTCACCGAGTACCTCGAGTTCTTCGCGGCGTGCTACGGCATCCACGGCTCGCAGCGCAAACGCGTCGTCAACGATGTGCTCGACCTCACCGACCTCTCCTACAAGGCGACGGCGGAGGTCAACTCGCTCTCCCGCGGCATGCAGCAGCGGCTCAGCGTCGCGCGCGTCCTCCTGCACGATCCCAAGGTGCTGCTGCTGGACGAGCCGGCCTCCGGCCTCGACCCCCGCGCCCGAATCGAGATGCGCGAACTCCTCAAAGA
>CAZSLT010000074.1:0-13157 GCA_964607595.1 uncultured Phycisphaeraceae bacterium
CGGCGTCGTCATGGGGCACCTGTTCGTGATGGACACGAGGGAGATGCCTCCGACGCCGCGCAACCTGGCGCTGTTCCGCATCTTCGCGGGGCGCGCTTCATCGGAAATGGCGCGGATGCGCCTGGAGCGCACGCTCCGAGAAAGCGAGCAACGGCTCATCGATCTCTTCGACGAGGCGCCGATCGCCTATGTGCACGAGGGGCTTGACTCCCGATTCATCCGCGCCAACCGGAAGGCGATGCAGATTCTTGGAATCACCCCCGAACAGGTCCCGGGGACATACGGACGGGACTTCGTTCCGGATACACCCGATGCTCGACGTCGTCTGCAAGAGGCCTTTGAGTCCGTCGGGCGCGGCACCGACACCAGCGGGGTGGTGCTGGAACTGCGCCGTCGCGACAACGGCGCACCCATCTGGATCGAGTGGTGGTCCAAACCGGACGCGGGCGGTCAGTTCACTCGAACGATGTTCGTCGACATCACCCAGCGCGTGCTGATGGAGAAAGAGCAGTCCCGCCTCAAGGCCCAGAACCGCCTTCTGCTCGACGAGATTAAGGAAGCCCAGTCGTTCGGCGAGATTGTCGGCTCCAGCCGTGCTCTGGAGAAGGTACTCAACGATGTCTCACGTGTCGCGCCGACCGACTCGACGGTGCTGATCCAAGGGGAGACCGGGACGGGCAAGGAACTCATCGCTCGGGCGATCCACGAGCAGAGCCGGCGCCCCGCGGGGCCCTTCATCAAGGTCAACTGCGCGGCGCTGCCCGCGAACCTTGTCGAGAGCGAGTTCTTCGGGCACGAGAAGGGCTCGTTCACCGGGGCCGTCGGCACAAGGCGCGGTCGGTTCGAACTCGCCGACGGCGGAACGATCTTCCTCGACGAAGTCGGCGATGTGTCGCCCGATGTCCAGGTCAAACTGCTGCGCGTCCTGCAGGAGAGCGAATTCGAGCGCGTCGGAGGGACCGAGACGATCCGTGTCAATGTCCGTGTCATCGCCGCGACCAACCGCGATCTGGCGTCGGAGGTTCGCGAGCATCGGTTCCGTTCGGACCTCTTCTACCGATTGAATGTCTTCCCGATCTGGGTGCCCCCGCTGCGCGAACGCGTTGAGGACATCCCACAACTGGCAACCCATTTCGCGTTCCTCGTCTCGCGATCGATGGGGGCTCCGATCGACGGCATCGATCCGGCGACGATCCGGCGTCTGGCGGCATATTCGTGGCCGGGCAACATCCGTGAACTCCGCAATGTCATCGAGCGGGCGGTGATTCTCGCCGACCAGGGGATTCTCCGCGTCGAGGACGACGAACTCCGATCGGCGATGGCGGGCGTTTCCGCACCGGACCCATCGCCCATGACGCTCGAGGAAGCCGAGCGCGCGCACATCCGCAATGTCCTGGACCGGACCGGCGGCGTCGTGGGCGGCAAGGACGGGGCCGCGAAGATTCTTGGTATTCCAGCCAGCACGCTCCGCAGCAAGATGGCCCGCCTCGGCCTTTCGGGCTGAGTCTGTGTTCCGGCGCGACCCATCGCGCCGGACGCGGCCCGTCGTCGCGCCGGACGGGGGTACACCTCGGGGCCACTTTGCGTAACTAACTGCGATTACAGCATTTACACACGCTCACATCGCCGGGAACGCGCTGGCACGGGCGTTGCCCTTCTCCATCGATCACCTCATGGAGAAACCACCGGTGAACGCCAACGCACTCTCAGCACCAAGTCGGCAACCCGGAGGGGCGGTCGCGCCGAGCTGCGGCACCCGGGCCGACCTCGTGGAAGGACTGCGTCGGGGCGACCCCCGCGCCGTCGAAGCACTTCTGACGGAACAGGGACCGACTCTCGTTTCGATCGCGCGATCGATCCTCGGTGACGAACACCAGGCGATGGACGCCGTGCAGGACGGGGTCATCAGCGCCCTGCGGGCGATCGACGCGCTGCGTGACGCGGACGCGTTGTCGGCGTGGCTCCGCAAGACGGTAACCAATGCCGCTCTGGCGCATCTACGTAAGAGAAAGCGCCGCCGCGAGCGCGCGATCGACGATTACCTGCCCATGTACTTCGAGGACGGGCACCGCGTCGATCCCCGCGCCCCGTGGAGCGCCGATGCGTGCGACCCGGAGCGCGAGGAGACCCGTGCAATGGTCCGGGAAGCGATCGAGGAACTACCGGCGGCCTACCGCGAGGTCATCATGCTGCGTGACATGCTCGAGATGGACACCCACGAGACCGCCCGTGTGCTCGACATTACTTTCACGAATGTCAAGGTCCGACTACACCGTGCCCGCCAGGCGCTGCGCACCATTCTCGAGGAGCGGCTCGTCCATGCCTGACTTGACCTGTAAGCAACTGATCGACTTCCTGGACGACTATCTCGCCGACCGGCTCAGGGCGGGGGAACGCAATCGCTTTGATGCGCACCTCCGCAACTGCCGGCATTGCCGGGAATACCTCGACCAGTACCGTCAATCGATCGCGCTAACCCGGACGCTGCGCGCCCATCCCGCGACCGATAGCGTGGCCGCGGGCGTCCCGAAGGAACTGGTCGCGGCGATCATCGGATCGATGAGTCAGAACTAGAGACTCCGCCGTGCGCGGCTAATGAGCCGAGCGTTCGGCCGCGTCGAGCATCGTTGACACCCGCAGCAACTCGCCCACGGACCACGCCTGGAAGGGGCAACCCCGCGGGAGACGCGGCGGATCGGCGTCCGCGATCTCTGACACCCCGTCGATTCCGCCCTCATCGAGATGGTGCATCAGTGGTGCGAGGAATCGATCCCGTGCGATCACTGCATGCTCCGGCGTCTTGCCCTTCACGCGCCACCACGCCTCGACAAATGGTCCGATGAGCCACGGCCAGACCGTTCCCTGGTGGTAGGCGCCGTCGCGCTCGCGGGGGCCACCTTCGTAGCGGGCGATGTACCCGGGCTCACCCGGTGCGAGCGTGCGCAGCCCCAGCGGCGTGAGCAGGCGTTGCTCGACGGTGTGCACGATCCGCGCGGCCCGCTCCCCATCGATCAGCTGTAGCGGCAGCCCGCCCACCGCGAGGATCTGGTTCGGCCGGATCGTCCCGTCGTTGACGCCTCGGCGGTGATCGACATCGATGACTTCGAAGAGGCATCCGGTTTGTTCGTTCCAGAACCGAGCCGTGAAAGACGCTCGCGCCCGTTCGAGGCTGTCGCGCCACATGGGATCGAGGCGCGACGCGAAGTGAAGCGCATTGATCCACAACGCTTGCACCTCGACAGGTTTGCCCGTTCGCGGTGTGACTTCGCGCGACTCGACGCGCGCATCCATCCATGTCAACTGGACGCCGGGCTCGCCCGATGCGAGTAGCCCGTCGGCGTCGGCTCGGATGCCGTACCGCGTCCCGCGCGCGTACCCGGACACGATCTGCAACATCGCGTCGCGGATCGGCTCAAGACTCGTCTCACGCCAACCGTACGCGGCGTCGAGAAACTCCCCGGCGGCCACCACGAACCACAACGACGCATCGACGGAATTGAACTCCGGCGAGTCGCCCTCGTCCGCAAACCGGTTGGGCAGCATGCCTCGGGAGACCTCGCCCGCCCACGCGCCGAGAATCTCCTGCGCATCGTCGAGCCGGCCCGTCGCCAGGCAAAGCCCACGCATTGAGATGAATGTGTCGCGCCCCCAATCGCCGAACCAAGGGTACCCGGCGATGATCGTCCGGCCCGACCCCCGCTTCACGATGTACTTGTCCGCGGCGGCGTGCAGGCGCGACCCGAGTCTGCCCCGGCGGGCGCGCTCGGCGCGCCGGACTGCTCTGATCCGATCGCACACCGTATCGATCACGCTGCCGCGCACTTCGTCCGGCCGGGATGCCGACGCTTGCAGGACTGCTTCGCTCGTATCCAGACCGAACCGGAACACCCCCGGTGAGTTGAGGTCTTCGATAGAGTCGAAGCCGCGTCGTGTCTCTTCGTCGTATTGCAGGTCGCGGTACCACACGGGCTCGTGCGCGAACGCGCCGTTGGACTCCAGTCTGAGCGCGGTGCTGACCG
The DNA here is from genome assembly GCA_964607595.1 of uncultured Phycisphaeraceae bacterium. Lineage (GTDB taxonomy): Bacteria > Planctomycetota > Phycisphaerae > Phycisphaerales > UBA1924 > JACKHC01. Next base: position 4,020 of record CAZSLT010000074.1, read on the forward strand.
ATCCCGGTACCGTCCAGACGACGCACCCCGGCGAAGTTCCTGTCGAGTCGGACTCGATCCGGATGGCTTCCCGGCGCAGAGTATGGATGGGCGAGAACGCGGGAAGCGGGCGAACAATCAGGCGGCACCCGCGTCCATCGCCGACGATCTTCCACGACAGGAACACGCTCGGAGAGCCGTGCGGCATGAGCAGTTCGTGAACGATGCGGAGGCCGCTGGGAAGCCGGAACTCCCAGCGAGGCCATGGCGAGAGCGAGAACGACGCCAGGTGCCGCACACCATCCGGTGCCAGGTGACCGTCGGCGTATCGTTGCGTCGTGATCGCCCATGTTCCTTCCGGGGTTTCAATCCATGCGTCGAACCCGCGAAGCAAGGTGACGCGGCCGGCGGGCAGATTCGGGCTGACCGAGAGCAACGCGTGATAGCGGCGTGTGCGCACCCCCGTGACAGTGCCCATCGCGAATCCGCCCAGACCATCGGCCTCGAGCCACTCGCGGGTCTCGTTGAGCGCGTGGTCCAAGGACCCCCCGGGCTCAGCGGCGGTCATCGGTCGGACTCTTCGTGAATAGGAGCGCGTGCCCGTCGGGATCGGTCGCCATCAAAGCCGTGAGCGCCTGTGACGACGCGCCCCCCTCGAGCGGTTGCGCCCCGGGTGAGATCGGCGATCCGCCCGCGGCTCGGCACGCCTCAAACATCGCTCCGGGATCATCTACCTCCATGAAGACGCTCCAACACCAGAGGTCGCTGGCGCGGGTGTCGCGCGGCATGTCGCGCCCGTCGCGCGGCGTGAGATACTCCAGCAGTTCGATCGCCGGCCCGGTTGGGGCCCGCAGCGAGGTGATGCGCAGACGCGCCGCGAACACGCCGTTGAGGTGCTCCTGCTCCGGGCCGTAGTTCTCGCTTGTGCCCGCGACGCTCATGCCCAGGTGATCGCGGTAGTACCGGAGCGAGGCGTCCGTGTCGGCGACAACAATCGCGGTGTGGTCGATCCCCAGAAAGAGGCGTCCGTCGGAGTGCCAGCGGTCCTGCCCCTTGCCCTCGGGGAAGTGGAGGACCTCCAGATAGTGACCATCGGGATCGCGGAAATAGAACGCGCTGATGCCGCCGGCGTTCGGATTCCAGTCCGGGAGCCGCTGCGGCCCCGACGACGCGAAATTCACACCCATGGATACCAGCCGCGCGTACGCCTCGTTCATGTCGCGCACGATGATCGCGACATGCTGGAACCACCGGTCGTTCGAGCGAGAGTCCGCGGGGAACGGGCGGCTCGTTGGCGTCAGATAGTCGATCAGTAGCAGCCGCTCCTGTCCGATGCGGAGCGTGGCGCTGCGCGCCCGTGCGCCGAACACACCCACGAGTCGCTCGAATGACTCGCCCGAGTGCTCCGCGGTCGACTCGACCGTCGCGTCGAGCACTCGGGTGTACCACTCGACGGACCGATCCAGATCGTCAACCGTGACGGCCACGCCCGTCACCGCGCGCACCATCTCGGCATCCGCGTGATGCGCCCCGCCGGGATCGGGACGCTGGGCTTGCCCCGGCGCGGCCGCCGAGAGCCCCATCCAACCCAACACGATCAGGGCCGCGCACGCGACGACACGCGTACGCCGTAATGAGAACCGCTTGGTTGGCATGCTTGTGTCTCCGAGGAGGGCCATGGGGCGGCGGCAATGAGTGTGGTTTCGAAAGATCACTCAGGGGACGGACCCGGCGACTCGAAGCCCGACCCGGTACACGCCCGAATGGCAGGCCATGAACAGCGTCGTCCCGTCGGGACCGCCGAACGCGATGTTGTGCGGCGACTCGACATTCCGGATCAATCCGAGGCGCGATCCGTCGGGGGCGAAGATCCACAGTCCGCCCGGCCCGCAGACATAGACATTGCCGCGCGAGTCCACCTTGATGCCGTCGATCGCCTCGTCGCCCGCTTCCTGCGTGAGGTCGGCGAATACCTCGCCTGTCCCGAGCGAGCCGTCGTGGAGGACCGGGTAGCGCAGTACGACCTTGTGTGCCTCATCCCAGTCACCGACATACAGGTGCGTCTCCTTGTTGTTGAACGCGAGCCCGTTGGGGCCCCTCATGTCGGTGGACAGCAGCCGAAGACCGCGATCGTCCAGGCGGTAGACGCCCGAGAACGGAGTTTCCTTCCGGCGATCGCTGTAGGTGTCGGGGAGTCCGAAGGGGGGATCGGTGAAGTAGAGCGCTCCGTCGGAGCGGTAGACCAGATCGTTCGGACTGTTGAGTCGCATCCCGTGGAACCGGTCGGCGAGCGTCGTGAACAACCCGTCGCGCTCCATCCGCACGACGCGCCGATGCCCGTGCTGGTTGATCGTCAGGCGGTGCTCGCTGTCGAATGTCAGTCCGTTCGAGCCCGGCTGGCGATACTCACCGATGTCGGCGCCGTCATAACCGCTGAGCATCAGCACGGCGCGAACACCGGCGCTCGGTGACCACTCGTAGATGGCGTTCTCGTTGGGATCACTGAACAGCAGCACCCCGCGAGCGCTGTCCCACACGGGCCCTTCTGTGAAGGCGAAACCGGTGGCGATGCGCTCGACGGGGGCGCCGGGAGAGAGGAGTTCATCGAGTCGGGGATCGAAGCGGACGATCTCCGCCGAGACGCTCTCGGGCGTGACCGCTCGCGGATTGGCGTAGACCTCCAGCGAAGCGTCGCGGATCCAGATCTTGTTCGCGGGGACCTCCGACACCGGGCCGTTGGCGGCGAAGATCGCGATGTCGAACTTCTCGCCGGGCCTGGCGTTCGAGGTGAGCGTGACACGATTCGGCGCGTTCCAACCCGCGATCACAGCGCCGCCGGACTGCGCGAACCGGTAGGGGAGCACGCCGTTGACCCACACCTCGGCGTAGTCATCGACTCGGAGACTCAGAACAAGCGTGGCGCCATCAACGGCATTCCCATTGATGCGTTCGGGTGTCTCGAGGCGCAGGCGATACCACTGAAACGACACCCCGCCCTCACCCCGCCGCGTCTCGAGCGCCTCGGGCGCCATGGGCGTCCACGGCGCGCTGTCGAAGTCGGGCGCCGCTACCCGAGGATGCAGGTCGAACGAACCCGCGGGCGCGCCGGGCGACATCGGCACGAGGTGGACGTCCGTCGCGCTCCACGAGGCGTGGAGAGACATGGCGCCATCGCCGGTCTTGAGGTCGACGATCGCCCGGGGGTGTCTCGCCAGCGGCGCGATGTCCGCGCGGGCGATGATGGGGAGTAGCGCGACGGTCGCGCCGATCAGCAGGTTTTTCATGGTGCGGGTCCGTGGTCTTGGGTGAGTGTCCCCTCGGGGGGCGGGACGGTGCGGGATGTGTTGTGTTACTTGCCCTTGCGATCGACGAGGCCGGGCCAGTTCTTGTCGGCCTTGACCAGGCTTCCCGGCGCGTCCTTGTTGAAGAGTCGGTACGCCTCATCGGTGTGCTGCAGGACGAGGCGGTCGTCGATGATCTGGTAGATCATCGGGTTGACGGGCGAGACTTTGTTGATGGACGCCGCGTACCCGCAGTAGCCGCCGAACGCCGGCGCATACCTCGCGGGATTACTCTCGAACATCACCCGGTGCTCCATCGACACGAAGTGATAGATCGCGCCGTTGTAAACCGCCATGAACTCGGGCGAGCCCTTCACCGGCTTGCTTTCGGTGCGGTACGAAATCGGGTCGTACCCCTCCAAAGCGACGCCCGCTTTGTCAACATTGACCAGCATCTTGGGCGTCGTGCCGTTCTTCTCGACCAGCGTGGGCCAGTTGGCGTCCGCCTTGGTGACGCTCTCATGAAGATCCTTGTTCCAGAGGTCGAACGCCTTCCGATTGTGCTGGAGCACGAGGCGGTCGTCGACGATCTGCCAGTACTTCGGGTCGATCGGCGAGAGGCGATTGATGGACGCGGCGTAGCCGCAGTAGCCGCCGAATGCGGGCGCGTATTTCTCGGGGTCCTGCTTGAAGAGGTCCCGGTGTTCGGCGGACGCGAAGTAGTAGATCGCGCCCTGATGGGTCGCCTTGAACTTCTGGCTGCCCTTCACCGGCGCCGACTCGGTAAAGTAGGCGACGGGGTCGTACCCCTGCATCGCCACGCCGTCCTTATCTCGATTGACGAGCACCTTCTGGGTGTCGGCGGTTTCGGCGTGCGCGGTGGCGTCGATGGTCGGGCCGCGCTGCTCGCGGGCGGTCGCGGCGCATCCCGAGACAGCGACGATCACCGAGATCACGGCAACGGCGGTGTGTGACTTGATCATTCCTGCTCCTGCTCCTGTTTCTTTGGGTTTCAGTGTGTGACGGACTCGGCGATGAATGCCGCAACGCCCGTGGCGCCGGCGGTTGCGATCTGGACATCCTCGGTGCTTGAGTGCGCACCGCTGACACCGATCGCGCCAACAACGGTGTCCCCGATGCGGATCGGGACACCGCCCTCCAACGGCGTCATCGGCGCGACCGCCAGGAGCGCGTTCCGCCCAGAGCGGACCGCGTCTTCAAAGTCTTTGGTCGGACGCCGGAAGATCGCGGCGGTCGTTGCCTTGCTCGTGGCGACCTCCGCCGCTGCGGGGAAGGTGCCGTCGAGTCGAACCAGACAGACCAGGTGCCCGCCGTCGTCAACCACGGCGATCGCGCCGCCGGCGTTCAGGCGGCGCGCCTCGGCGACACCTGCTTCCAGGACGCGCTGTGCGAACTCCAGCGTGAGCATCGGGCGCATTGGCACATCGGCGCCGGTGATCGCCGGCGGGGTGTCCGCCCGGCCCGTGCGAGCCAGCGCCAGCGATCCACCGAGCAGAGCGGCGGGAGTCAGTGCAAGAATGAGCGTTCGAGTAGTGGAGCGCATGTATTTTCCTTGATTCGTTGTGCTTTGGTGTCCATCTCTGATGCCGCGACCCGCGGATGGGTTACGCCCGAACTCCGGCGCCGGTGCGGGTCAGGGTCTCGGCGTACGGGCGGGCCACTACACCGACCCGCTCGAGGATGCGGTCCCCGACACGCAGCGCGTTGGCCATGATGGTCAACGACGGGTTCACCGCGCCGCTGGACACAAAGAAACTCGAGTCTGCCACATAGAGGTTGTCCACACCGTGGACCCGGCAGTCGATATCCAGAACGCTCGATCGCGGATCATTGCCGAAACGCAATGTTCCCATCTGATGCGAGACGCCGCTGATCCCCAGCTTCGGCCCGACATACCCCAACGCACCGCAGGCGCGATCGAAGTGTGCCACCAACATGGCGCGGAGACGCTCGTAGGCCTCGAGATTGTTGGGCGTGTACGACAATCTGATCGCACCGCCAGAGTCCAGTGACACGCGGTTGCCGGGCAGCGGAAGGTCCTCGCCCGTGATGAAGAAGTCCACGGTGCGGGTCCAGAGTTGGCCCGGCGGGACGCCGGGGAGCAGCGGGCGGGCGACCTTCTCAAGGAACGCTTCGTCGGGTTTGCCCATCAACTGGATCAGCCCCAACGGGTGGTCGGAGTCGGGCGCGCCGTGGTAGAAGTCGGCGATCGCGAACGCCTTCTGGAACTGGGACGGGTTGGGGGTGTCGGTGACGGCGATCACCATGCCGTTGTTGTGGCACATGTAATAACGCCCGACGAGGCCGTTGCCGTTGGCCAGACCGTCGGGATGCCGTTCGTTCGCCGATCGCAGCAGGAGCGCCGCGGAGTTGATCGCGCCGCACGCGACCACGAAGAGATCGGCGGAGTAGCGCTCGATCACGCCGGCGCGCTCGACAATCACCTCGTTGATGGCGCCCCCAGTCGGATCGGACTCGAGCCGCCGCGCGGTCGCGCCGGTCAGCAGCGTGACATTCGGACGGCGCAGCGCGGGATTGACGCAGACGACCTCGGCGTCGGCCTTGGTCTCGGTCGGGTCCGGGTACCCATCAAAGTTGCTCAGGACACGACGCGCGGCCGGGTGCGGACCGTCATCGCCCAGACGCGCGCCCAGCGCGCAGGGGAACGGCCTGAGTCCCGTCGAGGCCAGCCCCTCGGCGATCTGCCGCATCCGCGGCTCATACTCGACGGGCGGATAGGGGTATGGACACGAGCGAGGCGGCTCGGTGGGGTCGGCGCCGGCGAGCCCGTGGACATGGAACAGGCGCTCGGCCTCGGCGTAGTACGGTTCAAGCTCGCGGTACGAGATCGGCCACGCGGGAGATACGCCGCCGAAATGCCGCACCTCGCCGAAATCAGACTCCCTCAGCCGGAGAAGCGCCGCGCCGTAGACCTTGGTGTTGCCGCCGACGCAGTAATGGGTGTAGGGCGAGAAGGGCGCACCGTCCGAGTCGGACCAGGTTTCCCCAGCGAGGTAGCGTCCCTTCGTGAACACTTCTTGCTGATCCCAGTTCTCGCGTTCGCGCGGGATGAATCCGCCTCGTTCGAGAACCAGGATGCGTTTGCCCGACGGCGCGAGCCGGTGGAGGATCGTGCCGCCGCCGGCGCCGGTGCCGATGATGATGATGTCGTAGTGGTCGGTGCTCATGGTTGGCTCCGGTGCGCATCGAAGTTGATCGGGCCGTCGCACCCGCAGTGCGGGCACGACGCAGGGTGATCGTGGTTGAGTTTGCAGCAATGAGGCGCGGGCGCGCCGGGAAGCCGCCGGTACACCTCCGCGCCCGCGAGCATGCCGAGCGTTGGGGCGAACAGGTAGACACCGAGCGCGTCGAGACGCCCGCTCGGCAGCGCCGAGGCGAGCGTGCGTGCTGGGTTGATGCTCATCCCGGAGACGGGCGCCTCGAACACGATGTACAGCGTCAGCAGCGATCCGGCGAAGAGGCCCGCGTAGCGCGCCAGGGTCTTGTGGTTCGTCGCGACGAGGACAACGATCATCATGATGAAGGTCATCAGGAACTCCGCCCCGGCGGCGGCCGCGGCACCCCACTCGCCCGGCACCGTGGGCGCGTACGACACCGGCGCATCGGTGAACGCGGGCCCGATGATCGCACCGATCAGCACCGTCCCGGCGAGGCCGCCGGCGAACTGCGCCGCGATGTACCCCGCCGCGTCGAACGGGCGGATCTTCGACAACCACAGGAACGCGATCGTGACCGCGGGGTTCATGTGCGCCCCGGACCGCCCGCCCAGCGGCGAGTAGATCAGCGCGACGGCGGTGAGCCCCATGGCCAGACCCATCACGACACCACGTGTCCAATTGCTCGGTAACATCGTGCACAGCGGCGAGCGGGGCGAATAGATCAACGCCGAGAAGACGCCGACACTGACCATGAACAGCCCCAGCAGGGCGCCGTCGATAAGCCAGAGCGTTATGCGCTGCGCCATCGCGGGCGAGGGACGGAGTATCGGCGACGCCACGGCTTACCCACCCGCCTCGAAGCCGGGGTAGAGCGTCATCCCGCCATCGACAAACAGACTCGATCCCGTGATGTAATCCGCCTCGTCCGAGGCGAGCCACACCGCGAGCCTCGCGATGTCATCTGTCTCGCCGATCCGCTTGTAGGGAATCAACTTCAACAGTTCGTTGTAGGCCTCGGGCGTTTCCCACGCCGGCCGGTTGATCGGCGTGCGAATCGCGCCCGGACAAATGGAGTTCACGCGAATCCGCCAGGGCGCGACTTCCTGCGCCAGGCTTTTCATCATGAGCATGACCCCGCCCTTGGACGCGGCGTAGTTGATGTGTCCGGCCCAGGGGATGACCTCGTGCACGCTGGAGATGCAGATGATCTTCCCCGCCGCGCAGGAGATCTCTTCGCGCACCCCGCGCCGCTTGAATTCTCGGATCGCTTCACGCGCACAGAGAAACTGCCCGGTGAGGTTGACGTCGATCACCCGGCGCCACTGCGCCAGCGACATGCTCTCGACCGGTGCGTCCTGCTGAATCCCGGCGTTGTTGACGAGAATGTCGATGGTGCCGAACTCATCGAACATGCGCCGGTACATCGCGCAGACCTGGGCCTCGTCCGAGACATCCGCGTGGACCGCCACGACCCGCCCGGTGTGGGAGCACCCGCACCCGCGGATCTCACGGATCGTCTCGTCCGCGACCGTGTCGTCTCCGACGAAGTTGACGATGACATCAGCCCCCGCCTGCGCGAGCGCGACGGCGATGCCCCTTCCGATCCCGCTGCTGGCGCCCGTGACGAGCGCCTTCTGCCCCCTCAGAACGCTGCGCGCTTCGCAGCGCGGCATCACCACATCGGGTAACTGGTCGATCGTGAGGTCGCGGATCAGACTGCTTGACATGGTGCGCCATGTGGTCACGCGATAGGCTCCGTGGCGCCCGGCGCCCGGGAGGAGTGTTCGGGCGCCGGGCAGGGTGCGGTTGTACGAGTGCGGGTCCGACGCGATGGGAGATGCGCCGTCGGCGCCGCCGGTTACGCCGCGCTGGGCGAAGGAATGTCGGTCGTCCTCGCGGCGCGTTCGAGGTGGTGCATCGCGTTCTGCATCGCGATGAACGCGTCGTAAGGGCTGGTGTATGGGCTGAAATACGCGTGGACATCTCCGTCCTGCGCGCACTTGGTGGACATGTAGTACAGATGATCTGAGGTCAGAAGCCGGCGCCAACTGGTCAACAGATCGCTGTCGCCGCTGCCGCGCACCGCGTCCCCCATCGCGTAGAGGCGTTCGGCCGCGGCACGCTGGATACGGTTGCCCAACCATGCGGATGTATCGCGCTCGGCGTCGGCCCAAGATGTGGTCCGGTGATATCCGAGCGTCCCGATCGGTGGCGTCTCGGCGACGACCTGCGCCGGCGTCCTAAAATTCCAGTCGGAATGGGCGCGGATCGCGTCGGGCAGGTGCCGGAGGAACTCGAAGATGCCGCTCTCGACCCAGTGATGCTCACCGAAGGTCTCATAGTCCATGAACAGATTCACATTGGTCCCGTTGCCGCTGATCGCGTGGACCCATTGGGCGAACCGCGCCGTGGTGAGCGGGTGCTCGGACCACTGCCGATCTGAGAAGCGGAACGCGATATCGTCGGAGAGACGGTAGTTTTTCAGGAGCAGGCGCGTGCGCCCGTCCGGGTGCACATAGACGAAGTTGGGGCTGCGCCCGCCAAGGATGTCGTCGCATCCCTCGGCGAGGACGGCGTCGAACCCCGCGTTGGCCGCCAGGCGGCCGATCTCGTCGTCGTAGATCAGTTCCGTATTCCGGAAGACCGTCGGCGCCACGCCGAATTCGTCGCGGCACAGG
>CAZSLT010000075.1:0-13063 GCA_964607595.1 uncultured Phycisphaeraceae bacterium
CTCCATCTATACGCTGAGAATGGTTGCTGTCGCGCGGTATCCCGACGGCACATTATCGGTGTTGTGGGCTGATGCGCCGGAGGTAACTTCTCTGGTTCGATCGGCTGACACCCCGGGGGGTCCCGAGATCCTCTATCCGACGCTGCGGTCGAGATATGAAAGGGTCTGCGATTGGCCGCTCTCGTCGACTCCGACGCGCCGGGTCAGTGAGTTGCTCGTTGTTGAAGCGTCCGCCGGCAACCCAAATGCCACCCTTCATCCCAGAGAGGAGCGCCAGATCCTCGAGTTTGTTCTCGCTTCGACTCGCAGGGATATGGTCGGGTATTACCTGCCCGTCTCACTGAAGGGCGGGACCGAGACCCGCAAGTCGCAGGTGCTTTGGAACGGCATCTACATCAATGCTTCCCGCAGCGCTGCGATCCTGTTGCTTGCCACTATCGCGGCATGGATCGCGTGGATTATTGCCAAACGCGACCGCCGCGCCGCACTTCGAACAGAAGATCGTTGCTCCAACTGCGGCTACTCGCTGTTTGGCCTCGCCTCCGACCGCTGCCCGGAGTGCGGCACGCGGTGGTGATCAATTCATCGTGCTCGTCCGGCAGTAGCACGACGCCGCGACCGGGACATCGGCGCGGGCGGAGGCCAGCCGGTACTCGCGTTCGAGGCGGCGGGCGTCGGCCTCGCGCCCGTTGCGCCGGTACGCCTCGGCGAGCCCGTGGAGCGACCAGAGATTGTTGGGGTGGCGCTTGAGGTCGGCCTCGTAGACGGCCTGCGCCTCGGCGAGATTCGCGGCCCCGCCCTGCTCCAGCAGCAGCGCGCCCAGCGCGTGCGACGCCGGCTGCATCCAGCCCCACGGCTCGTCGTAGTTCAGCGCGATGTCGGCCTCGACCGCGCGGCGCAGCGTGGCGAACGCCTGGGCGTGGTTGCCCTTGCGGTACTCGATCTCGCCCTCGAGCATGAGCTCGGCGACGCCGAGAATCGCGTCCGACGAGTTCTGGAAGAGCATGCTCGTCTCGGGCACGCGCTTCCGCGCCTCGCGGAAGAGCGCCTGCTCGACCTCGGCCTCGGCGACGCGCCCGGTCGCGGCGAAGGCGACGCCCCGCGCGTAGTGCCAGGTGGCCAGTGCCGCGGGCAGATCGCCCTGCGGCCTCGGCTCGGCGAGCACCTCGTCCCACTTGCCGAAGCGGATGAGCACATGCAGCGGCATGGGGACGAAGGCGTCGAGGAAGTCGCGGTAGTCGATGAGCAGCTGCGGCGGGATCATCGCGATGGCGCGCCGGGCGTGCTCGATGGCGGGCTCGTACTGGCCGTCGAACATCGCGGCGTAGACGAGGAAGTGGTACGCGTGGACGCGGTAGAGCGTGTAGAAGTTCATCGCCCCGCGCTTGGCCGCGAAGTTGTCGTCGGCGATGATGGCCTTCTCGTTGGCGACGATCGCCTCGTGGTAGCGGCCGAGGCGGATGTCGATGTGCGAGGGCATGTGGACGAGGTGGCCGGCGCTGGGGAAGTTGTCGCGGAGGTTGTCGGCGTAGGGCAGGGCCTTGGCGACCTGCGGCGAGGCCTCCATCGTGTGGATATAGAAGTGGCACAGGGCGGGGTGGTAGGGATGGTCGGCCAGCGCGGTCTCGAGCACACGCATGATCTCGGGCGTCTCGGGCGCGGGCACGCCGTCGGGCGACCACAACGCCCACGGACGCAGGATCATGAGCGACTCGGCGAAGAGCGCGGCCACATCGGGGTCGGCGCCGTGCTTGTTGTAGACGGTGCGCATCGCGTCGGCGTAGGCGCGGTCCAGCGGGACGCGGTCGGCCGGCGGCGGCCACGCGTAGCGCGACGACAGGGCGTGGATCAGGTCGGCTTCGAGTTCGGTCTTGTCGGGCGCGGCGATCGCGGCCTGGAGCGACTCCCACGCGCGACGCGAGGCGTTCTCGTCCATCGCCGGGTTGTTGATGTGCGGGCCGAAGGCGTAGGCGATGCCCCAGTGCGCCATCGCGGCGTCGGGGTCGGCCAGCGCCGCCTGCTCGTAGCAGTGGATCGCCTCGCCGTGGTTGAAACCGAAGGTGTAGGCCAGCCCCCGGTCGAACCACTTCTGCGACTCGGCCGAGTCGGTGTCGATGGTGCGGTGGAAGTCGGAGAGGTCGTACAGCCCCGCGTCGGGCGACGCGGACCGGCACCCGGAAAGGGCGGCGAGTGAAACGGTCAGGAGGGAGAATGACAGCCGCGCGGCGTGGTGATGACGCATCGTGATGATCCTTGGATGCAGGGTTGACGAAGAGGCCCGGCGGAGCGCAACGAGGCCGCGAGTCTCCGGGAGGTTACCCGGAAACTCAGACCCCTGCAACCGGGGTCTCGCGGTCGATGTGTCGGGGTAGACTCACGGACGCTTTGGTCCAAAACCCGCCATTCGACCAGGAGGCCTTTGACACCCGGCTCGCGCAGCGCGTCGGCGTGGCCGAGAAGTGCCGCGAGATCGTGGAGGCGCACGCCGACAGGGCACGGACCGAATGGGACATCAACCGCGGGCGGCTAGTCCGCGAGATCGTGGCAGCGACCGGCCTCGATGCGGACGAACTGGAACTCGTGAAGCCGAGTCTGTTGTTCCGTTCTGATCACAACACCGTCGTGCAGATGATCAATCCGCGGTCGGTTGAGCCGGAAATGCCGCGGGTATTGCTCATGGGCGACGGTTCTATTGAGCTCGCCGGCCCGACCGTCGAACGGCGTGCCTCGGCGACGCCGAAGCATTCATGCGACCTGTGCGGGGAGTTGTCGGAGTCGCTGCAACGGCGGTTCATGATCCGCGGCCACCTTGGAGCGGGCGGGGTCAACCCTCACCACTCGGGCGCTGAGGACTTGTGCCCCCGTTGCCACCGACGCGAGCGCTTCAAGACGATTTCGTTCGTCGCATTCGGCGCCCTGGTGATGATCGCGATTGTGGCCGTGGCGATCGTTGTCAGCATCTGACCGGTTGCTCACTCCGGCAGCTTCGCCAGTTCCTTCTCGACCGCCTCGACGAGCCGGCCGACGATCTCGGGGCCGAAGTCGAAGGGGAGGTCGGCCGCGGCGAAGAGTTCGGGGAGCGGGCGCGAGCCGCCGAGCGCCATGGCGCGCTTGTAGAGCTTGATCGCCTCTGCGGGGCCGCGTTCCAGGGCGTGGAGCCAGATGCCCAACGCGCCGAGCTGGGCGATGCCGTACTCGATGTAATAGAACGCGTGGCCGAAGAGGTGACCCTGGCGCTGCCACTGGTAGGCGCGCTCCTCTTCCAGACCGTCCCACGACACGGCGTGGCCGAAGCGCTCATCGAGCGCCAGCCACTGCGCCGTGCGCTCGGCGCGGGAGTGGTTCGGGTTCAGGTACACCCAGTGCTGGAAGGCATCGATCGTCGCGATCCACGGCAGCAGCGCCAGCGACCCCTCGAGCTGCTCGCGCCGGGCGCGGGCCAGGTCGGTCTTGTCGGGGTAGTAGGCCCCCCACTGCGGCATGGTGAGCAGTTCCATGCTCATCGACGCCACCTCGGCGAACTCCGTCGGGTAGTCGCGCAGGTCGATCAGCGGTTCGTGCGCGCACAGGAACGAGTGGAACGCGTGCCCGGCCTCGTGGACCATCGTCTCGACATCGCGGTGCAGGCCCGCGGCGTTCATGAAGATGAACGGCACGCGCGAGCGGTCCCGCATGTACTGGTATCCGCCGAACGCCTTGCCCTTGCGGCTTTCGAGGTCGAAGCAGGGGCCGGGCGTGCCGTCGTCGCCGAGCGAGTCGAAGAGCCGGGCCAGCTCCGGGTCCAGATCGCGGAACACGGCCCGCGTCCGCTCGATGAGCTGCTGCCCACCGTCGAACGGGCGCAGCGAGGCGCGGGACTTCTCATCGACGGCCAGGTCCCACGGGCGCAGCGCATCGAGCGCCAGATTCTTCTGGCGGCGTTCGTCGAGCCGGCGCATGAAGGGCACGCAGTGCAGCTCGATCGCCTCGTGGAACGCGAAGCAATCCTCCGGGGTGTAGTCGAACCGGCGCGCCGCGCGGTGCTTGTAGTCGCGGTGATTCGCGAAGCCGGCGTTGAGCGCGATCTGATGACGGATGGCGATCTGCTTGTCGTAGATGTCCGAGATCGCGTCCTTGTCCTTGAGGCGGCGGTCCCAGACGACCCGCCACGACTCCTCGCGGGTCGCCCGGTCGGGGTCCTGCTGGAAGCGGCCCATCTGCGGCAGCGTGCGGTCCTGGCCGCGGAAGTGCACGGTCATCTCGCCGCACAACTGCTCGTACTTCGTGTCCAGCTTCGAGAGCTCGGTCTCCAGCGGCACATTCTCGGGCCGGAACAGCTCGACGGCCAGCGCCGTGTTCCGCTGCAGCACCTCGTAGCGCTCCGGGTCCATCGAAATCGACGCGAACAACTCCGCCTGCCGGTTGTTCAGGTCGAAGGTCACCGGCTTGAGCTTGGGCGGCACTTCGTCGAGGTAGGCGGACCACGCCTTCTGGATCGACTCATCGTCCGTGTGGCAGGTCATATTGATGTAGAGGTTGGCGCGGCTCTCGGAGGCCGCGGCATCGAGTTCCGAGCGATCCAGCAGCCACTGCTCCAGATCGCCGGTGGTGGCGACGGGTCGGGCGAGCAGGGCGCGGTAGAGCGGCTCGATGTTCGCCCACTTCGTGGCGTCGAGCTTGGCGGGGACGAAGGACGAGACCGGGGCGTGGGCCTCGGCGTGGCGGTCGCGGTGCGGCGCGGGGGTCATGAATTCGCGTCTCCTGCGGCGATGAGGGGTCGGCGGCGTGGCCGGGTCGTCCGATGGCTCGGTGGACGGGGCATCATAGGGCGAGAGAGGTCCGGCGCAAGAAAAAACGCCCGGCGCGGGGCCGGGCGTCGTGAGAATGCATCGAGAATGAGCGGCTCAGCCGTTGTTGCCGCGGGCCTGCTTGATCTGCTCTTCCATATCGCGGAACCACTGCTCATTGAAGCGGTCGTACTCGCCGAGGGAGGGCGAGCGGCGGGCCATGCCGCGCATCTCGCGGAGGAAGTTCAGGGCGCGGCCGACCTGGGCGTTGCGCTCCTGCTCGGTGCCGGCGCCGCCGGCGTACTGCAGGGCGATGTTGATCTTCTGCATCAGCTCGTACATTTTGGTTTCGGCGAGCTTGTAGTTGTCGCGGAATCGGACCTGGTAGGCGTCGGCCTCCTGACCGACCTCGACCCACTCGGTGCAGCCCATGAGCTTGGCGAGTTCGTCCTTCTCGTCGGCGATGCCGCGGGCGACCTTGAACTTCACGGCGTCGATCGAGTTGAGCGTGAGGATCTTGTCCTTGGGGCAGACGAGGAACTCGCCGTCGTCGCCGTCGTACCAGGTGACATTGCCGTCGGCGTCGATGTCGGCGGTGAGGTTGTTGCGGGGGAACTGCGGCTCGCAGATCTGCATGGCCCGCATGACCAGCGGCTCGTGGTTGCCCCAGCGGGAGACATCCTCCATGAGGAAGAGGGCCTGGGCGAGCTCCTTGCCGGCCATCGCGATGCCCGAGGCCCCGTAGAAGCCCGTGCAGGCGCCGATGGGGGCGTTGGTCATCATGTAGATCTCGTCGCACGCCCACGCGGTCATCGCGGCGGCGGAGATGGCCGAGCGGATCCACGCGACGGTGCGGAACTTGGGCTTGATCTCGTGATGGATGGTCGGGACGAGCTTCTCGAGTTCGTTGAGCGCGCCGCCGCCGGAGTCGATCCACAGGACGAGGATGTCGGGGCGCTGGTCATCGGGGAGCTTGTCGAGGATGCGGACGGATTCCATGAGCGCATCGCGGTTGAGATACGGCCCGACCATGTCCTTGCTGCCCCGAAGGTCGCCGAGAGTGACGAAGGCGATCTTCGTCGCGCCGGGGGCGGCCTTCTTGGCGGAGGGCTCCGCGGGGACATTCTTCGCGGCGGCCGCGACCGGCTTGGTCTCGGTCGCCGGCTTGGCGGGCGTCTCGGCGGCGGGCTCGTCGCGCTCGATGCTGGAGATATCCGAGGCGAAGAGAACCTTTTTGTCACCATCCTTGATCCGGATGATGATAAAGGCGTCGTTTTCCTTCTCGATCTCGCCCTCGTAGACCGTGCCGTCCTTGGTGACGATCTTGTCGGCCATCGCGGGGGTGGCGACGAGCGTCGCCAGCGCGAGCGCCAGGGGGACGCTCATGAAGCGGAGGAGTCGGGTCAGTGTGTTTCGCATGGCGTGCCTCATCATTCGTTCGTGAGCCCGGCGCCGCCGGGCGGGTGATCAGTTGTTCGCCTGGCTGTTCGCCTGGCGGATCTGCTGCTTGAGGAGTTCGATCTGCACATTCCACTGGGCGATCTGCTGCCCATCGGGGTCGAAGACTTCCTTGTACTTGCGGAGCTGGGCGACGATCTTCTCGAGCGTGTTCTTCCGCTTGCCCAGGACCGCGGCGGCGGTGCCGAGCTCGTCGGCCTTATCGAACTCGCGCCAGAGCTCGCCGCGCGGGCGGCCGTCCTGCCCGGTGGCGATCTGCGCCAGGGAGCGCTCGAGCTCGCCGCGCCAGCGTCGGAAGATGTCCTCGCCGCCGTCCTTGAGGACCTGCTGGTAGTGGCGGCCGACGCCGAGATGGAAGGCGATGTCATCGAGCGAGTTGGCGACGCCCTTGGAGATTCCCAGTTCGTAGGCGCGCTCGGCGTCGAGCCAGACGCGGTCGTTGCCGAAGACGGTGGTGATGTCGTCGGCGTCGTCCTTGTTGTCGCCCGTGCCGTTGTCGGAGAGCTGGATCCACTGATCGATCTCGTCGGCGGGCGGCGTGTTGTTGGTCGCGTAGACCTTGTCGCCGACTTTCTTGTACCAGAACTCGTAGGTGCGCCGGACCATCGCCAGGATGAGCGGGGGGCCGACCTCGGTGTACCCGCCGCGGATCGGGAAGCCCTGGGCGTGGACGACGCGGAGCGAGATCTGCTTCTCGCGGACGACGGGGTCGCCGAAGGAGAAGTCTTCCATGTCGTCGGTGACATACAGGACGCCGCGGTCGGTGAAGTAGATTTCCGGGCTCATCATCGGGAGGATGGCCGCGCCGTTGAGACCCTTCTCGACCCAGAATACGATGCGCCGGCCCTTGTTGATCTCCTCGTCAAGGATGTTCTTCAGGTCCATGATGGAGAACATGCCGGTCAGGCCCTGGCGGACATCGGTCTGCGTGTTGAATCGGAAGACCACGATGTGGTCCTTGCGGTGCTCGGAGACGACATGGCCATCGGGGCCGATGTCGTTGAACTCCTCGTCCACGAGCTCGAAGAACTTGGTCAGGGGCGTCGGCGAGAAATCAAAGCCGACATCGCCATCGACCCGGGTCAGGATGATCTTGGCCGCGCCCTCGGCGGACTTCGGGTCCGGCGTGGCGGCGGGCTTGGAGTCGCCCGGCTTGGCGGTCTCGGGCTTGGTCGTCGGAGTCGAGGCGCCGGCGATCGCCACGCCGCGGCGGATCTCCTTCACATTCGACTTGCGGAAGGTCGTCTCGACCGCGGGGAAGCCCTCCATGAGGTGGGCGAGCACGCGGTATTCGGTCGCGGACTCCGAGATGAGTTCGGCCTTGATGACCCGCCCGTCGGCCAGCACCAGCTCGACGAACTTGTCGTCGACAGGGGCCGCGGCGGGCGCATCATCGCCGGCCCACGCACGCGGCGCGGGCACAACCAGCGGCGTCAGCATCGCCAGTGAAAGCATCAGGGAACCGAGAAGCCAACGCCTGGCCATGGACATACTCCTTGCGAGATCGACGCCACCCACTTCGACGGGGCGTGCGGCGCGCATCATCCCCATCTAGAGAACCACCCCGGCCCCTCTATTGTTCGATTGTGGAGTATATGGGTTGCGGGACAACCCCCGGATGGGTGATTTCCTGTCCGGAAGTTGTTATTCCCTGCTCAAGGCGAGGGATTTGACCAGATCCAACGCCCCTGCGGCATCCGGCACCCGACCCTCGAGCTGGGCGTCGTACGCCTCCTCCAGCCACGCCCCGAACCGGGGGCCGGGCTGCAGACCCGCGGCGATCAGGTCGTCTCCCGTGATGAATGGCTCCGGAGCGATCCCCCCCGGCGACGCCGCCAAGGCGCGGACATCCGCCGCGACCGACGCGCCGAGACCCGCGTCCCTGCCCGCGACCATCGCCAGCGCCGGGGTGAACGCGATTCTCGCCGCCAACCGCTTGCGCCGGGCCACCCCGCCGTGCGGGGCATCCCCCCATCGCGCCCAGTCCTGCTCGATGCGGACGATGGTGTCGAGGATCGAGGCCGCGTCGTCGCGCTCCTTGTTGGAGAGGCACAGCGCCGATCGCCAGCGAGACATGGTTCGGGTCGCCGCGTCCGCCACGGCCAGACCGGAGGCCGGCGCCGCGCCCTCGCCGGCGCGGTCGAGCATCCACGCGGCCAGCGCCTCGGCGAACTCCGCGCCCGCATCGAGCGAGGCCAGCATCGGCAGCGCCCGATCGCCCTGACAGGTCTCGTTGAGCGACGGCCCGTCGAGGCAGAGCTGGTGCATGAGACGGGCGGCGGCATGACGGCTGGAGTGGGACAGCATCCGCCGGAGTTCATCCCCGATGCGTTCGCGGCTGACGCCGACGAGTTCGCCGGCGTGCCGTCGGATGGCCTCGGCGGTGCGGGGCTCGATCTCGAAACCGAGACGGGCCGCGAATCGGACGGCGCGCAGGGCTCGGAGGTCGTCCTCGCGGAAACGCTCGTCGGGCTCGCCGACAGCCCGAATCAGCCGGGATTTCAGGTCCCCCAGCCCGGCGACATAGTCCAAGACGCGGCCCTGGGGACGCTCGCGGGTATCCAGCGGGTCGATGAACAGGGCGTTGATGGTGAAGTCGCGGCGCTGGGCGTCAGCCCTGGCGTCGGTGAAGGTGACTCGATCGGGCCGGCGACGGTCGGAATAGCCGTGCTCGGCGCGGAAGGTGGCGACCTCGACGCCGATCCCGCCCCGCCCCCCACCACCGACACGGACCTGCACGACGGCGAACGACTTGCCCTGCTCCTTGGCGCGCGGGAAGAGCTCCATCACCCGGTCCGGCGTCGCGTCGGTAGCGATGTCGTAATCCTTCGGGTGGAGCCCCAGGAGCTCGTCGCGCACGCACCCCCCGGCAAGCAAGGCCTCGTGGCCGGCGTCGCGGAGCGTTCGGATGATTCGGATCGCGGCGTCGCGCGGCGTCATGCGCGTGAGTCTAAGTCGATCGACCCGGTTCCACCCGCCGACTACCCTTGCACCATGGATGACCGCACCGACAGCACGCCCCCGCCGACTCGCCCCGTTCTCCCGCCCCGGCGCGGCACGAAGGGGAGCAAGTGGATCGGCCGCGGCTTCATCCTCCTCTGGGTGGTGGCGGTGGTGGCGGTCTACATCGTGATCGTGCGGTTGAAGATCAACGGCGAACGGGCCCTGCGAACACCGGAAGCGTCGCCGGGGCTGTCGGAGTCCGCCCCCCGGCCGGTCGGCGATCCGGCCCCGTGACGGGCGCGAGAAATCACCTAACAAAATCCTCCGCGACCCCTTGACGGGAGACCCATACCCGTACATACTCCATCCGAACATTGTCCTCATACACACGGATGGAGGTTGGCCATGATGACCGCGCAGCGACTGAACGGGTTGGCTCAACGGGGCGAGTGGGACGGGCTTCTCGGGGCGGTGCTGGGCAACGGCCGGCCGGTGCCTCTCGGTGTGCGGATGCGATTGGCCAATGGGTCGGACGGACCGGTGGACAGCGCGGGCGGTGCGGCGATGGGCCTGGCCCTCTGCCGCGTCGTCGAACTGACCTACCTCCCCGGCGACGAAGGGTCGTCGATCGCGACGATGCTCATGGGTCTTCAGGGGGATGACGGTTGGTTCGGGTCGATCGCGGCCACGGCGTGCGCCGCCGCGGGGCTCCGGGCCTACGAGGAACAACTAGAAGCGGGCGGGGGCGCCGAGCGCGAAGAACTGTGTCGGGTGACCGCGGCGTCGGATGCCGCGATGCACGCCCTGATCACGCGGACGATGGACGGGCGCTCCGGGACTGACCGTCAGGACCTGGCGATTCTGCTCTGGGCGCTCTGCGGGCGGGCCCGCGCCGGCGAGGCGTGGTGGATGTCGGAGCGCCGGGAGCAGGCGGAGTCGATGGGCCTGGCGCACGACGCATCGCTTTCTTCGATGGTCATTCCCGCGCTGGTTCGGAGCGGCGCGGGAACGCGGGGCGTGGCGGCGTAATCGGTCGCGCGCCCCGTCCGAGCCCGGCGGAGGAGGCGGGCCCGACGGGGCGCGCGCCGAGGCCCGTATGATGGGCCGATGATGAATGCGCAGCAGATTCTCGATCGGCTCGGGTTGCTTTCCGACCCCCGCGTGGTCCGTGCCGGGTCGCCCACCGACGGCGCGGTGATCAGCGAGAACCCGGCGACCGGACAGCCCATCGCGGCCGTCCGGCTGGACACCCGGCGCGACTATGAGGGCGCCGTGGAACGCGCCGAAGCCGCCCAGCGCCAGTGGCGGCAGGTGCCCGCGCCGCTGCGGGGCGAGATCGTCCGCCGGATCGGCAACGCGTTCCGCGAGCACAAGGACGCCCTGGGTTCACTCGTCACGCTCGAGATGGGCAAGATCAAGCCCGAGGGCGACGGCGAGGTCCAGGAGTGCATCGACATCGCCGACTTCGCGGTGGGTCTGTCGCGCCAGGTCGGCGGGCCGACCCTGCCCAGCGAACGGCGCGACCACCGCATGATGGAGCAGTGGCACCCGCTGGGGACGATCGGCGTCATCACCGCGTTCAATTTCCCCATCGCGGTGTGGGCGTGGAACGCCATGCTCGCGGCGGTGTGCGGGGACGCGGTGGTATGGAAGCCGAGTCTGATCACCCCGCTGACCGCGGTGGCCGCGACCCGCGTCGCCCACGGCGTCATGTGCGAGCAGGACCTCTTCAAGCCGACGGGCGGGGTGAAGCCCGAGGACCTCTTCGCGCTGGTGATCGGCAAGGGCGCGGAGATCGGCGAGGCGATGACGGACGACCGCCGCCTGCCGCTGATCAGCGCGACGGGTTCGTGCCGCATGGGCCGGATCGTCGGGCAGAAGGTCGCGGCACGGCTCGGCCGGTGCCTGCTCGAGCTCGGCGGCAACAACGCGATCACGCTCATGCCCGACGCGGACATGGAACTGGCGATGCGGGCGGTCGTGTTCGGCGCGGTGGGCACCGCGGGCCAGCGCTGCACGAGCACGCGCCGTTTGATTTGCGTCGGCGGGAGCGCCGCCGCGATCGTGCCGAGACTTGTCAGCGCCTACAAGACGGTGACGATCGGCGATCCGCTGAAGCCCGGCATGCTCATGGGCCCGCTCATCAACAAGGGCGCGGTGGAGCAGATGCGGCTGGCGATCGAGGCCGCGATCGGCGAGGGATGCCAGGTGCTGGTCGGCGGCGTGGAGGGCATCGAGCGACGATCCCGAGACGCGGGCAGCTTCGTCGAACCGACGATCATCCGCGTGCCCAAGGGCCAGACGCCGCGGATCGCGTGCGAGGAGACCTTCGCGCCGATCCTCTATGTCTTCGAGGTGGACACGCTCGACGAGGCACTGGCACTCCAGAACGGCGTGGACCAGGGGCTGAGCTCGGCGATCTTCACCGACTCGGTCCGCGCGGCGGAGAAGTTCCTGTCGCCCGGCGGGTCGGACTGCGGCATCGCGAATGTGAACCTCGGCACCAGCGGCGCCGAGATCGGCGGCGCATTCGGCGGCGAGAAGGACACCGGCGGCGGACGCGAGTCCGGCTCGGACTCCTGGAAGGCGTACATGCGCCGGCAGACCTGCACGATCAACTACGGCGCCGATCTGCCCTTGGCGCAGGGGATCCGGTTCGGATGAAAACGATGGGGCACCGTGACATCGCGATCCTGATCTGGCGCACATCATCGGGTGTGCGCCACCTGACGGTCCTTGCCGCGGTCGCGATATCGGCCGTCTACATCTCGCTGATGACCATCGGGATGCTGGACTGGCGGAATGTGATCCGCTCGGACAACGAGGCGGCGATGGCGGCCGCGTACTCCGGGCTGGCGATCACCGGCACGCTGCTGGCGGTCGGCGTGCTGTGCACGGCGTTCCTGTGGATGTCCCCCGCGGCTCGGTTCCTGCGCGGCCTGCGTGTGATGCTGCCGGTCTGGTACTTCGGCGTGCTGGCCGCGCCGATCGTCATCGGGCTGCTGCTCGTGCAGAACCGGGATCACCGCTTCGTGTTCGGCGTCGCGGCGCTGTCGTGCGCCGCCGCGTCCGTGTTGCTCATCTTCGGCGCCGGCGCGGCGTACTGGCGGGCGCGAACGCGCCTCAAGCGCCGCGTCATCGGCTCGTGGGGGCAGGTGTGCCCGCAGTGCTCGTACGACCTGGGCGGGCGGCAGGACGCGGGCAAGTGCCCGGAGTGCGGACGCTCGTACTCCTCGAGTTCGATCCCGCTGTCGTGGCGCTACTGGCTCGACGGGCCATAAGGCCCCAGTCAGAATGAGACGATATGACGACCTATCTCATCAAGACCGAGCCCGACGACTATTCCTACGACGACCTCGTGCGCGAGAAGCGCACCGTGTGGACGGGCGTCACCAATCCCGCGGCACGCGCGCACATGCGCGCGATCCGCAAGGGCGATGAGGTGTTCATCTACCACACCGGCAAGGAGAAGGCCGTCGTCGGCGTCGCGACGGTCGTCAAGGGCGCGTATCCGGATCCGGCCGACCCCGGCGAAACGGCCAAAGGCGAGATGAAGGCGCCGCTGTTCGAGATCGCGCCCAGGAAGAAGGCGGCGACGCCGGTGACGCTGGAGATGATGAAGGGGGACGAGCGGTTCTCGCACGGCGCGAGCGGGTTCGCGCTGCTGCGTGAGCCGCGACTGGGTGTGATGCCCGTGCCGGCGGGGGTGGAGAAGTTGATTCGGGGGATGGCGGGGGTGTAGTCAGGGAGATTCTGTTGAGTCCGGCTTGTCATCCTGCGCGGGCTCGGCGTGATCGTGTCATTGAAGCGGGCGGCGGATCAGAGGGGGTTCATTCCGCTACTGCCGAGATCCAAATAGCGCCGGAGCTTCTCGCAATAATAGGTCGACACGGTCT
>CAZSLT010000076.1:0-12964 GCA_964607595.1 uncultured Phycisphaeraceae bacterium
AGCGGCGGCGACGCCAGGTAGTTCGCCCGCACCGCCGGGTGGACGCGACCCTCGAAGTTGCGGTTGCCCGACAGCACGCTCGCCACCACCAGATCGCCCGCCTTCACCCCCGCCTCGATCTCCGCCGGCAGCGGCCCGGAGTTGCCGATGCAGGTCGTGCAGCCGTAGCCCACCGTGTGGAATCCCAGCGCATCGAGGTCCGCGCTCAGATTCGCCTTATCGAAGTATTCCGTCACCACCTTCGAGCCCGGCGCCAGCGAGGTCTTGACCCACGGCTTGCGCGTCAGCCCCAGCGCCCGCGCCTTGCGCGCCACCAGGCCCGCGGCGATCATCACATCCGGGTTGCTCGTGTTCGTGCACGAGGTGATGGCCGCGATCACCACCGACCCGTGTTTGAGGCGGACCTCCTGCCCCATGTGCTCGGGGTGGCTCTCGGCGCTCAGCCGGACGCGCACGCACCCGGACTTCTTCATGATCTCCGCCTCGTCAGGGTTCACCTGCTTGCCGGCCGTCTCGCCGCCCTCGCCGACGAACGAGTTGAGGTTGATCCCCTCGTCCGGCATCGTCTTCTTGAAAGTGTCGGCCAGGTCCTTGTGCCAGGCGCCCTTCATGGCGCGCAGCTCGATCCGATCCTGCGGGCGCTTCGGACCGGCCAATGACGGCTGCACCGTCGAGAGGTCCAGCTCGAGCACCGCCGTGTACTCCGGCTCGGGCGCCTCGGGCGTCCAGAAGAACTTGTTGGCCTTGCAGTACGCCTCGACGAGCGCGATCTGCGCCTCCGACCGCGCCGAGAGACGCAAGTAATCGAGCGTCACCGTGTCCACCGGGAAGAAGCCGCAGGTCGCGCCGTACTCCGGCGCCATGTTGGCGATCGTGGCGCGGTCGGGCAGCGACAACGCCGCGACGCCCGGCCCGAAGAACTCCACGAACTTCTCGACCACGCCGAACTGGCGCAGCATCTGCGTCACCGTCAGCACGAGGTCGGTCGCCGTCGAGCCCTCGGGCAGTCTGCCTTTGAGCTTGAAGCCCACCACCTCCGGCGTGAGCATGAACACCGGCTGGCCGAGCATCACCGCCTCGGCCTCGATGCCACCGACGCCCCAGCCCAGCACGCCCAGCCCGTTGATCATCGTGGTGTGGCTGTCCGTGCCGACGCAGGAGTCCGGGTACGCGATGGGGTCGGCCCCCTCGCCCTCAACCGGCGTCCGCGTCATCACCGCCCGCGCCAGGTATTCAAGATTCACCTGGTGCACGATCCCCGTCGCCGGCGGCACCACGCTGAAGTTGCTCAGCGACTGCTGGCCCCACTTGAGGAACTGGTACCGCTCGTTGTTCCGCTCGAACTCCCGCTGCGCGTTGATCGTCAGCGCCACCCGCGTCGCAAAGTCGTCCACCTGCACCGAGTGGTCGATCACCAGATCGCACGGCACGAGCGGATTGATCGCCGAGGGGTCGCCGCCCAGCGATTTCGTCGCGTCCCGCATCGCGGCCAGATCGACCACGCACGGCACGCCCGTGAAGTCCTGCAACACCACCCGCCCCGGCATGAAGGGCAGCTCGACCTGCGCCACCTTCTTGGCGTTCCAGTCCGCCAGCGCCCGCACATCCTTCTCGGTCACCACGAACCCATCCACATTCCGCAGCATCGCCTCGAGAAGCACCCGGATCGAATAAGGAAGCTTGTCGATCTTCGGTCCTAGGGCCTCAAGCGCGAAGTAGGTGTACGAGCCGTGCTTGGTCTTGAGCGTGCGCCGGCTGTTGAACGGGTTGTGGGCCATGAGAAGTCGGCTCCTTCCGGATCGGCATGCGGGGAAACGGGGGGCGGGGGGGAGAACCATTCTACGACATCGGCCGATAAGAACCCAGAAATCACCGTTCTCGGCCCAATTCGCCCTACAATCCGCCCATGGCCGCCACACTCCTCGTGCGCACGATCGACACCCCCCTGGGCCCCATGCTCGCGGGCTCGACCACGGACCCCGACACCGCCCGCGCCGCCCTGTGCCTGCTGGAGTTCGCCTCGCGCCCCGCCCTGCCGCGTTCGATGAGCGATCTGGAAACCCCGCTCGGCGTCGAGGCGCGCCCGGAGACCGCCTCGTCGCCCTGCCCCGTCCTCGACGAGACCGAGTCGCAGCTCGCCCAATACTTCGCCGGCGCGCGCACCGACTTCGATCTCCCTCTGCTTACCCCCGGCACGCCCTTCCAGCAGCGCGTCTGGGCCGAGCTCCTCCGAATCCCCTGCGGCACGACCATCTCCTACGGCGAACTCGCAGGCCGCGTCGGCTCCCCCGGCGCCCAGCGCGCCGTCGGCGCGGCCAACGGACGCAACCGCATCGCCATCATCATCCCCTGTCACCGCGTCATCGAGTCCACCGGCGCGCTCCGCGGCTACGGCGGCGGCCTCCGCAACAAACAGTGGCTCCTCGATCACGAACGGAACATCTCAGGCGTCGCGACCGGGACGCTGTTTGAGAAGGACGCGAAAGCGGCCATTTAGAGCCGCGAGGGGAACCGAGCGGACATCGAAGACGCTACAAAAACACTGTGCTGTCCGCTCGCTGGCGCTTGCTGCTCTGTTTACTCCTCCCCTACCCTCGCCCGCGCGATCGCGCCCAGCACATCGTTCCGCCCCTTGAGGAGTTCCCACACCGGCCACGCCGGGCCGCCCGTGTATTCGATCGTGGCGGTGTTTACCCGCTCGCCCCACGCGACGCTCAACTCAAGCGCCCGTCGTTCGGCGATCGCCTCGTCCAGCCGCTCCTTCGAGTACACCCACCCGTCCACCGCGAGGATCCGCATGCCCGGGCCCAGCCCCGCGCTGTCGGCCGCGGATCCCGGCACGACGCCCGTGATCTCGCCCTGATCGTTGATGGACACGCCGATGGAGTGCCGCCGATCCGCACCGGCCCCCGACTCTTTGTGGAACTTCTGCCAGATCGCGCTGGGCTCGTCCGCCGCGCCCACACGCAGCCCCAGCGTCGCCAGCATCGGTCCGAAGGAGAGGTCCGCGTCCGGCGTCTCGATCCGCTCGCGGATGAGCGCCTCCCAGTCGCGCTGGCCGTCGATCTCGCCGAGCGTGCGCACGACATCCCCGCGCGTGTAGGTCGCCTGCTTCCCGACGGGCAATGCTTCAACACCAAAGAACGCCCGGCAGAAGTCGTCGAGCGACCGCTCGCCCTTCGTGTCGGCGCGGATGAGCGCATCGGCCTCCAGCCAGAAGAGCGCGGCATTCGAGTAGTAATCCGCGCCCCGCCGCAGATCGCCCCAGTGCTCCGACCGCGCCCGCACATGCTCCACATCCATCGCGGTGTCCAGCACGCTCCGCCAGTGCCGGCCCTTCTGGCGCGAGAACAGCACCACGCGGTCCAGCACCCACTGCTTGAACTCCTCTTCGGTGATCATCCCCGCGCGGGCCGCGAGCACCTGCGTGTAGTAGGTCGTCAGCCCCTCGTACACCCACAGCAGCGAGCCGTCCACGGGCGTGTGGTAATCGGCATGGATCAACCCCTCGGGCGCGCGGAGCTTGCCGCACCACGCGTGGATGTACTCGTGCGGGATCACCGTCAGGTGCCGCATCCCCCCCTCGATCGATCCCTCCCCCGGCTCCTCCCGCCCGCCGAACGCGTCCGTGTCCGCGCTGATGAAGGTGCAGTCGGCGTGCTCGAGTCCGAAATCCAGCGAGTCGTCCGCCATGCACAGGAAGTGGTACTCACTCCGCGGGAACTTCCCGAAGATCAGCGCCGCCTCGTGCGCCATCCGCCGCATCCGCTCGACCATCCATGCCGGCAGTTCCGCGTTCTTCGCGCTCGCGGCATTCAACCAGAACACATGCTCCGGCCACCGGTCCGGCAGCGGGATCGCCGTCCGCGTCAGATGCTCACCGAACATCACCGGCGAGTCGATCAGCTGCGTCAGCGGCCCCGTCCAGGTCAGCCCCGGCACATCCCACGACCGCTCGGTGTGCCCCGGCAGCGAGCAGCCGTACCGCTTGAACCGCACGCTCTCGACATGCGCCTCGACGGTCAGCTCCGTGCAGTCCGCGCCCTCGGGGTACCACACCAGCGTGTTCCAGTTGATCGCGCCGAAATCCGCGAACCCGTACGAGTCGCTCGAACGGCTCATGTGCCACGGCTGCGACGCGATGTACACCGTCTCGATGATCACCGCGCCCGAATGGCCCGCGGGCGTCTGCACCGTGACGCGGCACGGCTCCATCGGATCCCGCCGCCACTCCAGCACCCGGCCCGCCTCGTCCCGCGCCGTGAACCCCGCGACATTGCGGATCGGCCCCGACGCCGCGTGATTGCCAGGGACGAACTTCGGGTACCACACCACCATCCCGCCCGGCGCGGCCTCGTGAATCGTCGTGTACGAGCGGATGAGCTTGCGGTGCACCTCTGAAAGATCGACGAGCACCGTCAGGTCCTGCGCGCCCGCGCCGGCGACGCACCACGCCAAAGCCGTCAACCCCGCCGCCATCCATCGCGTTCGCATCGCCGGCCTCCCTGCTCAGGAAGCACACACTAACGCGCCATCCGGCGAGTCAAACGACAAACCGGCCGCCATCCCCCCGGGAGACGGCGGCCGGTGATGAAACTCGGGCGCAAGGAGACGCGCCGGTGCCGATTGGACGCGCTAGCGGTCCTTGAGTTCCTGGAGAATCGCTTCCAGACGGTCCAGTTTCCGGGTCATCTCGTCGAGACGGCCCTCGAGCTCCTGGATGCGGGCGTCCCGCTGCTGGAGCAGTTCCTCGGACCGGCGGAGTTGCTCGGCCATCGCCCCGTCGGCCCCCCGCTGCCACTGCAACTCGGCCCCCTGCTGCGGGATCACAAAGACATTCCCCTCCTGATCCCCCAACCATTGCCGGGCGATCTGCGCACCGTCGGTGTTGTTCATGATCCGGGCGGTGTTCTGCATCGCCATGCGCTTGGCGATCTGCGCGGTCACATCCTGCAACTCGGCGTTCAGCTTCTGCGCCTCGGCGTTGGCACGATCGCGGGCCCGCTGGCTCTGGGCGCTCTGCGCCTGATTCATCGACTCGACGAGCCGCTTCTTCACTTCGCTCTGCCGGGCCCGCAGCGCCTCAAACTCGGGATCGTCGAGCTCGATCTGGACCTGGAACATGTCCTGCACGCCGAGCCGAGCCGCGTCGTACGCCTCAAGCTTCACGCCCGCAGCGGTCACCTCGCCGCCGCGGATGATCTTGAGCGTCAGCACATCGCCCGGCTCCATGACCGACAACTGCTCGCGGATCGACTTCTCGCCCGCCTCGTCGCTGTCGCCAATGCCGACCACGATGTCGCCGGGCCGGAGCCCCGCGTTGGCCGCGGGAAGCCCGTCGATCACCGAGCCGATCACCGTCGCCTTGGCGGGGTCGAACCCGAACTCCATCGCCTGATCCGGCGAGGCCGGGCCCATCGTCACGCCGAGCATGACCTTGGGCGTCTCGAACGGCGAGCCCTGCAGGACAAGCGTCCGCGCGACATCGAACCCGTTCCCGAACGCCTGCACCGCGTCCTCAGTCAGGAAGACGCCCGGGGCCGCCAGCCATTCCGCCACGCCCCCGAAGCCGCCGTGCCCGCCGCCGATCTGCATCGTCGAGCCGTCCTGCTCGATCAGCAGCATCCCGCCCGGCTTCTTGGTGATGCGCACCGCCGCGTCGCCGTCCCCGAACGACCGCTCCGTCCAGTCGCCGTCGGTCTTGAACTTGCCCACGCTCGCGCCGTTGACGATCACCTCGGCGTCCACGCCTTCGATCTTGATCTCCACCGTGTCGCCCGCGGCATTCGACATCACGCTGCGGATCGAGCGATTCTCAATCACATCGCCGTGCACCGTGATCAGGGGCGCCGGCGCGGCGGGAGGCGGTGCCGGGGCATCGGGCGAACCCGTCGCCACACCGCCCGCGGCCATCAGCAGCACACCCGCCGTCAGCATCGAAACCCGTTCCATTCCACTGTTCATCATGCACCTCATGGGTGGGACTCCTTTCACATTCAACCCCGGCCCCCGACATCCCGGAAGCACGAACTCATCTCACAGCGGCTGCTCGCCCGACGCGGGGAACCCGCGCTGCTCGGGCACAAGCACCGGCCGCCCGACATCATCTCTCTGGACGCCGAACACCGTCGGGTCCGTCACGATCTCTTTCGCGAACACGCGCTTGAGAACGATCACCTCGTACTGCGTGCCGTCGCCGCCGAGCGGACGCGCCTCCACCAGCACCGAGGGCATCTCCCCCAGCACCTGGCCCGAACGCGTCCCCGCGTCGATGTAGTTCGCCCACGCGTGCTCCGGCGTCATCGACACCGGCGTCAGGCCGCCCTGAAACACGCCGCCGGCCCCCGGCTGGCCACCGCCCGGAACACCGCCCAGACGCACGCCGATGAACGCGATCGCCAGCACCGCGGCCAGTGCCCAGCCGCCGTACTCGCGCACCCGCCCGATCGTCGCCAGCACGCCCGTCGGTTCGCCCGCGGGCAATTCCACCAGTTCCGACGCCGCGATCGAGTCCTCGACGGCGCGGCTCAGGATCGCGTGCGCCCGCTGCGCCTCGGCCAGACGCCGCCACATCGCCGGGTCGCGCTCGGCGAGCCGTTCGACCTCCGCCCAGTCGCGCGCCGACGCCTCGCCGTCGGTCACCCGCGTGATCAGGACCTCTTCCAGAATGCGTTCATGCTCGCCGTTCATATCGTCACCTCCGCCGCGCGCCGTGGCGCGCGCGACTCCATCAACTCCCGCAGCATCCGCCGCGCCCGCACAATCCTCGTCTCCACCGTCGTCACCGGAACGCCCATGGCGTCGGCGATCTGCCGGTAGCTCATCCCACGCACCGCCCGCAGGATCAGCGGCTCGCGGTACTGCTCGGGCAGCGTCTGCGCCAGTTCCAGCGCCCGCGCGCCCTCTTCGATCTCTTCGCGGAGCATCACCGGGTCTTCGCCCGCCGACGCCACCGTCTCCATCGCCGGGGCTTCTTTCGCCCACACCCGACGACGAACTTTCTGCTTCCTTCCATGCGTCCGGGCGACATTCACCGCCACCGTCCGCAGCCAGGCCCGGGGCGAGTCCGCCCGCTCCACCTCGTCGGCGTGCCGCACCAGCCGCATCGCCACCTCCTGGAGCAAGTCCTCAAGGTCCGCCTCGCGGGGTTTGTGCGCCAGCAGGACCGCGGCCACCCACCTCCGGTGTGTCCGCCACAATTCCCGGACGCCACCGTCATTGGTCGGGTCGCCGAGATCCGTGAATGGCTCGTCCTGGCGTGGCATCGTCACCCTTGTACAGACGCGCCCGGTCCGGGGGTCCGGCAGACTTTCCGGCAATGATCCCGCCGCCCCCGTCCTGACAACCCCCTATCCTGAACCCCCAACCCCACCGGACGCCGCGAACCTTGCCAAAGGCCATCCTCCAAGCCCGCCAACGCGCCAACCCCCACCGGGTCATGTCCTTCGGGGACCACCTCGAGGAACTCCGCTCGCGCCTGATCCTCTGCCTGCTCGGGCTGATCGTCGCACTGGTCATCGGCCTGGCCCTCGGCGGCGACATGCTCGCCCTGATGATCGGCCCGCTCACCGACGCCCTCCGCAGCGCCGGCCAGCCGAGCCAGCTCATCGCCACCGGGCCGCTCGAGACCTTTGTCGCTTATCTCAAGGTCGGCCTGCTCTTCGCCATCCTCGTCGCGTTCCCGTGGATGCTCTATCAGCTCTGGCTCTTCGTCGCGCCCGGTCTCCACGCCGCCGAGCGCCGGTTCGTCTACTTCCTCATCCCGCTCTCGGCGCTGCTCTCGGCGCTCTCGGCGCTCTTCCTCTACTACTTCCTGCTGCCCGTCTCGCTCTACTTCCTCATTCTCTTCGGCGCCGGCATCCTCAAGGAGCAGCCCGGCGTCGCGCCCGTGCCCGAGGGCATCGTCGCGCCATCGATCCCCGTGCTCGACGGCGACCCGCCCGCCGCGCTGCTCGCCGAGGACGGCCCCTTCCCCCCCGGCTCGTCGTGGATCAACTCGCAACTCGCGCAGGTGCGCTTCCACACCGGCGCGCAGAAGATCATGGGCGTCCCCCTCTCCGACAGCACCCAGATCGCGCAGATGTACCGCGTCGGCGAGTATGTCTCGCTCTTTGTCGGCATGGCGATCGTCTTCGCCATCGCCTTCCAGTTGCCGCTGGTCATGCTCCTGCTGGCGTGGGTCGGCATCCTCAAGCCCTCGGACCTCACGCCCTACCGCAAGCACGCCATCTTCGGCTGCGCCATCGCCGGAGCGGTGCTCACCCCGCAGGACCCGTGGTCGATGGTCATGCTCAGCACCGCCCTGTACCTCCTCTTCGAGTTCGGCATCGTCCTCATGCGCTTCGTCCCGCCCCGCGCCGTCGCCACCCGCTTCGGCACCGCATCGCCCGAGAAGGAGCCGCCCGACGCGGGCGACGAGTAGCCATGCGCCGCCCCGCCTCGCTGCGCACCGCCCACCCGCGCCTCCGCCCCAGCGTCCGCCGCGCCGACGCCGACTCCCCCGCGCCCATCGACACCGACATGATGCGCCGCGCGCTCGCGCTCGCCGCCCAGGCCGCGGCCATCGGCGAGGTCCCCGTCGGCGCGGTCGTCTACGAGACCGCCACCGGGCGCATCCTCGGCGAGGGTTTCAACACCCGCCAGCGCGACGCCGACCCCGGCGGCCACGCCGAGTTCATCGCCATGCAGCACGCCGCCCGCGCCATTGGCGACTGGCGGCTCAACCACTGCACGCTCGTCGTCACGCTCGAGCCCTGCGCCATGTGCGCCGGCATGATCGTCAACGCACGCGTCGGGCGCGTCGTCTACGGCGCCGACGACCCCAAGGCCGGGGCCGTCCGCTCGCTCTACCAACTGCTCGAAGACCCCCGCCTCAACCACCGCGTCCGCGCGGTCCGCGGCGTTCTGGCCGGGGAGTCCGCCGCGTTGCTCCGCGAGTTCTTCAGATCACGCCGCTGAGCCCCGGACGCGCCGACCGCGCCGTCACTTGGCCAGCACCGCCCCCTGCTCGACCGTGATCGTCGCCGCGCCCAGCCCCGATGCCTCGCGGTGCACGCCCTCGTGCACACGCCAGTAGTGCTCGAACGAGTCGGCGATGTCGAACCCCTTCATCGACTCGGCCGCGGCACGGCCCATCGCCCGCCGCCGCTCGCCGTCCACCACTAGTTCCACAATCTTCCGCGTCCACGCCCCGCCGTCCTCCGTCGGGATCACGAACCCCGTCTCACCCTCCCGCACCACCTCCCGGGGCCCGCCCTTGTCGCTCACGATCACCGGCAGCCCCGCGCACTGGCTCTCCATCACCACCTGCCCCAGCGTGTCGGTGTCGCTGGGGAACACGAACAGATCGCTCGACGCGTACACCTCCGACAACTGCGTCGCGTGCCGGAAGCCGAGGAACGACACCGGCGTCCCCGCCAGGTCCCGCTCCATCTCCTTGCGGTACGGCCCGTCGCCGACCACGATCAGCCGCGCCCGAACGCCCTTGGAGCTCAGCTCGGCGCTCACCCGCTTCCACACCCGCGTCAGCATCGGCAGATTCTTCTCGATGCTCACCCGCCCGCAGTACACCACCCGCACCGCGTCCTCCGCGATCCCGCGCAGCCCCTCGCGCTCCAGGTCGTTCCACACACCCATCCGCTTGTGCGTCGAGGCGAACCGCGCCGTGTCGATCCCCGGACGCAGCCGCACCACCCGCCCGCGCTCCACACCCAGGTCCACCAGCGAGTCCGTGTAATCGTCCGACCGCGTGAAGACCCGCGAGAAGGGCTTGTAGAACATCCGCATCGCGCCGCGGCACACCCTTGTGTAAGTCTCATCATCGAACAGGTGATCGACATACGCCGGGAAGTCCGTGTGGTACACCCCCACCACCGGCACCCGCAGCATCCGCGCCGCGATCCACCCCACCACACCCACCGCCCCCGGCGTCGAGAGGTGAATCACATCCGGGCGCGCATCCGCCGCCGCACGCAGCATCGGCAGCAGCGGCGGCAGCACCGCCTCCAGCTGCTCGTACTTGGGCATCTTGCCCGCGATCACCGGCGCAAAGTTGCGGATGTTCTCCTGACGCGGCACTTCGAACCGCGTCGAGGTGAACACCCGCAGATCCCGCCCGGACTCATGAGCCCGCAGCGCCACATTCTGGATGAACCGCGACACGCCGTTCACATCGCCCAGCGTGTCCGTGAACAGCAGCACCCGCGTCGGCCGCGCCCCCGCCCCGCCGACACGATCGTGGTCCATACTCGCTTCCATCGTGTCGATCATCTCCCGTTCCTTGTTCTGATGGAAGAGCGAGAACAGATACGGGGCCTGCGCCAGGCCGAGAAGCAGCCCGCTCAGCGCGTGATCCGCTACGGCCCGGCCGTCACGCGACCGCGCGCCCGCCGCCGCGCCCGACGCCAGCACGCGCGTCAACGCGCCGGTCAGTTCGTCGAACATCGACGCCATCCGCTCGTGCCGGCTGATCGGCGCGCCCGACGCCCACGCCGCCGGCTCCAACAGCGAGGCCAGATCATCGTACCGGGCCAGCAGCGGCCCCACCTCGCGCCGCAGCGCCACGATCAGCGGCGCCGTGCGCTTCCGCCCGCGGCCCAGTCTCGACCGCAGCGTGTCCAGCACCAGCGCCGCGGCACCGGGCTTCGGCGCCTCCACCCCCGCCAGCCGCAGCGCCAGCGCGCTGGCGTACCGCGCCCGCGGTCGCAGTTTGTGGTGGAATTTCTCGGCGAACCCGTGAGCCGCGACCGTCGCCAGTTGGTGCGCCAGCAGACTCTCGCTCCCGCCGACTCCGCCCGCCACCGCGCGCCCGCTCATGATCAGCCGCAGGAATTCCGCGCCCGTCTCGATAAGCGCCTCGCCCTCGCCCGGCGCCACGCCCGTCCAGGTCCGCCCGACATTGAGCAGCCCGTGATCGTCCGAGCCGCCCGTCCGCGCCTTGAGCCATACCCGCGTCCACCGCGCCTTGACGCCGTGCCTCCGCTCCAGCGCCTGCACCCGCCCCGGCGTCAGCGTCGCAAGGAACCGCTCGATCGTCGCGCGGTGCCGGCCCGTGTGCGCGCCGTTGAGCACCTCCCACCCCTTGAAGAGCAGCGCGCACTTCTCGAGATGCGCCGGCGCCAGCTTGTTGTTCTGTGAGTACAGCGGGTGCGCCAGCGAGTGCGCCAGGTTGTGCTGGTGCAGCCACGACGCCAGGTCGTACACATCCCGGCGCAGCCCCAGCGACGAGATGTCCTCGTCCCGCTCCGGCGTCAGCCCCCACACCAGCACATGGAGTTTGCAGCCATCCTCGGGGAAGAAGGTCGTCACCTCCTGCCCGACGATCACCCGCTCGAACCCGCGCTCGACGAGCTCCATCGCCCCGGCGATCGTGTCGTGGTCCGTCACCGCGACGAAGTCCATGCCACGCGCCCGCGCCTGCTCGTACACCTTCTCCGGCGGCGAGTAGCACTCCGGCACGCCGAGGAACCCCACCCACTTGTTCACCGGCTGGTCGCTCGCCCGCGTGTGGCAGTGCAGGTCCGCCCGCACGAGCGTCGTGCGATGGGGCTCGGTCGATTCACCTTCACGATCAAACGCGCCATCGAGATCACGCGGCCTCTCGCCATCCCCCTCCCTCTGGGAGGGGGGCGGGGGGGAGGGGCTGAATGAGGAGGTGCCAACCACCGGAATACCGCGTCCGCGTCCGAGGTTCATCATGCGTGGGCCTCCGCGCCGCCATCAGTCACATCGGTGCGGAGCACACCCCGCCGTCCAGCGGGACGCGCTAGACTTGCGCAAGCGAAGCGCCAGGAATCACCCACCACAAACTTCAACGACACAGCAGGAGACCCGACATGCCCCGGCTCACCCCCATCGACCCCAAGTCCGCCACCGGCCGCGCCCGCGAGATCTTCGACGGGCCCCTCCAGGGCAAGCACTTCAACATCTTCAAGGGCATGGCCGCGTCGCCCGCGGCACTCGACGCCTACCTCGCCTTCTCCTCCGCCCTGGCCAAAGGCGCGCTGACCCCCGCCGAGCGCGAGGCCGTCGCGCTGGCCATCGGTGAGGCCAATCAGTGCGAATACTGTCTCGCCGCCCACACGGCCCTCGCCAAAGCCGCCGGCCTGTCCGAGGCACACACCCTCGGCGCCAGACGCGGCACCCTTAACGATGCGAAGAAACTTGACGCCCTCGTCAAGTT
This sequence comes from uncultured Phycisphaeraceae bacterium, assembly GCA_964607595.1. Taxonomy (GTDB): domain Bacteria; phylum Planctomycetota; class Phycisphaerae; order Phycisphaerales; family UBA1924; genus JACKHC01. Next base: position 12,182 of record CAZSLT010000076.1, read on the forward strand.
CGCGCTACGCATTCATGAAAAGAAGGGCCAGATCTCCGACGCCGACCTGGCCACCTTCAAGGCCGCGGGCTACACCGACGCCCACGCCGCCGAGGTCGTCGCCAACTACGCGCTGAACATCTACACCAACACCTTCAACCACCTGAACCAGACGACGGTGGACTTCCCCGCGGCGGGGAAGCTAGGTATCTAACGCACTTTCTGAGCCGTCTGAGAACTCAGAGTCCGAACTTGAAGCACGACTCGAGTCGTCCGGAAGCAACTTTGACCCTTCCTTGTCCGGAAGCATCAACGAGGTCGGGCTTCTATCTAGTGATTCACCATTGATCTTAAGAACAGTCGTGCTATCGACTATGCCGCGCGTCTTGCGCGCAAACGAAACCACGGCATTCTGGATTTGAATATCTACCTCTTTAACATTAATGCCTCGGCTGTCCAGCTCGTCGCGCAATTCAATTGAATCTAGAACGCGCTCTTTTTCGAGTGCCAGTAAATCGAGCTGGCCTTCTCTCGTAGTATTGCGGTACCCAAATGCAACGATGTATTTTAGTATTCGCCCCATTGCATCAATAACATGCTTGGCTCCAAGAAGCTCCAAGAAAGCACTGCCTGTTTCCACTCGCTTGAGGACCAACGGGTCCGCGCTGGCGTTCACACCCAAGACATTCGCCAACTCGTCATAGAGCCTGGCCCAAGCAACAACCCAATCAGCTATCGTGGCTGCGCTGAACGAATGACCATTAACAACTACTCTCAGACTGGATGAGGGTTGGGAGTCGAATT
>CAZSLT010000077.1:0-12904 GCA_964607595.1 uncultured Phycisphaeraceae bacterium
AAGAAGACGGTTCGTCTGCGGAATGTCGGTGAGGAGACGATCGCCGTCGTGAAGACTTCCGGGGACTGTTCCTGCACGGCCCTCATCACCGACGGCGTGGTGGAGATCAAGCCCGGCGGGGATGCGCTGCTGGACATCATGGTGGACACGCGCGACATGGGCGTGTTGACCAAGAAGATCCGGGTTCACTGCGACGGATTCGACCGACCATTCGAGGCGACGGTCCGCACGAATGTCACCGAAATGGTCGAGGTCAACCGCGGCGGTCTCAAGGGGCTGCTGCAGCCGACCGGCGTGCTCTCGCTGGACGCGATCGACGGCAGGCCGTTCCTGGTGACCTCGGTGCAGGGGAGCAAGCCCCAGTATGTGGACTTCGACCCGCTCGCGGACGAGCCGCGGTCGTCGTACCAGATCATCTACAACCTCAAGAAGGACGCGGCGGGGAGGTTGCCCGGCGTGGTCATCGTCGAAACGGATCATCCGGACGCGCCCATGGTCGCGATCCGGTACATCAGCAGTGGACAGGCGCCCGAAAACGCTCCGAGCAGCCGCTGGCGCTCCGACTACGACTTCGAGGTCATTCACCGGATGCAGCCCGGCGAGACGGTGGAACTCGTCGTGCGTCTGGGCAAGGCGGGGCGTGCGGTGCTGGAGGAAGAACTGAAAGTCGCTTCCGATAACCCGATGCTGACCGCCGAGGTGGCCGCGCTCGACACCTCGGACCCCAAGTGGATGGCCGCGACGGTCCGAGTCACGGCGTCGGCGGAGGCGGAGGGATTCCAGGCGGCCTCGCTGGACTTCACGCTGGGCGCGGACCGCAGCACCGTTGTGCAACTATTCGTCCGTGTGCTGCCGCGCTGATCGCGCGCTTCCCACCGAAATCATCCGGGTGCACGAAAGTCGGCCGTTGAGGTTGACGATCAATCCTGTGTGAGTGTGTGACACTCCGGTCGGGCTCCGTGCCGACCCGGGCCTCTCGAACAGATTGATCAAAGCCACGACAGGGCCGCTGAGGACGCGGCCGGATGTGCGTGCGCTCAACGCCAGACGGCATTCCACAGGAGATCGCTTCATGCAGTACACGAACTTCCCCACGCAGTTCGCCGGTTTCAACCCCTTTGCCTTCAACAACACCTACACCAACTTCTCCACCCCCTGGAACACCCAGGCCTGGACCAACGGCGCCGCCAACTGCTGCACCCCGGGCTATCAGAACGGGTTCGCCCCCGCTCTGAACAGCACTCCTTGGAACACCACCCCGTGGTTCGCGACCCCCGGCTTCCAGACCCCGGCCCCCTCGAACTTCGGCCCCGCGTACACCCCCTCCTATTGGGCCGCGCCGCAGTTCGCCACTCCGGGCTTCGCTCCTCAGTTCGCCACCCCGGGCTTCGCCCCGCAGTTCGCCGCTCAGGGCTTCGCCCCTGAGTTCGCCTACAGCAATCCGTGGTGCGCTCCCTCGTTCAACGGGCTCTCCCCCTTCGCTCCCCAGACCGGCCTCCAGGGCTACGCCCCGGTCGGCCTGAACGCCTGGAGCCAGACCCCGAACTTCTACGCTCAGGGCCAGTTCGGCGCGACCCCCGGCTTCGCCCCCGTCGCCAATCCCTGGAACTACAGCAACGGCTACTCGAACGGCGTGTATGGCGCTCCTGTGACCCAGGGCGTCAGCAACGGCTATGCGAGCAAGACCGGCGTCTGCCGCGACGCCGCGTGATCGAACGCGTCGCGGCCACGACCCGCGGTGCGCTCTGATTCAGTTGGACTCTCCGGGGCGCGTCGGCCGCTGACGCGCCCTTCTTCGTTTTTGGCGGGGGTGGGCCGCGTTCATCGGGGGTGCTACATTCCACCGATGAATCCGCGTGGGGACGGCCGAACCATCATGGGTTCGATGGGTCGTACAGGAGCTTAGAGGTGAAGAAGCGTTCATCTGCCAGTGGTCGCCGTGCCCGCCGCCCCGAGCCCGTGGTGTTCGAGCCGCTCGAGCCGCGCGTGCTCCTGAGCGCCACCTGCCCCAACATCACGGATGTCTTCGCCGACAACCGCGGGTTCGTGACGATCCTCCTTGATCAGGCCCTGATCTCGAGCACCGTGAACAACACCTCGGTGCGCATGTTCACCGCCGGCGCCGACGGCCTGCTGGGGACGGCCGACGATGTGGCGGTCAATAAGAGTGTGCGCTTCGAGGACTCGAACAATTCGATCAGGATCGAGTCCACGCTCGCCCCCGATACCCGCTACCGCCTCGTGCTCGACGCCTCGATCATCCAGGGCCAGAACGGCATGTTCCTCGACGGCGAGTTCAACGGCGCCGGCGAGACCTCCGGCAACGGCGTGCAGGGCGGCAACTTCGAGATCTTCACCCGCCGTGCCGTGACCCCGATCGCGCGATTCTCGACGATCGCGGGCATCCTTGATGTCGAGCTCTTCGACAACCAGACGCCGCTGACCGTCGCCAATTTCCTGGCGTACGCCAACGCCGCGGACTGGGACGGCACCTTCTTCCATCGGCTGGTCGAGAATTTCGTCATCCAGGGCGGCGGCTTTGAGACGGCCAACTTGTTCCCGCCGATCCCGCAGATGCCCGCCGTGCAGAACGAGCCGGGGATCTCGAACCTGTTCGGCACCATCGCGATGGCCAAGCTCTCTTCCGGCCCCAATACCGCGACCAACCAGTGGTTCTTCAACCTCGGCAACAACTCGGGCAACCTCGACAACCAGAACGGCGGCTTCACCGTCTTCGGCGAGATCACCGGCTCATACAGTCTCGCGACGCTCCAGGCACTCGCCTCCTTCGACACCTTCGACGCCAGCGCCCAGAACGGCGCATTCAACGAACTGCCCGTCGTCGATGTCGAGGCCGTCATGGACAACAACGATGTCCCCACGACCGACGATGTGATCACCGTCTCACGGATCGCCATCCTGATGGATATCTCCGGAGAGGCGTTCCAGCAGCTCGACCCCGACAACGCCATCACCTACACCAACAACCAGGGCAATGTCACCGTGCGCGTCTTCGCGCTCGACGGGATGCCCGCCGCGGCGTTCGAGCCCTTCTTCCGGGTCCAGTTCGGCGAGAACCGCTCCGTCCAGCGCGTGACGATGCTCGAGGGCATGCCCGACCGCCCCTTCGGCATCCAGATCGAGGGCTCCACCGTCCTCAACGCGCTGGCCGACCAGCGCCGCAATCAGACCGGCGATCTCGCCTTCATCGTCTCGGACGCTCGAATCGAGTCGATCAACCTCCGCGGCGGCATCACCGGCTACAACCTCAACGGCTTCGTCCTGCCCGGCGGGCTCGAGTTCGACCCGGACATCGACGGCGACAACATCGTCTCCGACCTCACCGCCGTCTTCGTCCCCGTGGGCAACTCCAACGCACTGACCGTCGGCGGCGACATGTCGGGCGACGCCCTCTTCCTCGGCGGGCTCAACCGCGTCACCGTCCGTGGCGAAACCCGCGGCACCGATCTCCGCATCGGCGCCGGCAACCTCAACCGCCTCGTCGCCAACTTCCGCCAGGTGATCGATACCCGCGTCGTCAGCGACGCACCCATCGCCTCGGTCCGCGCCACCGACTGGTCCGTCGTCGACACGCTCCGCGGCCTCATCGAGGCCACCTCGCTCCAGAAACTCCGCATCACCGGCGATCAGAGCGCCGGGCTCGACGGCAACTTCTCGGCCGATCTCGACCTGAGCGGAGACGACATGCCGCGGGCATTGGCCAACGCGACCATCGCCGGCGGGGTGCTCGCGGCCACCTGGGAGATCGTCGGCGATGTCGGCAAGATCGTCACCCGCGACCCCTCCAGCGCGTGGGGTATGACCATCAACGGCGACGCCATCTCGTTCACGCTCGGTCGCCTCAAGGAAGTCCAGATCACGGTCAACGGGACCGTCCGCACCCTCCGCACCCCGGAGTGGATCGGCGGGGCGTTCACCGCCGTCGAGATCCGCACATTCTCGGTGACCGGGGGCCAGGGCTTCGACGGCGACTTCTCCGCCGACCTCACTATCGGCGGGCAGGGGGTCAACATCGCCATGCGCCGGCTCTTCATCGCCGGCGACGCGTCGAACTTCAACTTCAACGCCGACGGCGATGTCCGGGTCGTCGTGATCCGCGGCAGCGTCACCGACTCGAACATGGACTCGGTCGACGATACCCAATCGATCACCTTCGGCTCGGTCCGCGACAGCGAGATCAATTTCCAGGGCGTGGTGGGCTCGCTCCAGTTTGTGGACTGGATCGGCGGCACACTCTTCGGCTTCCGATACGAGACCGTCACCGCCACCGGCGACGGTTCGCTCGGTCTTCCCGGCGACTTCTTCGCTGATGTCGATGTCTCCAGCATCGGCTCCTTCACACTCCGTAACGGCGGGAGCTTCTCCGGGAGTTCGGAGATGAACTTCATCGACGAGTTCGTCGTCGGCGGCGAGGTCCGGGACTCCTTCTTCACTTTCACCGCCAATCCCTTCGCGATCGCGACAACCATCGGCCTGTTCGATGTGGCCGGCGGCATGCTCAACTCGTCCATCCGATCGGCTGGCACGGTGGACACGATCATCGCGCCGTCGCTCACAAATGTCGGCATCTACATCGGCACGCCGGGGAATCTCAACGGCCTGCCCGACACCGGCGCCGGCATCAACCCCAGCGCGCTGCTCCGCAACATCACCATCGGCGACAACCTCTCGAACCAGTTCAACTACATCAACAGCTACATCGTGGCCGGCCGCATCGAGAACGCCACCATCTTCCATCCCGATACGGCGAACCTGGGCCAGCCCTTCGGGATGGCCGCCGGCTCCATCCGCTTCGTCGAGACCTGGCTGCTCGGCGGCGGACGCCAGCGCGCCACGAACCCGCCGATGACACTGCCGCCGCTCGGCGACTACCAGGTCCGCGTCAACTTCATGCCGCCCGCCTGATCCGGTTCAATCGGCCAGCCCGGCGCGCTCACGGACCCAGGCGCGGATCATCTCGATCACGCGCGGGTCCATCGTCGTCTCGATCTGCGCGTACTCGGTCATGACTCCGGTGTCGGCCTCCTGGAACATGTGATTCATCCCCGGCAGTTCGCGGATCGTCACATCCCCATTGCCGGCCTCCTCCAGCGCCTCGCGGATCGGAGGGAGGTTCTGCGACGGCAGCACCTGCAGATCCTTCGAGCCGTCCAGCGCCAGCACCGGGCACCGCACCCGCCGCAGCGACGGGCGCGGATCATGCGTCATGAACGACCGGAACCACGGGCTGTTGACCGACGCGAAGTGCGCCGCGGCCATCTCGTCAATCATCGCCTCGCTCTGCCCGGCCATCTGCTCGGCGACCGTGGCGCGGATCAGCGTGCGAAGTTCCTCGGACCGCCCGGGGTCACGCACCAGCTCCAGTGTCCGCGACTGCGTCGCCAACTGCCTGGCCATGTCCGGCGCGCTCACGCCCGACGCCTCGAGAATGGCCCGGAGCTGCACCCTGAGCACCTCCTCGCCCGGCACGCCCGTCCCCGCCAGCAGCACGATGAACGCCACATCTTCGTTGTCCGCGGCCACCGCCGGCGCCACGATCCCGCCCTCGGAATGACCGATCAGTCCGATGCGCGCCCTATCGATCTCGGGCGTCTCGGCGAGCACCGCCATCGCACCCCGGACATCACCGACAAATGTCTCGATCGTCGCCAGACTCAGGTCGCCCTGCGAACCGCCCACGCCCCGGTCGTCGTACCGCAGCGACGCGACTCCGTGACGCGCCAGGTCATCGGCGAGCACCAGGAACGGCTTGTGGTCGAAGATCGTCTCGTCGCGGTCCTGCGGGCCCGAGCCGGTGATGAACACCACCGCCGGATGCGGGCCGTTGCCCTCGGGGATGCAGATGGTCCCGGCGAGCCGCACGCCGTCCGCCTCGCTGGCGAACTCGATGTCGCGCGTCTCGTACGGGAACGGAGGAACGGGCGTCTGCGGGCGCTTGAGCCCCGAGTCCGCGTCCTGGCCCTCGGCCAACCGTTCGACCTTCGTCGGGAACTCCATGCCCGCCTGCTTGAGCACCCCCTCGGCGATGTTCCCCGCCTCGTCGAGCGACAGTTCCCAGTTGGCGCCCGCGGCGGCGATCGAGAACCTCAAGACACCGCCCTCGAACGACACGCGGTCCAGCGGCAGCCGCGACACGCTCTGCACCGGAATCGAGATCGTTCCAGAGAGAGCGCCATCGGCACGCTCGATGTGCACAATGATGCGCATCTGCATCCCGGGGACCTGCACATCGCCCTGCCAGGTGCCCGCCGGCGACGCCGCCTCGACGACCAATGCGCCGGGCTCGGGGTCGTCCGAGGCCCAAGCCACAGAGGGCTCGGCGAGCGACACGAAGAGTAAGACCAGCACGCTGAGTCGGGACATGGGCGCCTCCGGCCGCGATGCGCGGCAATCTGGGAGATTATTGCGACTTTCGAGGGGCTCGTTTCACCGCCGAACCCACGCCCATCTGAGTTGGACGGCTGGCCCGGGACGATTCCCGGGGGATACTCCAGTCCGTGAACCGACCGTTGACCAGAACAATCAATGGGCTTGCGACCCTTCTCGCCGTTGTCGGTTCGGCGCACGCCGGCGACTGCGCGATCGAAGCGTCGCCGGTGGAGTCGCCGCCGATGGTCGAAGCGCCGATTTCGGCGGGCGCGGCCGCGAGCGCCGCCGGTGACATCGGCGTGGTCGGCGCTCCCAACTCCGGCCGATATGGCCCCGAGTCCGGCGCGGCATTCATCTATCGACGCCTCGGCGGGGCGTGGAACTACGACGGCTCGCTCACCGCGCCCGGTGTGACCTCGGGCGATCACTTCGGACTCGCCGTCGCGACCGACGGCGTCTCGGTGGCCGTCGGCGCGCCCGATGACAGCGGCGCCGCCTTCGACTCGGGTTCGGCGCGTGTCTTCCGGCATAACGGCACGCACTGGGTCGCCGATCCGACTGTCATCGCCCCCGGCGGCGCGACCGACGACCGATTCGGCGCGGCGGTCGTGATCTCGGGGGACACGCTCGCCGTCGCCGCGCCCGGAAGCGATACCGCGACGGCCGACGCCGGCGCGGTGATGATCTTCACACGCGTGGGCGGCGCGTGGATACACGCCCAGACGCTGACCCCGCCCGACGCGGACCCCGGCGATCGGTTCGGCACGAGCGTCGCGATCGACGGCAACCGGATGATCATCGGCGCTTACGCGGACGACGAGCACGGGACGGACGCTGGCGCGGCCTATATCTACGAGCGCCTCGGTGGCGTCTGGCAATTCGATGCCAAGCTCACCGCCGAAGACGCGGCACCCGCCGACCTCTTCGGATGGTCGGTGGCGCTCGAGAGCGACACCGCCGTCGTCGGCGCGTACGGGCGCGACGACGCCGGCTCGCTTTCCGGCGCGGCCTATGTCTTCGAGCGGCAGGGCCAGGCGTGGGTGGCACAGGGATCGCTCATCGGCGCCACCGCCTCGGAGTTCGACCGCGCGGGCTGGAGCGTCGCCATCGATCAAGGAGTCGTACTGGTCGGCTCGCCCCGCGACGACGCCACCGCGCTGAACGCCGGGGGTGTCACCGCCTTCACACGCTCGAACGGGGTGTGGACCTCCGCGGCGCGCATCGCGCCCACCGCGTCCGAACAAGGCGCCGAGTTCGGCGCCGCCGTCGCCCTGACCGGCGGCGTGGCGCTCATCGGCGCTCCAAGGTCCGGCTCTGGTGTCGGTCGCGCGTTCGCTGCGGTCGCCCTCGGCGACTGCGATGACTCCGGCGTTCTCGACGCCTGCGAGGTGATCACCGGCGCGCTCGCCGACGCGGACCATGACGGCGTCCCGGACGCGTGCCTGCCCCCGCCCTGCCCCGGCGACGCGACCGCCAATGGCTTAGTCGATGTCCGCGATCTGAACTTCGTGCTGGCGTTCTGGGCGCAAACCCCCTACCCGCCCTTTGAAAGCGCGGACCTCGACGATGATGGGTTCGTCGACATCGACGATTTGAACATCGTGCTGGCGGGTTGGGGTTGCGTCGAGGCCCCGCGTTAGCGCCCGGTCTCGAGCGGCGCAAAACCCGCGATGCTGCGCCACGAGTCGCGCGTGAGATCGGCCAGGACACGGAACTCTCGACGCAGCGGTTCGATGAGGTCGTCGGCCGTCGTATCAATCATCGTGACGATCGGCCCGCCGAGCACAGGAGCGTTCTCAGACTCAACGACGGGCGTGATCGGGTGGTTGTCGGCAATGAGTTCGGGGCGATCGGCACGGGGCCACGAGATCGCCGCGATGACGACCGCCGCAACGCACAGCCCCGCACCGGCGAACCATGCCGCCGGAGGACGCCGCCGGGCGTCGCGGAGCCCGGCGATCATGCGGTCGGCGAGCATCGGGTCGGTGCCTGACATCTCCCCCAGCGCATCGGCGCGGAGGAGCGAGTCAAGGCGGGACTCGGAGTTGTTGGGGACGTATGTCATCGTGTCGCTCACTCAGAGAATCTTGCACCGAACGGCCTCTTCGGCAAGCCGCTTCCTCGCCCGTGAAACCATCATCCGCACCGCGCCCTCATCCTTCCCGAGCACGAGCCCGGTCTGGCGGGCCGTCAGCCCCTCGCCCACCGTCAGCCAGAGCGCCGTGGCCTGCTCGGCCCCCAGCACGCGACGCGCCAGGTCCCACATCGCCGGCGTCTCGGCCGACGGAGCCGGTGTCGGCGCCTCGCCCAAACGCCCCATCAGGAACGCCCGGCGCACGGCCACGCGCCGGGAAGCCGAGACCGCCGAACGGTAGGCGATGGTGAGCACCCAAGCCCGGAAGTCCTGCACGCTCTCGCCCCGCTGCATGGCCTGCCACGCCTTGCAAAAGACATCCTGGGCGACATCCTCGGCGTCGACGCCGCGGGCGGCGCGCCGGCGGATCACCGCGACGACGCCGGGCGTGTGCTGCCGGACGAGCCGGGCGAACTGATCCCGCAGCGCCTCTTCGCCGACGCGCACGCCGAACGCCGCGCCGTCCTTGTGATCCGCACCCGGAAGCGGGCGGGCCACAGGCCGGTGCGGCTCGGCGTTGGCAGGCATGGAGGCGACGCGTGTCATCGGTCAGTTGGCTTCCGACTCGATCAGTTTCATGAGCTTGGCGACCTCAAACGACACATTCACGCGGACGGCCGCGCCGTCGGCGCGGACCGTGAGATTCTGCATGAGGTCGAGCGCCACCTTGGTTTCCTCGTCCATGCCCTCGCCCTGCATCGCCCCCAACCGTGCCAGGGCCAGTAGCCCGTTGCCGACCTGCGCCATGTTCGTGGCGACCTCGGCCGCGCCGGCATCGAGCACGCCGTCAACGAACATGCTCTGGCCGCGCTGGCCGATGTTGAGTTCGATCGACTCGGCGTCACGGAGCATCTGTGAGTGCACCGCGCCCTCGGCGAAGGGCGAGTCCTTGGTCGCGTAGACATAGATGAACGACTCCGCGCCCGGCGCAGCCCACGCTGGGCCGCGGCTCTTGCCGCCGGGGGAAAGCACGCTCGTCAGATGATCGATCGACTCGGCCATGAACATCAGCCGTGTGCCGTCGGCCTCCGGCCGGATCGCCACAAACTTCGGCGTCTCACCCTCTTCGAAGGTAAAGCTGCCGACCGTCGCGCCGTTCAACTGCGACATCTCGACGCCGTCCACCTTCTCCAGTTCCTTCATCGCGTTGTCGATCGCCGCGGTCGTGTGGACGATCACGGTCGGATGACCCGCCTGAGCATCGTCGCCGAACAGGGTGATCCCCAGCACATCGCTCATCGGGTCGAACCCGAACTTCTCGCGGAACTCGCGCAGACTCTCGGGCATCACCGCCTCGATCGCGATCGAGTGGCCGCCGCCCCCGCCGTGAACCTCCCGGTGCACCTCGACGCCATCGTCGCCGTGCCCGATCTTGACATTGACCTCCACCCCATCGGCCTCAGCGCCCTCCTCGATCTCGGCCTTCTCGATCTGGTCGGCGATGAACCGCCCCATCTCGGACGCCAACAGACGCTCGACATCGACATGGACGAGCCAGGTCGCGTCCTGATCGACCCAGCCGCGGTTCATGGGAGAGGCGGTCGCCGTGCTCAGCGCCAGGCCGGTCGTAAGCGTCAACGCGGCGGCGGTCGTCCAGACTCGGTTCATCGATGGTTCCTCCTGGGGTGTCGCGCCCCCATGAAACCGGGGGCTCACCCTTACGGACGCACCGCGCCGCCCCGGCGCAACACCAACCCTCCGATTTCCTCCGGCGCGGGCGATGGTCACACGGGGTTGGTAGGGATCGGTGCGTTACACTTCCACCCCCACCCGGGCCGACCCGCACATTGACCGCACGGAGCAGAGCACGCCATGAGTTCGATCACCCGGTTCATGCAGGAGCACTACCGCCACTTCAACGCGGCCGCGCTGGTCGACGCCGCCGAGGGCTACCGCAAGCACCTCGACTCGGGCGGCTCGATGCTGGTGTGCCTGGCCGGGGCGATGAGCACCGCCGAACTCGGACGCTCGCTCGCCGAGATGATCCGCCAGGGCAAGGTCCACGCGATCTCCTGCACCGGCGCGAATCTCGAGGAAGACCTCTTCAATCTCGTCGCGCACGAGCACTACCTGCGGATCCCCAACTACCGCGACCTCACGCCCGAGCAGGAATGGGACCTGGCCGAGAAGGGCATGAACCGCGTCACCGACACCTGCATCCCCGAAGAGGAAGCCATCCGCCGCCTCGAGGCCGCGATGATGGGCGTGTGGCAGCGCGCCGACAAGAAGGGCGAGCGCTACCTCCCCCACGAGTACATGTATCAGGTGATCCGCTCGGGCGTCCTCAAGGACAAGTTCCAGGCCGACCCGAAAAACTCGTGGCTGATCGCGGCGGCCGAAAAGAACCTGCCCATGATCGTCCCCGGCTGGGAGGACTCGACGCTCGGCAACATCTTCGCCGCGCGGGTCATGGACGGCTCGGTCTCGGGCGCGCATGTCATGCGCTCGGGCATCGAGTACATGATCGAAACGTCCAAGTGGTACCGCGAGGTCGCGCCCAAGTCCCCCATCGGCTTCTTCCAGATCGGCGGCGGCATCGCCGGCGACTTCCCGATCTGCGTGGTGCCGATGATCCTGCAGGACCTCGAGGAGCAGGTCCCGTACTGGGGCTACTTCTGCCAGATCTCGGACTCCACCACAAGCTACGGCTCATACTCCGGCGCGGTGCCCAACGAGAAGATCTCGTGGGGCAAGCTCGATGTGACGACGCCGAAGTTCGTGATTGAGTCCGACGCGACGATCGTCGCGCCGCTCATCTTCGCGTATGTGATGGGCTGGTAGCCGGCGGAGGCCCGATCAGCCCTCGGGTTGCTCGGCCGGGGCCGGCTCCGGCGTCTCGGCATCGGCGGGCTTCGCCATCTTCTTCATCTGGTAGACCTGACGCTTGATCATGATCCGCGTCATCATCTGCTCGGACTTCGAGATGCCCGCCCGGCCCAGGTCCAGCGACATCGACGGGTGCCATGTCGTCTCGGCCGGCGCGTAGCCCAATTGGTCCGCCATCCGCTCGGTCAGGTCGCCCATGTGCCCCGCGCCGTAGATCACCGCGATGCGTTCATTGCTCTCGTCCGCCAGCGCCTCCTTGAGATCGTCGATCACACGCTGATTGCGGTCCTCGATGATCACCTTCATCAGCGCCTCGCCGCCCGGCATCGCCCCGCTGAGCAGGTCGTCCGCCTCCGGCAGCATGTGCATGATGACCAGCCGCCCCCGCTCCGACCCGCCGGGGATCATCTCGATCATCGCGAACATCATGTTCGCCATCGCGGCCATCGCCGACGAACCATCCAGAAGACTCAGCAGCTGCGAAGCGTCACCGCCCTCGGCCTCGACCCGCGACTTGATCTCCTCGATCGACATGTCCGAGTTCCGCCAATTCGGGCGGCTGTGATCCATCTCATCCAACTGGAACGACAAACCCAGCGAGCGCGCCATCCGCGCCTGCAGACCGTCGCTCTCCTGCTTGTCGCCGGCGCTGTCGCCGTCCGGGCGCGCGATCAGCGACGCCGCGACCGACGCAAGCCCATCAGCCGCCGACGCCTGCTCCTCCCCCACCGGCTCGCCGCCGTTGACGCCCTCGAAGAGCACCAGGTCGAACGCGTCCAGTTCCTTCTGGAGCGTCGCGTAGAACCGCGGCTCGGCGATGTGCACCGCGCCGTACAGCGTGATCGTCGGGCCGTCACCCTCGATCTTGCGGAACTCCTTGGACGCGATCTCCAACGACATCACACGCTTGTCATTCTCCGTCAGCCGGATCCAGGGCTCCTCCGGCGCGGCGACCGCCTCGTCCGCCGGTTGTGCCGGCACGGGGGGGGCGGGGGGCGCGGGGGGGGCGGGGGGTGTTGGAGGGGCGGCCAGCGCGTGTGCGCCGGTGAGCGTCGCGACGATCAACCACCAAGAACTGCTGCTACGCATGGCTCGGCTCCTCATCCCCGCCATCGGCGGGCCTGCCTCTATTGTTACCGCTTCGGGGATCGGCGGGCGGCGGGCGCACGAAAAGGGCCGCGGATCATCGCCCGCGGCCCCGGTTGCAAAGTCAATCCAATCGTTCAGACCGCGAAGCTCGAGCCGCAGCCGCAGGTGGTGTTCGCGTTCGGGTTATTGAACACGAACCCGCGCCCCATGATCTCATCGCGGAAGTCGATCGTCGTGCCGTTGAGGTACAGCAGGCTCTTGGGGTCGCAGATGATGCGCACGCCGTGCTGCTCGAAGGCCTCGTCGGTCTCCTTGCGGGCCTCGGTGAGATCGAGGATGTAGGAGAAGCCGGAGCAGCCGCCGCCCTTGACGCCGACGCGAAGGCACACCTTCTCGGCGTCCAGCTCCTGCTGCTGGATGATGGTCTTGATCTCGCGGGCGGCGGTCTCAGAAAGATTCACGGTG
>CAZSLT010000078.1:0-12809 GCA_964607595.1 uncultured Phycisphaeraceae bacterium
TGACGATGCTCTATGACATGGGATGGGTGTGGAAGGGACTGGGTGAGGAAGGTCGCGCGGCCGCGGCGTGGTCGCGTCACTATGACTGGTTGCGGGAGTACCTGTGGCCTGAAGAGAGGAACCCGATTCTGTACAACCGTGCTTGCTTCGCAAACCTGGCGGGCCGGCAGGATGAGGCCCTGGCGCTGCTGGAGCAGGCGGTCCAGGAGTGGCCGGGGGATGTCCGGCGGGTGCAGTTCACGCTGCGGCTGCTCGACGCCGACCCGGACCTGGACTCGCTGCGCGGGGAAGCGCGGTTCATCGCGGCTCGTGACGAACTGGCGCGGCGTGTGGCCGAGCGCCAGGCGCGGGCCGCGGCGGAGCGCGAGGCGGCGGCGATGCCCCAGATGGGGGATCCGTCGTTCGAGGGCCCGCCCGACCCCCGACCCGACCCGGTACCATGACCCCCCGATCCACGGACCCCAGCCGCCCCGCAAGGACGACCATGCCGACCCCACCCGCCACCCAACGAGTCACGATCGACGGCAAAGTCTGCGAGTTCACGCCGGGGCAGACGATCCTGCAGATCGCCAACGCCAACGGGATCGAGATCCCGCAGTACTGCTACCACGACGGGCTCTCGATCGTGGCGTCGTGCCGCATCTGCCTGGCCGAGGTCTGGGCGCCCAACCCGCGCAACGACAACAAGCTCGAGCCGATCCCGAAACTGCTGCCCACCTGCCAGACCACCGCCGGCGACGGGCAGGTGGTCTACACGACCTCGCCCAAGGCGATCGCCAACCAGAAGGCGGTGATGGAGTACCTGCTGATCAATCACCCGCTCGACTGCCCGGTGTGCGACCAGGCGGGTGAGTGTCTGCTGCAGGATTACTCGTACGAGTACGGGCGCGGCGTGTCGCGGTTCGAGGAGACGAAGGTCAAGCAGCCCAAGAAGGACCTGGGGCCGCATGTGTACCTGTATTCAGACCGCTGCATCATGTGCTCGCGCTGTGTGCGCTTCTGCCGCGAGGTGACGGGCACGGCCGAGATCACCGTCGAGGGGCGCGGCAACCAGGAGCAGATCGATGTGTTTCCCGGCATCGCGCTGGACAACGAGCTGAGCGCGAATGTGATCGACCTGTGCCCGGTGGGCGCGCTGCTGGACAAGGACTTCCTGTTCGCCCAGCGGGTGTGGTTCCTCAAGAGCACGCCGAGTATCGACGGGATCACGGCCTCGGGCGACAACATCCTGATCGAGCACAACGACGGCGTGATTTACCGCGTCAAGCCGCGGACGAACATGGAGGTCAACAAGTGGTGGATCTCCGACGAGATCCGCTACGGCTGGAAGTTCGTGCACGACGAGAACCGCCTGCGTTCACCGGTGCGGGCGCACCTTGGGATGCGCGAGGAGTGCGACTTCGCCCGTGCGTACGACGAGGCCATCGCCGGGCTCAAGGGCGGGCGGATCGCGCTGGTGGTTTCGCCGATGCTCACCTGCGAGGAGGCGTATGTGCTGGCCAGAGCGGCGCTGGCGATCGACGCCGATGCGCAGCTCGCCGTCGGCCCGATTCCGAGGCAGGGCCAGGACAAGTCGTTCCCCGGCGGGTACACGATCCGCGCCGAGAAGTGCCCCAACGCGCGGGGCGTTCGGCGCGTGCTCGAAGCGCTCGCCGGCGCCGGGAAGAAGGTGCTCGCGTATGACGACCTGCTGTCGGCGATGAAGTCCCAGAAGTTCGCCGGCGTGCTGGTGACGGGCAATTACCCGAGCGACTGGGTGACCGAGGAGTTCGCTTCGGCGTGCGCCTCCGGCGGCGCGTTCACGGTGCTCATCGACACGCTGCCGAACCGGCTGACCCGCGCGGCGTCGATCGTGCTGCCGGGGGCGACCTTCGCGGAGAAGTCGGGCGTCTTCGAGAACGCGACGGGCAAGCTGCAGGCGTTCGAGCAGGCGATCCCGGTGGCGGAACTGGCCCGGTGCGAGGGGCAGATCGCGCTGGATCTGCTGGCGCGGGCGTCGGGCGTGGACCGGCCCGAACGATACAACCCGGCGAATGTCCGGCGCGAGATGGCCGCGGAGTTCCCGGCGCTGTCGGTGTTCGAGACGGAGGTCTCGTACCCCGGCGTGGAGGCGCGTCAGGAGCCCGAGGTGCAGGTGGTGGAGCTTTAGAAAAGCGAGCGTTGGCCGCCTTCATCGACGCTGACCGCTTTATTCCAGAACGCCAGTCCGGTTGGATGCCTTGATGCGTAAAGCAGCGTGTAGATATCCGACCCGTGGTCGTTCTGCACTCGCTCTGATGCGAAGTGCTTGTATCCAAGAGTCATTAATCGTCGTTGATAATGCTCCCGAATCGCCCGGGCCTGTTGATCGGTCGCGCAGTTGAGCAACGCATCCCGCCAACCGGGCTCGCCCATGAATGTGTCAAGATTCGAGGCGGGGTTGTCAAGATAGTACTTTGCCCAGTTGCGAAGCGCGTCCATTGTGTCCGCAAGCAATACGATCAAATCACAGTGGCGTTGGGCGATTACCCGTACGGTTTCAAAGTCGAGATGAAGCCCGTAGGGGTCCGCAAATGCGACGCATAGTGCGCCACGATTCGGCAGATTTCCCACTACCGTCTGGATCTGATCGTTCGCATCGCCGGCGACTGCCTTGAATCTGGCGTTCACACCTTGAAGCCGCTGCTCCAAAGCTGACAGCTTGATCCGGTCTCGTTCAACTACATGGATCATCGAGAAAGGATCGTTCATCCCTGCTGCGATCAATGGGCTGCCGTACAACAGCTCATTTGAATCTCGCACTCGTACGATACCTGCACCCGCGAACAGATCGATGTAGTGGCGTTCGGGCCACTTGTTCTTCATGCCCGTACTGAACAAATTCAGATATCGGTGAAGGAAGTGATACTTCCGTTTAGACCAGCGTCCAACGGGCGGCGTCGGCAATCCATCATCGGCCGGGTCAGGCAGCACCCGCACACTCCGGCATCTCGTCCCATGTCCGGCCTTCCAGCGTGCGCCCGGTCTCGTGCTTGCGCACGCCGCCCCACTGCTTGAAGAAGAACGCGACGCCCTTCTCCTCGCATTGCTCCTTGATCTGCACCGCCCACTCTTCGCGCATCGGCCGGGCGCCGGGGCCGGACTCGCCGCCGACGATCACCCAGTCGATGTGCTTGAGGGGCATCCGCGCCAGCGGGCCCAAGAGTGGTTCGCAGGACAGAAAGCGGACGGACGCGACGCGCAGTTGCTGGAGCAGCCGGACGCGGCCGTAGTACCTGGCGGACTCGACGCTCGTGCCCATCCAGACATTGGCGGGCCACGGCAGGCGCGGCGCGAGAGCGATCATCCGCTCCGGACGCTTCGTGAGAATCTGGAAGGTGTGCTGCGGGCACTCCTCCATCACCTGAAAGACTTCGCGGATGAACTCCTCGGGGACCTGTTCATGAAACAGATCGCTCATCGAGTTCACGAAGATCACCCGGCCGAGCCGCCATGAGCGCGGCAGGTCGAGCGACTCTCGATCGAGGTTGATCTTGCCGGAGAAGACCGGGCGGCCGTCGCGGGCGCGGGTGGCCGTGCCGCCGTACTTGTGGCCGGTTCCGTTGGGCATGTGGGCCAATCGCAAGGCCATTCGGGCCGCGTAGCAATTGAGGCAACCCGGGGAGACCGGCGTGCATCCCGCCACGGGGTTCCAGGTCGCCTGCGTCCATTCAATGGATGAGCCGATGGCCAATATGGGTCTCCCTGCCGAACAGAGTACGAACCATCCTTCGGCCGGGCAAGTGTGAATTCTTGAATCGTGGGTGATGGCGCATCCCGCCCCGCGCGGTTTCCCGCGCGGTGCGGGGTCTGGGGCATGGACGAACCGGCGCGGACCTCCCCGGGGCCGCGCCGGGCGAGCCGGGGAGACTCAGCCCTTGGCCGGCGCCAGCGCCGACTCCAGCGCGGCGTTGATCGCGCCGATCCCCGACTGTCGGGCGTTGCCGATCACCTCGAACGCCTGCTCGCGGGCGTGAATCACGACAAGACGCACCGCCGGCGGCGCGTCGAGGTGTTCGAGCACCTGCAGGCAGTGGCCGGTCAGGTGGGTGACGCGCAGGCGGCCGCCCTGGGCGCGGTCATTGACCCGCTCTCGCGCGGCCGCGCCCGCGGCGACGAGCGCACCATCGGGCGCTCCGTTCGCGTCGAGTGTTTCGATCCGATCGACACCGTTGTGCACGGCGACGATCACCGCGCCGACCGTCTGCTGGGTGACGGTCTGGACCCGTTCGACGCATTGCTGCGCGACGAACGCGCCGCTCGGCGGCGCGGTCGGGGCCGGGCCGTCCTGGGCGCGGACCAATTGACCGGGAACGATCGACACCGTCAGCGCCAGCAGCGCATGGGACAACCGGACGCACATCTTCATGGCGAAACCTCCATCAGTAGACACCCTTGGATCCACGGCACCGGCGCGTGGGGACCGCGCCCCGCTTGACCGCCCGTGCCGCCGCCCCCCAGCCCATGCCCCGGCGACGCGCCGGAGGTTCAACGCGGCCCGTCGGGTCTCATTGCAGCGAACCATCACCATCGAAATGCGAATGACTCTCAGCACACACGGACCGAACCCCCACCTACCCTCTCTGCGATGACCACCGTCGATTCTGAACCACCCCCCGCGACCGGACTCTTCTCGCCGCGTGGTGAACTGGCCGCGTCGATCGTCGCCGGCGTGCTGCTGCTCGTGGGGTTCGTGCTGAGCAAGGCGTTCGGCGCGGACTCGACGGTCGGCACGGTCGGTGAGTGGTGCATGTGGGCGTCTCTGGGGATCGGGATGGTGTACGGGTGCAAGGCCGCGTGGGAAGCGGTGCGCACGCTGAACATCGACATCGATGTGCTGATGGTGGTGGGGGCGGCGCTGAGCGCCGTGATCGGTCATCCGGCCGAGGGCGCGCTGCTGTTGTTCCTGTTTACGCTGGCGGGCGCGCTCGAGGAACTGGCGATGATGCGCACGCAGCGCGAGATCGAGGCGCTGCACAAGATGATGCCGACCGAGGCGAGCGTGAAGCGGGGCGATGACTGGCAGCGGGTCGATCCGACGCAGCTGGTCGCCGGCGATGTGATCCGCGTGCGGCAGGGCGATCTTGTCGCGGCCGACGGCCGGATCACCGCCGGGCGGTCCGCTGTCGATCAATCCACGCTGACCGGTGAGAGTCTGCCCCGCGAGGTCGGCGAGGGCGACGAGATCTACGCCGGAACGGTGAATCTCGGCGACCCGCTGGAGGCGCGGGTGCTGCGTCCCGCGGCCGAGTCGGGATTGCAGAAGATCCTCAAACTTGTCACCGAGGCGCGCGAGCAGCGCGAGCCGGCCCAGCGGCTCATCGACCGGCTCTCCGGCCCGTACGCCAAGATCGTCATGGGCCTGGCGGCGCTGGTGACGCTTGTCTGGTGGCTTGTGTTCCGGGAGCCGTTCACCTCGGCGGCGCTGACGGCGATCACTTTCCTCGTGGTGCTGTCGCCGTGCGCGCTGATCATCGCAACCCCGACCTGCACGCTGGCGACGATCGCGCGCGGGGCGCGTGCGGGCGTGCTGTTCAAGGGCGGGCAATCGGTGGACCGGCTGTCGCGGACGAGCGCGATGTGCCTGGACAAGACGGGCACGGTCACGATGGGCCGGCCGTCGGTCGTGGCGATCGAGTCCGTCGGATGGTCGGACGCCGACGAGTTGCTCGGGGTCGCGGCCGCGCTGGAGGAAAACTCGACGCACCCGCTGGCGCGGGCGATCATCGACGAGGCGGAGCGTCGGGGCCTGCCCCGCCCGGAAATCACGGATGTGCGCCACGAGGCCGGACGCGGGATCTCGGGGGTATGGAAATCGGGCACCGTCCGGCTGGGCATGTTCAGTTACGCCGAGGGGGTCGTGCCCGTGTGCCTGCGGGCGCGGGTGCGGCAGATCATGGACGCGGCCCAGGACCGCGGGCAGATCGGCGTGGTCGTGGCGCGCGGGGGTGAGGACGCGGGCGAGGCGTCGGTGATCATCATCTCGGACCCGCCGCGTCCGGGCGCGGAGAACCTGGCGCCGGCGCTGCGGGCGATGGGCGTCGATCCGGTGCGGATGCTGACGGGGGACTCCGAGAAGGCCGCGGCCCGCGTCGCCGCCGAGCTGGGGATCACCGAGTGGCACGCGGAGTTGCTCCCGGAGGAGAAGGTCGAGCATGTGCGCGCGATGAAGCGTGCCTCGGACGGCCGGCGCGACGGCGGGGTGGCGTTCATCGGGGACGGGGTAAACGATGCCGCGGCGTTGTCGGCGGCGGATGTGTCGATCGCGATGGGGTCGATCGGTTCGGACGCGGCGCTGGAGAGCGCGGACATCGTGCTGCTGGGCGATGATCTGGCGGCGGTGCCGTGGGCGATCCGGCTGGCGCGCCGGAGCCGGTCGATCCTGCGTTTCAACATCACACTGGCGCTGGCGGTGATCACGGGGATGGGCGCGTGGGTGCTCATCGGGTCGCGGCTCGAGTTGGATGTGCCGCTGTGGCTCGGCGTGATCTCGCACGAGGGGGGCACGCTGTTCGTGGTGGCCAACTCGCTGCGGCTGCTGGCGGCGCCGGGGTTCGCCCCCGGCGTGCAGCGCGAGTTCTCCGGGGAAGGCACGACGCCGGTGTCCGAGGCCGTCGAGGCGTCGTCGGTGTGAGGCGGTGGACGCGTCACGCCGCGTCCGGCTCTGCGGTACAGTCATCCGGCGATGAGCCAGCCGGTGATCCGAGTCCGCGACCTTGTGAAGCGCTTCGACGGACGCGCCGTGCTCGACGGCGTCACGCTGGATGTCCACCCCGGCGAGACGATGGTCATCATGGGCGGGTCGGGTTCGGGCAAGTCCACTTTCCTGCGATGCATGATCGGCTCGTTCCGCCCGGAGGAGGGCTCGATCGAGCTCTTCGGGAAGAACATCTGCGAGCTCGACGAGCGCGGGCTCAACGATGTCCGCAAGAAGTTCGGCATCCTGTTCCAGTCCGGGGCGCTCTTCAACTCGATGACGCTGGCCGAGAATGTCGCGCTGCCGCTGCAGGAGCACACCGACCTGCCGCGCGAGATCATCGACATCCAGGTGAAGATCAAGCTCGAACTGGTGGGGCTGCGCGAGCACGCGCACAAGTACCCCGGGCAGATCTCGGGGGGCATGAAGAAGCGGGCCGGGCTCGCCCGGGCCTTGTCGCTGGACCCGCGACTGCTGTTCTACGACGAGCCGTCGGCGGGGCTCGACCCGGTGACCAGCGCCGAGATCGACCGGCTGATCATCGACCTGACCAAGAAACTCCATGTGACCAGCGTCGTCGTCACGCACGAGATGGACTCGGCCTTCACGATCGCCGACCGGATGGCGATGCTGGACAAGGGACGGATGCTCGTGGTCGAGTCGCGCGGGTACTTCGCCGACCTCCGCGACATGCCGCGGGACAAGGCGCTCGCTCTCACGGAGGAGCAGCAGTTGATCAGACAATTCCTCCGTGGCGACGCCGAGGGCCCCATTACGCGTCGGCGCGAGAGCACCAACTACGAGGACGACCTGCTGGGAACCCTGCCCGACGCCCCGATCGGGCGCGAGCCGAGCGTCGTGACCACCCGTTCGCGCGTCGTGGACGCGGTCGGCGAATGACCGGAGAATGACCCGATGGCCAAGCGTCGCATGACTCGGAACAATCTGGCCGCGGGCGTCTTCGTGCTCGTGGCGATCATCGCGGCGACGGCGGCGATCGTCGTGCTGGCCGGGTTCTTCGATTACCTGGGCCGGCGCAACTACACCGTCGAGTTCCCGCTGACGATCGGCGTCTCGGGGGTGGACATCGGCTCGAAGGTCACGCTGGGCGGGCGCGAGATCGGCTTCGTCCGCAAGGTGCGGTTCGACCGGTCGGAGGACGGCGATGTGCGGCGCGTGCTGGTGACGATCGCCATCGATACGGATCTGGCGCTGCGGGAGGACGCGGTGGCGTACCTCGAAAAGCCGCTGCTGGGGTCCAGCGCGACGATCAACTTCGCCGGTCTCGGCGATATGGCGGCGCCGGCCGCGAACGCCGGGACGATCCTGCGGGGCGCGCTGTCGCCGCCGGCGATCCTGGCCTCGGCGGGGTACGGCGACGAGCAGGCGCAGCAGCTGCGGAACATCATCCGTCGGATGGACGAGATCACCGGGAAGGTGTCGATGACGGTCGATGACTTCAACACCACCGCCTATCCAGACACGAAGGCCGCGATCGCCGACGGCCGGGGTCTCATCGCCGACGCCCGCGAACGGTCGAAGGGATGGTTCGATCGCGCCGACTCGATCATGAAGAACATCGACGACACCGCGTCCAAGGGACCGGCGCTGGCCGAGGACCTTCAGGGACGCGTCGACGAGATCAAAGACCTGTTGGCCACCGCGCAGTCGTACCTCGACGACAATCGCGAGAATGTGGACGCCACCATCTCGAATTTCCGCGCCAACTCCGAGAAGGCCAACGAGTTCCTCGACCGGCTCCGCGGGGAGCTCTCGGACAAGGCCTCGTCGCTGCTCACACGGGGCACCGACGCGATGGACCGCGCCAACATCGTGCTCGAAGAGACCGAGTCCACGCTCCGCGAGCACCGCCCGGACATCCGGCGCGCGATGGCGAACTTCCGGCTCGGATCGGATCAGCTGAAGGCCACCGTTGAAGAGGTCCGCGCCTCGCCGTGGCGGCTGCTGTACCGGCCCGACACGCGCGAGCTCGAGTACGAACTGCTCTATGACTCGGCGCGGTCGTACGCATCAGCGGTGTCGGACCTGCGGAGCGTGACCGAGGCGCTGCGCGCCGCACAGAACGCCGGCGGCCCCGCGGCGGACGCGTCCCGGATGGACGCGCTGCTCGAAGTGCTCGACCACGCGTTCCAGAACTACCGCGCCGCCGAGGAGCGATTCCTCGACGAACTTATGAGCGCCGAAGACAACAAGTAGCGGGTCGTCGTCATTTCCCCAGGATGACGCGCACGCCGATGTACGCCGGGTTGGCCGTCGGTCGCCGGTCGCGCGCGTCGCCCGGCCGATCGGCGCTGGGTCCGACGACCTCGCCCGCCCCCTCGGCGCCGACCGCCCATTCCGCGGCGTTGCCGTCCAGGTCAAACACCATCGCGCCCTTCTCCCCGCGTCCCGTCATTGATCCGACCGGGCGCAGCAGCGCGCCCGCGGGCAGGGCCGCCAGCACGCGCGCCAGCCGATCCCGGTCGTCGGGCGTGACGCTGTACCCGGCCCAGGCGTCGAGTGTGTTGCCGCCGCCGGACCATGCGCCGGCTTCTTCGCCGAGCGCCCGGGCTTCTTCGACCGTCGGCAGCCGGACCTCGCGGCCAAGCACGCCCGAGAGCCAGGCCGCGTATCGCAGCGCTTCGGCGAAGGGCACGCCGGTGACCGGCTCGTCCGCCTCCAGCGAACCGAAATTGTGCGTCGGGTCGAAAGAGAGCCATTGGCCGTTGGTGATCTCGAACCGCGAGAGGTGCAGCCCGCCGAATTCGACGAACTCGGGGATGAACACGCCGTTCACCGTCAGCCCCGACCAGCCGTCGTCGGCGTGGGCGGACGACCGCTCGAGGAGCGCTGCCAATGGCGAGGCGTCCGGCACGGAGCCGTTCGAATCGGGGACTTTGGCGAAGAGGAAGCGGTCGAACCAGGCCAGTTCCTCCTCGATCTTGCGCCGCTGGTGGGCGATCTTCTGGAGCGTGTGCGGCTCGCCCGGGAAGAGGACCAGGCGCGTCGGGGCCATGCCGATCTGCTGGAGCGCACGGAACAGCGACCACGATTGGCCCGGCGGCACATTGCGGTCCTCGGTGCCGGTCATCACGAGCGTCGGCGTGGCGATGCGGTCCACCTGGAATAGCACGCTCCGCTCGATGTAGAGGTCCAGTTGCTCCCACGGCGGCCCCAGGAAGAAGTAGTTGTCGAACGAGGCGCCGAAGTCCACATTGCCCCAGTCGCTGATGAACTCGACATCGCCCGCGCCCAGCGACGCGGCCTTCCAGCGGTCGGACCGCACCAGCATCGCCGCACCGAGAATCGCACCGTTGCTCCACCCCGCGATCGCCAGCCGATCGGGGTCCGCCAGACCCATCCCGATCACATGATCGACGCCCTTCTCGCAGTCCTCGACATCGATGGTCAGGTACTTGCCCTGCCCGATCGACTCGGCGAACTCCTGCCCGTAGCCGGAGGAGCCGTGGTAGTTCGGTTCGAGAACGAACGCGCCGCGCTGACGCCACATCAGGAAGGGGTAGGCCCAACGGCTGGCCCATTCGTCGCGCGAGGCCCAGAGCGGACCGCCGTGCGCCGCGAGGATGAGCGGGTACTTTGTGCCCTCCTCGTACCCCAGCGGGTAATGCAGGACGCCCTCGATGCGCTCGCCCAGCGCGCCCTCCCACGAGATCACCTCGACGCGCCCGGCGCCGCGCTCCCGCCACTTCTTGTTGAGCTCCGTGATTGTTGTCAGGTTCGGATGCTCCCGCGTGCCGGCCACATTCCTGACGAACGCGACCTGCCAGATCGTCTGCGGCTCCACCGCCGACGAAGTGCAGACGAGCATGGTCGAAGGTCCGTCGGCGGGGCAGGCGATCTCTTCGATGATGCCTCGATCCGTCAGGTCGGTGGTGCGCGACTCCCAGGCGTCGTCCGATCGCGTGAGCCGCGCCAGGCGCGTGCGTGTGCCTACTTCGTAGACGATCGCCACGCCTCCCCGGTGCGCGTCGATGTCCCGGATGTAGCCGAGGTCGAGCCCGTCGTTGATGACACCCCCGCGTCCGACCTGAAAATCGTAGTACCCCAGGTGCATGACCCCCGCGACGGTGTAGATCGGGTGCGTGCTGTGGAGATACTCGTAATAGAAGCCGCGATCGTCGGGGTCCCAGGTGACGGCGGCGTACGCGCGTTCCTCGCCGGGCATGATCGGCGTCAGGTCGCCGGTGGTCAGATCGGCCATCATGAGCCGCGGCTTGGTCTTCTCATCGAACTCCGCGCTGAGCGAGGTCTGCTCGATGACCGCGGCGCGTTCGCCATCGGGCGAGACCGCGAAGGACTTGATCCAGCCCGCGTTCTCGGTGATGCGCCGTGACTTGCCCGACTCCGTCTCCACGCGGAACAGGCGCGTCCGCGGCGCATCCTCCGGGTTCTCGACGACGATCGCCGTGTCCTTGGCTTCCTTGAGCGTGGTCTCGCGACTCGTCGCGGCCTCTTGCGCCAGCACGACCAGTGCGTCGCCGCCGCCGCACCACTCGAACTGCATAATGTCCCGCGACAGCGCCGTGACGCACCGCGCCTCCCCGCCGTCCACCGGGATGACCCACACCTGCGTTCCCGCGGCCTTCTTGTCCGACGGATGGGCGCGGTCGCTCAGGAATGCGATCTGTTTGGAGTCCGGCGAGAACTTCGCCGACCACGCCGAGCCGGCGCCGTGGGTCAGGCGGCGGCTCTTCCCGTCGCGCATGGACGCCAGATAGAGCGCCGAGGTCTGCTCCTCGGTCTCGTTGATCTTGGTCAGCTCGCTCTGAACCCAGGCGCCCCAGGCGCCGTCCGGCGACATCGCCAGCCCGGAGGCGGACTCGCCGCCGACGATGTCGTCGATGGTCCACTCGTCGGCCCGCACCGCAGCGGCCACCAACACCAGTACGCCGACAACAGCCCAGTTGAACAAGCGCATCGCCATTCACCTCCCGGGGGTCGAACCGGACCGACCTATTTCAGTTCTTCCGGCAACTCCGCGTGCAGCGATTTGAGATCTTCCGCTTTTTCACGCGGCATGACGAGCGTCGCGCCCGCCGTCCGCACCACCACCAGCCCCTCGCACCCCAGCAGCGCGATGATGTGGCCGTCGTTCTGGTCGTTGACGACCACTGTGCCTCGGCACCCCTTGATTAACGCCCGGCCGATCGAGGCGTTGCCCGCCCCGTCCGGGGTGAGCGTCCCCGCGAAGCTCGACCAACTGCCGACATCGACCCACTCAACACGCATGGGCACGGTGCAGACCCGCGCGGGGCCGCCGGCGTCACGCGACGCCGGCTCGAGGACCGCGTAATCGACGCTCACTTTCGGGAGCGTCGGGTAAATGCTGTCGATGATGACGCGTAGTTCGGGCGTGCCCCACGCCGCGCCGACGCGGCGCAGCCCCGGGCAGGCCTCGGGGAGGTACCGCTCAAGGCACCGCATGAATGCGCCGGCGCTCCACACGAACATCCCGGAGTTCCACCCGTACCCGCCCTCGCGGAGGTAGGCCTCGGCGGTCGGCGCGTCGGGCTTCTCGACGAACCGCTCGACATCGAAGGCCCGGCCATCGAAGCCGCGGACCGGGCCCGCGCGCTTCACATAGCCGTATCCGGTCGCGGGGTGGGTCGGCTCGATCGAGAAGGTCACCAGCCGCGTCGGGTCGGACTCGACCAGCTCGAACGCGGTCTCGGCGGCGCGACGGAACTCACTCGCGGGCTCGATGATGTGGTCCGCGGTGAGGACCGCGAAGACCGCGTCCGGATCGAGCCGTTCGAGGACAGCCGCGGCGAAGCCCACCGCGTTGACGGTGTCCCGGCCCGCCGGCTCCCCGAGGATGTGCGCATCGTCATAGGCGGGCATGGCGCCGCGGACCGCGCCGCGGAACCGCTCGCCGGTGCAGATGTAGCGACGGGCGGGCTCGATCAGGCCGTCCAGCCGCTCGTCGGCCAGTTGCATCAGGGAGAGGCGCTCACCGCCACGCTCGATCATGGGGACGAGCTGCTTGGGCCGGTCCTTGGTGGACAGCGGCCAGAGGCGCGTCCCCGAACCGCCCGCCATGATCATCGCGTAACGCATGCGCCCCGAGCATACC
>CAZSLT010000079.1:0-10874 GCA_964607595.1 uncultured Phycisphaeraceae bacterium
ACAGCCGCTCGCTCTACCATTGAGCTATCGGGGAATCAGCCCTCACCCTCGGCTCGGGCGGGCAGGGAGCATACCCCCGCTGTTCAAACCTGCCAAGCCCATCGCGCCGCGATCCCGGCCGCGGCACACCCCGCCTCAAGACCCCCCCTCCCAACGCCCGATATCTCCGCAGATGACGCGGCCTGCCACCACCCTACCCACATCCCCTGAACGGGTGGGCGTCGATGACCCCGCGCCCCCGCCCCGCGCCGAATCCTTCTTAGAGTTCAACCTCACCGCGCTCCGCCGCCGAGGCCTCACCCCGGCGCTCCCTTTGCCGCCTGGTGCGATCCCGACCATCGCAACATCGCCGCTCGCCGAACCGCTCCGCCGCGCCATCGATGCGCTCACCGCCGCCGCCGCCGAGGTCCGCCCGCCCCTCATCATCGCCGGTCTGCATCACCACGGAGTCATCAGGCAAGCCCACGCCGCCATCCGCAGCAACATCAACACCGCCACACGATTCCGCCGCCGACTCCTCCTCGTTCACGAGGACGCCGCCTCGCTCGCCGACTCGTTCGCCTCCGCCGACCTCACAGCGATCATCAACGACCCGCACACGGAGTGGTTCATCGGCCCCGGCGCGCTCGACCGCCTCCGCGACTGGCTCCACGCTCGTCTCGATGATGCGCTTCCCAGCGAGGTGCTTCGAGACGACTCCGATCCGCGCGCCGCGCGCCTCGCCGACCGAGTCACCCGCCAACTCCAATCGCTCGTCACCACTCAGCAGGCCGCGGCACAGGCGCTGCAAACACGCGTCAACGACGCCGTCGGCGCGCTCACTCCCCTCGAAGCCCGCCGCCGACTCGAGGCCGCACGCCTCGGCACGCACGCCCTCCGCGTCCTCATCTGCGGCTCGCGCTACACAACCTTCGTCCGCCATTCCGCCGAAGACCTCGCCGCGGCGTTCCGCGCACGCGGCCACAACCCGCGCATCTTCCTCGAGGCCGACGACGCCACCCGCCCGACGATCCTCGGATACCGCCGCGCCGTCGCCGAACACGCGCCCGACCTCATCGTCATCATCAACTACACGCGCTCGATGCTCCCCGGCGCCCTGCCGCCGAATGTCCCGTGTGCCTGCTGGATTCAGGACGCCATGCCGCAGTTCTTCGACGCCGGCGCGGGCGACGCCCAATCCGACCTCGACATGATCGCCGGCAACACGATGCCCGAGCTCTTTGATCGCTACGGCTACCCCGCGCACGCCGCGATGCCCTACTGCGTTCCCGCCAGCGCCGCCAAGTTCCACCCGACGCCCATTGAGCGCCGCGATCCCGACGCCGCGTGCGACATCCTCTTCGTGAGCCATCACTCCGAGTCGCCCGAAGCCATGCGCGACCGTCTGGCCTCCGAGTCAAGCGCCGGCCCGCGTTCGAGCGAGCTCATGGGCCGCCTCTTTGACGAAGCGCAGCAACTCGCCGATCACGCGGCGACGCAACCCGTCAGCACCTTCGCCGAGCGGCGCGCCGCCGACGCCTTCCGCGCTGTCTACGGCGCCGACCCGACGCCGCAGCAGCGCTCGACGCTCACCCACTCCATGCTGCTCCCTCTCGCCGGGCGCGTCTTTCGCCACCAGGCCATCCAATGGGCCGCGTCCATCGCCGACTCCCGAGGTCTGACGCTCCGCCTCCGTGGCAACGGCTGGGACCATTCCCGTCAGTTCGCGAAACACGCCGCCGGCCCCGTCGAACACGGCGAACCCCTCCGCGCCGCCTACCAGTCCGCGGCCGTCACGCTCCACCTCGACATCAACACGCTCTCTCATCAGCGTGTCTTCGAATGCGCACTCTCGGGCGGCCTACCGATCGTTCGCTTCTTTGCCGATGCGCTCGAACCGCTCCGCAACGCCGCGATCGACGAACTCCTCGAGTCCGCACGCCCGATCACAACGGACCCAGACGGCACGCGCCGCTTCCGCGCCGATCAATCACCGCTCGCCACGCGACTCGCCGAGCAATCCCGGCGCCTCGGGCTCCCGCCCGTCACCGAGATTCTCGCGCCGCCCGGCCGCACGCCGCAAGGTCGCTTCTATCGTGACCGCATCGCCGCACCGTTCGACGCCGTCACGCTGCTCGACGGCCTCGACGACATCGCTTTCACCGACCGCGCCTCCCTCGACCGCCTCATCACCCGCGCCGTCTCCGATCACGCGTGGCGCACCCACCGCTCGCGCCGCATGCGCGAGGCGCTCAGTCTCCACGCCACGACCGAAGTCTTTGCGCGCCGTCTCATCGCCCACGCCGCGCGCGTCGTCGGCTGCCGCCAGGGGTGGACCGCGCTCGGCCACGCCTGGCCCCCCACCGCCGAGGACCTCGCGCCCTACCGCGACCAGATCCAGGAGATTCTCAATGCCGATTGAGGTCTGGTACGCCATCCCCTCCGCTTCGCCCGAGCGCTGCCGCGAGAATCTCCCAGCGTGGCGCGACATGGGCTACCGCGTCGCCGTCTTCCAGAACCGCGTGCGCGCCGAGATCCCCGCCGACATCACCCTCTGGTCCGACCACTACCCCGGCTGGGCCGCGTCCGTGAACCACCTCTGCCGCGCCGTCGTCCCGCGCACCGCACCGATCATCGTGACCGGCGGCGACGACATGCGCCCCGACCCCACGCGCCGTGCCGCCGACATCGCCGCCGATTTTTTCGACCGCTTTCCGCACACCTTCGGCGTCATGCAGCCCACCGGCGACGACTTTATGAACACCGCCGAATACTGCGGCTCGCCGTGGCTCGGACGCGCCTGGATCGAACGCGCCTACCGCGGCATGGGCCCGCTCTGCCCCGAGTACCACCACAACTGGGCCGATCACGAGCTCCACTGCGTCGCCGAAGCACTCGGCGTGCTCTGGCAGCGCCCCGACCTCACCCACGAACACCGTCACTTCTCGCGCACCGGCGCCGAGCCGCCCGACTACTGGCGCGACACCGCCCAGCGCCGCGACCGCGCCGACGCCGACCGCTTCGTCGCGCGGCTCCTCCTGGGCTTCCCCAACCACGAGCCATTCGGCGCAGCGCCCATCCCCGCCGAACAATGGCGCGACAACTACCGAGGCCCCGCCCTCCGCTATTGGGCGGCGCACCACGCACCGCCCGCACTCACGGGCGACTCACTCCGTACGCTCAGCGAGGCGCTCAACTACTGCGCAAGCGCCGGGCACAGCCGCGTCGCCATCTACGGCGCCGGCACCGAGCTCCGCGCCGCCGCTGATGCGCTCCGCGACCCGCCCGTCCGCATCGTCGGCATCATCGACGACGCACCCCGCTCAGGCGGCGCGCTCCTCTGGGGCTTCCCCGTCCGCCCGATTCGCGACGCCGCGTCGCTCAACCCCGACGCGATCATCATCTGCGCCCGCGCCGCCGCGGAACGCATGCACACCAGCGCCCGAGCGCTCTTCGGCGAGCACTTCCCCATCATCCGACCTGACACCCACGCGCCGCAGGAGGCGTGCCATGCATGAAGTCTGGTTCGCGATCCCCTCCGCCTGCCCCGACCGCTGCCGCGAGAATCTCCCGCGCTGGCGCGAGATGGGCTACCGCGTCGCCGTTCTGCAGAACCGCTCGCGCGCCGACATCCCCGCCGACCTCACCGTCTGGGCCGACCACTACCCCGGCTGGGCCGAGTCCATCAACATCCTCTGCCGCCACATCGTCCCCGCCTCCGCCTCCATCGTGGTCTCCGGCGGCGACGACATGCTCCCCGATCCGTACAAGCCCGCGTCGCAACTCGCCGACGAGTACTCCGCACGCTTCCCCGACGGCATGGGCGTCATGCAGCCCGCCGGCGACGACTTCATGTGGTCACGCAACTACTGCGGCTCGCCCTGGTTCGCACGCCCGTTCTTCTCCTCCATGTACCGCGGCCGCGGCCCCATGCACGGCGGCTACCGACACAACTGGGCCGACTACGAGCTCTATTGGGTCGCCCGATGCCGCAACATGCTCTGGATGCGCGACGATGTCACCCAGTACCACGCCCACTTCACACGCGACGGCTCGCAGCGCCCCGAATGGTGGAAGCACGCCGTCGAAGACACCGACCGCCGCGACTGCGAACTCTTCCTCACGCGCAAGTACCTCGCCTTTCCCGGCCACGAACCGCTCGCACACTGCAAACCCTTCGACGAGCGCGAACTCCTCCGCAACGAGCAGGGCGTCGCCGAGTGGCGCTGGAACCGTTCCTATGCCCCCCACTCACTCGCCAACGCCGCGGCCGACCGCATGACCGAAGCCCTCAAACACTGCGCCGCCCGCAACCTCGCCCCCGTCGCCGTTTACGGCGCCGGCACGCACACCCGCAAGGCCGCACACGCACTCGCCGAGCCCGCCGTGACCATCGACTGCATCATCGACGACAACCCCGATCGTCGCGGCACATCCCTCTGGGGTTACCCCATCGTCTCGCTCGCCGAAGCCATCGCCCGCGGCGTGCGCGCCGTCATCCTCTCCTCCGACATGTTCGAGCAGAAACTCTGGGACAACGCCGCGCCCCTCCGCGACGCCGGCGTTGAAGTCATCCGCCTCTACACCGCCGAACCCGCCGAGGCCGCCGCGTGAACCCGCACCAGATCCAGCTCCTCACCATCGACGCCTACCGGCTCATCGCCGAGGTCATCCCCGACCTCCGCGGCGCCATCATCGACGGTGGCGCCAATGTCGGTCAGGCCACCGAGCACCTCCGAAAGGTCTTCCCGCGCCACCCCATCCATGCCTTCGAGCCGGTCAGCGAAGCATTCACGCAGCTCGCCCCCCGCGCCAAGGCCGTCGACGCCCACGCCCACCGACTCGCACTCGGCGACACCAACACCACCGCCGAGATCCGCGTCAACCGCAACCTCTGGACCTGCTCGCTCCTCGACGCCAGCAGCCGCGGCCACGAGTTCCACGACGACTGGTGCCAGACCGTCCGCACCGAGACCGTCCGCGTCGTCCGCCTCGACGACTGGGCCGCCGAACAAAGCATCGGCCCCATCGGCCTGCTCAAACTCGACCTCCAGGGCTTTGAACTCGCGGCGCTCCGCGGCGCCGAACGCCTGCTCCCCACGATCACCGCCATTTACTCCGAGGCCCAGATCGTCCCCGAGTACGAGAACGCCGCGACCTTCGCGCAACTCGACGAGTTCCTCCGCGCCCGCGGCTTCGGCCTCTACCAGATCACCGACCTCTGCCTCAAAGGCCACCACGCCGAGCCATCGTGCTGCGACGCCCTCTGGATTCGTCAGGACATCCTCGCCCGCGTCCGCACGCGCCCGACGCCCCGCGCGATCCTCGAGGCCCGCGACCGCCGCGCCATGCTCATGGCCGACGCACTCCGCCTCTGCCGCGACCACAACCTCCCGCGCGTCGCCATCTACGGCGCCGGCGCGCACACCGCGGCATGCGGCCCTTCGCTCGCCGCGCCGCCCGTCGCCATCGTCGCCATCATCGACGACAACCCCAAATCCCCCGCCCTGTGGGGCATCCCGATCATCGACCGCCGCGCCACGGTCACCGATCCGCCGGACGCCGTCATCCTCTCCTCCGACCGCGCCGAGAAAGACATGCTCGCCCGCGCCAAGGACTTTCTTGACGCCGGCATCGCCGTGATCTCGCTCTATGAACAAGGCCGCGCCGCGCTCCACCACCCCAACCGCGTCGTCGCGGCACGCTGACCCGACTCACCTCAGCCCGAACATCCGCTCGAACTTCGCCATCCGCCGCGCCGTCAACCGACGCAGCAGCGCCTTGCGGATCGGCCCAAATGACTCCGGATGCGCACGCAGCCATCGCGGCAACTGCTGCCCACGCGGGAACCAAGGAATCGCCTTCCCCGCCGGCAGACGGTCCGCATCCATGAGCGCGCCGTGCCACATCATGTGGTGATTGCCCATGATCCCCACACGCCCATCCTGTGTCTGGAACAGGAATGTCCGGAAGTCCGGCAATCCCTCGGTGAGTTCCTTGATCGTCGGCCGACCGATCCGCACCTCGTCCGCGCGGTCCTCACGGACGAACACCGCGTTCACCTCCGTTACCGCGACCAGCCGGTACCCCTTCTTCTCGCCCAGCGCCTTGA
The DNA here is from genome assembly GCA_964607595.1 of uncultured Phycisphaeraceae bacterium. GTDB lineage: Bacteria > Planctomycetota > Phycisphaerae > Phycisphaerales > UBA1924 > JACKHC01. The sequence continues at coordinate 6,092 of CAZSLT010000079.1, forward strand.
GCGCCGCCAGACTCGAACCGTGCCGCACCGCCGGGTTGTACGGCGTCACATACTCGATCTCGTACGGCATCGTCGGGTTGTACTCGCACACCACGATGAGGGCTCTGTAGCTCGTCAGACTCGCCCAGATGTGATAGTCGTGCCCGTCGACATCGATGCTCATCACATCCGGCTCCGCCGGGCACGCCGTGCCGCAAAGAATCCGGTAGATCGACGACTCGCCCTTCCAACCCACCATCCGGCACACCGGCAGCACGCGCCCGATCCCGCCGCAGTTCGCCTCCAGCGCCTCGAACCGCCTCGGGTCCCCCTCGATGAGCACCGCGTTCGCCCCGCGGCTCTCAATCAGCCGCCAGGTATTACTCAGGTGCTTTCCATCCCACGCCCCGAACTCCACGCACCAGAGAGGGGGGGCGGCGGGGGTGGCAAGACGCCCGTCCGACGGCGCATCCCAACGCCCCAGCCGCCGCAGCAATTCCTCAATGATCCCGTCCTCCCCGAACTGGGAGTACACATCCTTGCGGAAACCGCGCAGCGGCGGCAGAAGCGAAGGGGCGACCGGAAACGACCCGCCCGAACGCGCAGAAATCGCCGACGGGAACGGGTGCGGTCCATGCATCGATGTCGCGGCACTCATACCCACTCTGATCGGTGAATCCCCGCCCCCACCGTGAACCTCCGGCCTCAAGCGCCCCCCGAACGAATGCCGATGAATCTACGCGCGGCGGCTCCGCCCCATGCGCCCGGAGGATCACCCCCCATGCTCGAACTGGCGACCATGAACGAGTGGTGGCGGCTCAACGCCCGCTACCCCGAATTCCGCAAGCCCTCGCACGCGATGCTCAAGGACTTCGGCTACATGAAACTTATGGACCTCGTCGATGAGGTCCGCCCCAAGCGCCTCCTCGAGTTCGGCCACGGCTTCAACAGCACCCTGCTGGCCCGCTGCCAGGACCGCTGCGAAGTCTTCGGCCTCGACGACTATCAAGGGCTCCCCTACTTCCCTCCGCTCGAAGACTGGCAGCAGATGTACGACGAGTACATCCGCAAGCCCTGCCCCAACGCCACGCTCGTCCGAGGCCTGCTCGGCGCCGGCGACATCCCCGAACTTCCGGACAACGCCTTCGACCTCATCGTCTCCGTCTCCGTCCTCGAAGAACTCCCGCGCGACGCCTTCGTGCCCGTCGTGTCCCACGCCGCGCGGCTGCTCGCACCCGGCGGGCTCTTCGCCGGCACCTTCGATGTCATGCTCAAGTGGCCTAACTCGATCAATCCGCTCGTCGATGCCATGAACAAGGCCGGGCTGCAGCTCGAAACCGCGGCGCCCCGTCTCCAGGCCGACTTCAACGAGCTCCTCATCGAAAGCCCCTCCACCGTCATGATCACCTACCAGATGGCCGAGGGCGACACCCGAAAGTTCAACGGCCACTGGTCCTCCGCGTGGTTCATCGCGCGCAAGCCCGCCTGATCGACCCACCATGCAGACACTCGCGCGACCGAAACCCGAGACCATCGTCAACACCGATCCCGTCCGCGCGCACTTCCGCTCCGACCACTACACCCGCATCAACCAGCGCCGGCTTGAGCACCTCGCCACGCTCGGCCTCGTCCGCCGCGGCATGCGCATCCTCGAACTCGGCGCCGGCATCGGCGACCTCACCGGATTCTTCCTCGACCGCGACTGCACCGTCACGCTCGTGGAGGGTCGGCCCGACAACATCGCCATCGCCCGCGATCGCTTCGCCGATCACCCCCACATCGACATCCATCAGCGCGACCTCGACCACCCCGCCGACATCCGCACCCCCGAGACCTCGTGGGACCTCGTCTTCGCCTACGGCCTGCTCTACCACCTCGAGCGCCCCGCCGAAGCCATCCGCTGGATGGCCCACCGCGCCGCCTCGCTTCTCATCCTCGAAACCTGCGTCACCCCATCAAACGACGCCGCGATCAACCCCCTCGCCGAGGACGCCTCCTACGCCTCCCAGGCGCTCCGCGGCACCGGCTGCCGCCCCTCCCGCGCCTGGGTCCACGATCAACTCACCCTCCACCTCCCCTTCGTCTACTCCGTGCGCACACAACCCAACCACGACGAGTTTCCCCGTGACTGGAACAACCCCGCGCCATCCGGCGCCGGCCTCCACCGCGCCATCTTCGTCGCCTCGCGCACGCCCCTCGATCACCACCCACTCATGGTCCGGGGCCTGCCCGACCGCCACGACCCAAGCCCCTGACCCATCGCCGGAGCGCCAAACCATGAGCCCGACCCGCAACGCCAACCGCCCCGGCAACCGATCCAAGATCGTGCCGCTCGAAACGCTCCTGGCCCTCCGCGCCGACGCCCGCGCGCGCAACCGCCGCGTCGTCCACTGCCACGGCTGCTTCGACATCGTTCACCCCGGACACATCCGCCACCTCCAGGACGCCGCCCGCCACGGCGACATCCTCCTCGTATCCATTACCGCCGATACGCACATCGCCAAGGGCGCCGGGCGACCGCTCTTCAACCAGTCGCTCCGCGCCGAGAACCTCGCGGCACTCGCCTGCGTCGATTGGGTTCACATCTGCCCAGACGCCACCGCCGAGAAACTCCTCGACACCGTCCGCCCCGATGTCTACATCAAGGGCCGCGAGTACGAACGCAACAACGACACCCGCTTCACTTCCGAGCGCGAAGCCGTCGAGCGCCACGGCGGCCGCGTCGTCTTCTCTTCCGGCGATGTCGTCTTCTCCTCCTCCGCGCTCATCGACGCGATCCACGCCCATCAGAGCGTGGACGACGAATGGACCGAAGACCCAGCGCGCACCCGCCTCCGCCAGCTCCAGTCATTCCACGACCTCTCCCCCGCCGCGATCGACCCGCTCATCGCGCACATGGCGGGCAAGCGCATCGTCGTCTTCGGCGAGACCATCATCGACACCTACATCGCCTGCACCTGGCCCGACATCGCCGGCGAGTCACCCGTCCTCTCGCTCCGCCCCGTCGAGGAAACCTCATTCGACGGCGGCGCCGCCATCATCGCCCGCCACGCCGCGGCACTCGGCGCCTCCACCACGCTTGTCACCGCCGTCCCTTCCACCCCGCAAGCCAAGGCCCTGCTCACACGACTCGCCGATCAGGGCATCGAGGTCGTCCCCATCCCGTGCGACGCCCCGATCCCCGAAAAGCAGCGCTACCTCGTCGGCCGCGAGAAAGTCGTCAAGATCGATCGCGTCACCCCCATCGCCATCGATGCCCGCGCCCGCGCCCGCCTCGTGGACGCCGGCGTCCGCATCGCCGAGGGCGCAGACGCCGCGATCGTCGCAGACTTCGGCCTCGGCATGCTCTCCCCGCGCACGCTCGAAGAACTCTGCGCCACCCTCCGCCCGCGCGTCCGCGTGCTCGCCGGCGACATCTCCGGTCGTCGCTCCTCCCTCCTCTCGATGCGCAGCGCCGACTGGCTCACGCCGACCGAGAGCGAACTCCGCCGCGTCCTCAACGACTTCGACTCCTCCCTCCCCGCCGTCGCGTGGCAGGCGATGGACCGCACCGGCGCCGCCGCGCTCGCCGTCACGCTCGGCGCCGATGGTCTGATCCTCTTCCGCCGCACGCCCGACGACGCCACCTCACCATCGCAGGACACATGGCCAAGCCGCGTCACCAGCGAGCACATCCCCGCCCTGGCCGCCAACCCCGTCGACGCACTCGGCTCCGGCGATGCGTTCCTCGCATCCTCCACCCTCGCGCTCGCCGCCGGCGCTGAGCCCGTCACCGCCGCGTATCTCGGCTCGCTCGCGGCCGCAGCCGAGGGCGCCATGCTCGGCAACATCCCCGTCGAGCCCGTGCGAATCTCCGCACTCGCCCGCCGCATCCACGACGATCACCCCGTCGTTCACAGCACGCCCCGCGTGCGCCTCGTCTCCTGATGCGGCTCTCCTTCATCATCCCGACGCACAACCGCCACGCCGAACTCGCGCACACCCTCGCCATCCTCGGCTCGCTCGATCCGCGCACCCTCGGCGACGAACCCGAACTCATCATCGCCGACAACGCCTCCGACGAGCCCGTCCGCACCCCGCGCGCGCTTCCCAGTGGCATCCGCGTCAACATCATCCGGCTCGACCACAACGCCGCCGCCGCCGCACGCAACACCGCCGCGCACCACGCCTCCGGCGACTGGCTCGTCATGCTCGACGACGACTCCGCGCCAACCTCGGGCGACCTCGCCGCCACCCTCGACGCCGCGCCCACCGACCTCGCCGCACTCGGCGGCGAAGTCTTCCTGTCCAATGGCTCCCGCGAGGCCGGCGGTCTCCCCGAAGTCGTCATTGGCTGCGGCGCCGCCATCCGCCGCGACGCCTTCCTCGCCGTCCGCGGCTACGACCCCGCCTTCGCCTACTACGCCGAGGAGTACGACCTGAGCGCCAAACTCATCGCCCGCGGCCACCGCATCGCCCACACCCGCGCGTTCTCGTTCGAGCACCGCAAGGTCACACACGGCCGCGACTTCAACCGCATCATCGCCCGCCTCGTCCGCAACAACGGATGGACCATCGCCCGCCACGCCCCCGACCACATCCGCGCCGATGAACTCCGCGCCATGACCGAACGCTATCGCGCCATCGCCGTCCGCGAGCGTGCCGAACGCGGCTTCAACGAAGGCCTCAACGAACTCCAGCGCTCCATCGACGCCCAGCCGCGCACCCCGCTCTCGCACTCGCACTGGGACCGCTTCATCGGCATCGCCGCATGCCGCGACCACCTGCCCCCGCAGCTCCGCGCGGCGCGCGCACGCACCGCCGC
>CAZSLT010000079.1:10974-12656 GCA_964607595.1 uncultured Phycisphaeraceae bacterium
GACGAGAGTTCACCAACGGTGTCCTTGCGCGCAGCGTGCGCGGCGGTCCACCGCGAAGGCCACTTCCCTCCGCGGCACCCGTCGCTAAGGAATCTCACCATGGTCCGCTCCAGCCTCCTCGCGTCCGCTGCGGTGGTTGTCTGCATCGCCGCACACGCCGACGCCCAGGTCATCCACGCCCCCTCGTATCCGCTGAACGGGACAGTCCCCGACGGCGCGTTCGGCTCCAGCGTCAGCGGCGCGGGCGATGTCAACAACGACGGCTACGACGACTTCATCATCGGAGCACCCGGTGATAACACCGTAGCCCACAACGCAGGAGCGGCATTCGTCTACTCAGGGTATGACGGCGCCGTGCTGCACGCGCTCTACGGCCAATCCATCTCCGATGAGTTCGGCACTTCCGTCAGCGCCGCAGGCGATGTGAATAACGACGGCTTCGACGACCTCATCGTCGGCGCGCCGCAGATCAGCACTTTTCCCGCACACGCCGGTTTGATACGGGTATTCTCCGGTCTGAACGGCGCAGTCATCTATACAATACATGGCGTGTCCAACGACGAGTATTTCGGGTGGTCAGTCGCCGGCGCCGGTGATGTCAATAACGACGGCTTCGATGATGTCATCGCTGGAGCATTGGAGGCACGCGATGGCAAAGGACAACCCGTCGGGGCCGCCCGTGTCTACTCGGGAGTCGACGGCACACTCCTCTATCAGTTCCTCGGCGATGCCGCCATCGACCATTTCGGCCAGTCCGTCGATGGCGCCGGCGATGTCAACAACGACGGGTTCGACGACCTCATCGTCGGAGCCAGCAACAGCGACATCGACGGACCAGATGCAGGCCTCGCGCGGGTCTTCTCCGGCGCCAACGGCACCGTCCTCCACGAATGGACCGGTGGCAACTTCGCAGATCAACTGGGCTTCTCCGTCGCCGCCGCCGGCGATGTCAACAACGACGGCCACGCCGACCTCATCGTCGGGGCACCATTCAACGACAACAACGGCCCCGAGTCCGGCCTCGCGCGGGTCTTCTCCGGCGCCAACGGAACTGTCCTCTATTCATTCTACGGAGACGCAACGAACGACTTCTTCGGGCGAGCCGTCTCCGGCGCCGGCGATGTCAACGCCGACGGTTTCGACGACCTCCTCGTCGCCGCCCCTTTGAACGAAACCAACGGCCCCATCTCCGGCAGCGCATACATCTTCTCCGGCGCCAGCGGAGCCACTCTCAAAACCATCTATGGCTACCCCAGCGACTATCTCGGCGTCTCCGTCAGCGGTGTCGGCGATGTCAACGCCGACGGGCTCGCCGATTTCATCGTCAGTTCGCTCTGGGACGACCGGGGCGGCAACAACGCCGGCAGCGCCCGCGTCTACTACAGCGTGCTCACCGCACCCCCTCCCCCCGCCTGCCCCGGAGACCTCACCGCCGACAATACGGTCGATGTCGATGACCTCAATCAGGTCCTTTCCAACTGGCTCTCCTCCTGCCCCTGACCACGCCGGGTCCCCCGACCTCGCCCACTCGCAACCGCCACGACCGGCCCATGCCGGTCGTTTTTTCTGGACACGCCCCTTGACATATTCTAAAACTGGAATATGTTTCCCTCATGAACGCGGCAGGCACACCCGACGCCTTCGATGCCATCGCCGACCCACGCCGGCGCTCCCTCCTCGAC
>CAZSLT010000080.1:0-7350 GCA_964607595.1 uncultured Phycisphaeraceae bacterium
GCCGCCTCCGGCCGCGTTTTCTTCATTGAGTTTCGCCATCCCACAGCGTCGCGCCGCACTCAAGGGAAGTGGTCGTGCATATCGGCGACCGACGAGCGAGCCCGAAGCGCGATCGAGGGCCCCGTGATGCGTATCAGACCGCCTATGACCTCGTTATGAGGTCGTGGCGCGCGACTCGTCACGATGAGCAATTCAAGCCGAAGATACTGGCCGCGCCAGAATCGCCGCTTCCCACAGATCGAGTATCCGCGGCAGTTCCGCGAGAATCTCGATCGCTATATCTTCGGACACGAGGCCGGTGACACAGGGTGCCTCGGCAATCACCGCCCTGCACAGAGTAATCCGTTGAAGTTGTGCAGTCTCGTTCGTAGTGCGCGAAGGAGGATACTCAGTCCACTCTGTAAGAACTGGCGTAAAGGAGAGGAACCCGTACAGAATGTCGGAAAGTCGGACACTCTTCTGAAGAGTCGGTGAGTGCCATTCAAGGTCAGTGCCCCGACCAGCGCGATCAGGCCAGACAATCTCAAATCCCACATACTTCGCACGAAAATCTTCATGCTCCAGCAGAAAATCCCGTGCCGGATGTCCCGGCGGCAGGCGTCTGAGTTCTCGATAGTGTTCATTAAGTTTCTTGCTCATGGGGAGCCGGTTCACCCCTTCCACTTGATATTGCACCCGATGCTCGGCTTCTGCGCTTCGCTCGGCTTCTTCCCCGCCAGCACCGCGTCCAGCGCCGCCCGCACATCCCGGCCGGTCACGGGCACGCCGTTGCCGGGCCGGCTGTCGTCCAACTGCCCCCGGTACACGAGACGCTTGTCCGCGTCGAACACATAGAAGTCCGGCGTGCACGCGGCCTGGTAGGCCCGCGCCACCCCTTGCGTCTCGTCGTATAGGTACGGGAACGAGTACCCCGCCTCCTTCGCTTCCTTCTTCATCAGCTCCGGCCCGTCCTGCGGGTAGTTCGCCACATCGTTTGAACTGATCGCCACGCAGACCACCCCCTTGGGTGCGTACTCCCGCCCGATCTTTGCCAGTTCCGCACGCACATGCTTCACGAACGGGCAGTGGTTGCACAGGAACATCACGAAGAACGCCTCGCCCGTCAGGTCGCTCAGCCGCACCGTCTTCCCGCTCACCGTGTCCGGCAGCGCAAACTCCGGCGCGACCGTCCCCAGTGCCAGCATCCTCGACTCCGTCGCCGCCATTGCTCACCTCCTGATCACCTGTTTTCCACGCCGCCCGACGCCCATCGGCAATTCTTGCGTGCCCCATCCCCCCACGCTAGTCTCATCCCGTCGGCAAGGATCGCCGGCCGGACAACCCAAGCCCCACAGCCCGGTCACGGAGATGGACCATGGCTCACCACGCGAGCAGCAACGGCGCCGTCGCGTCGCCGCAACGAAAACCAACGCTCACCAAGGCCGCGCAGCGCGTCCGCGACGCGATCATGCGCAACCTCCCGCTGGAGGACCGCCTCCTCGTGGTGCTGTGGTACGCCGAACGGCTTACCCCGCCGGAGATCGCTCTCGTCCTGGGCGTCCCCGAGACGCAGGTCACCCGCGCCCACGACCGCATCATCTCGCAGCTCCACACCGCCGCGGCCTAGCCCCGCCGCGGGCTCGGTGAGCCGGACCATCGCGTTCATCCCCGCCGGCAAGCCCTGAGGGTTGGCGACATCCACCCACACCCGGCGCATCTCGCTCCCGGCGTCCGCCACCGCCGCGACATGAGCCACCGCGCCCCGCCGCCACCCGCCGGCCGACCCTTCCATCTCCATCCGCACCCAGGCGCCGTCCCCGCGCTCCAGCCCGAGCGTCTGAGCTGTCGGCACGAACACCTCCACCCGCAGCGGGTCCGTCACCACCACCCGCACGACCACCTGCAGCGCCTCGACCGACTCACCGACCGAGACCTCCACCTGCTCCACCACCCCCGCCATGGGCGACCGCAGCTCGTAGCGGGTCAACTCCCGCTCGCCGCGTTGGATCTGCCGTATCAACTCTTGGCGTGCATGCTCGGCGATGCGCCGCTCGATCTCGGCGAGCTTCGTCCGCAGTTCCGCCTTCTGGACCTCGAACGCACCGGCCGAACCGTCGTCCCGCAGGTCCTTGACGATCTGCTCCTCGACGCGGGCCATGTCCAGCTTCGCTTGCGCCGACTCCACATCCAGCCCCCCCTCGGCACGGAACCGCAGCAGTTCGACCTGCGACCGGGCCGCGTCGTCATCCAGCCGAACCAGCGGCGCTCCCTCGCCCACCGCATCGCCCGGGGCCACCAGCACCTCCTTCACCAGCCCGCCCACCGTCAGCGACAACTCCAGGTCGTGGCGAGCCCGGACCACGCCGCGCCATTCATCCGCACCGATGGCCCCCGGTGTCAGCCAGAGCACCGCCACGCAACCCGCCATCGCCACCATCGACCGCATCGGCCACCTCCCGGTTTCATCGCCGTTCCGCACCGATCCTACCCCTTCCGGCCCGCCACCCGGATACATTTCTCATGATGCCGGCCTACACCACGGATACCGCAGCGATCCGCCGCGCCCTCGCAGCCGTCGCGGCGCCCAACGCCAACTGGCACACGCTGGTCCTCCTGGCGCTCGACGCCTCGCTCGCGCACACCGGCTCGCTCGCCGCCGCGATCTTCACGCCCGGTCAATCAGAGGGTGGGGCGAGCCCCGTCGACCTCATCGCCCTCCGGGGCGACTCCGAGCCGACCGATCCCTGGCTCCGCGTCGCGGCCGCGTCCATCCCCACCGTCCTCGCCCGGCGTGACACCGCCGTCGTCCCCGCCGACTCGTCGCCGGTGCCGGCGCGCTACATCATCCTCGCGCCCATCCCCCTGCGCGACGGCGCGTTCGCCGTCCTGGCCCTGCTCTCGCGCGACGACGACCGCCTCACCGCCGAGGAGCACCGCGAGCGCGCCCTGCTCGCCGCCGCGACACTCACCGCCGCCGACCTGCGCGCCGCATTCGAGTCCCGCGGGGCCGAACTGACGCGGCTCACCGCCGCCGTCGATGTTGTCCGCACCGCCGCCGACGCCGAGCGATTCAAGCAGGCCGCTATAGCGTTCTGCAACACCCTGGCCACAACGCTCCACTGCGACCGCGTCACCCTCGGCTGGGTCCGCGCGCACCAGGCCCGGGTCATCGCGATGAGCCACACCGACAAGATCGTCCGCCGGCTCCCGCTCGTGCGCGACATCGAGTCCGCGATGGAAGAAGCACTCGATCAGGACGAGGATGTCTCTCACCCCGCAGCGCCCGACTCGCGCACCATCAACCGCGCCGCCGAACAACTCTCGCGTCAGCACGGACCGCTCAATGTCCTCACCCTCCCGCTGCGGAAAGGTCCAACGGACGGAGCGAGTGGTGGGGGCACATCGCTCGTCGGCGCGCTGACACTCGAACGCTCGCCCGACGCCCCCTGGACCGGCCCCGAGGCCGCGGCCCTGCGCCTCATCGCCGACCTCGCCGCGCCGATGTTGCTCCACCACAAGCGCGACGACGCGTGGCTCGGCGCCAAAGCCGTGGACTCCCTCCGCCGCACCGTCGCCCTGGCGCTCGGGCCTCGTCACACCATCGCCAAACTGGTCGCCATCCTGGGCGTCCTCGCCCTGGCCGCGCTGGTCTTCATCCGCGTCGACCACACCGTCCCCGCGTCGTTCGTGTTCGATGCGCCACATCAACGAGTCATCGCAGCACCCTTCGACGCCGTGCTCGCCGACGCCCCGCTCCGCGCCGGCGACGCCATCGAGGTCGATACCACCGTCCTCGCGCGGTTTGACACCTCCGAACTCCGTCTCGAGGCCGCGGCCGTCCGCGCCGAACTCGCCGCGCAGGAGCGCCAGGCCGCCAGCGCCCGCCGCACCGGCGACGCCACCGCCGCCGCGATCCACGACGCGATGGCGCAGGAGGCCGCGGCGCGTCTCGCGCTCATCGACGCACGGATCAACGACTCCGTCATCACCGCGCCGATCACCGGCGTCATCCTCGTCGGTGCGCCCGAGACGCTCGCCGGTTCGCGCCTGCGCCAGGGAGATGTCCTCTACCGCGTCGCACCCGCGGGCGGCATGCTCGCGGAGGCAATGGTCCCGCAGCGCTACGCCGCGTCCCTCGCCGTCGGCCAGGCCGTGACGCTCGCGCCCACCGCGTTCCCCGACCGGCGTGTCCGCGCGGTCATCGAGCGCATCGCCCCCGCCGCCGAGGAGCGCCAGGGGCAGCGGTTCTTCCGCGTCACCGCGGCGCTCGACGAATCCGCGCCGTGGATGCGTCCCGGCATGGAGGGCGAGGCGCGGCTCGCCGTCGACCGCCGATCGCTGCTGTCTTCATGGACCTCCGACATCGTCGACTGGGTCCGACTTCGACTCTGGATCTGATGGCACCCCAGCGAAATACATTCTCAAGTTCCTGGCACCGCGTCGCCGACCTGCGTCCGCGCCTCCGAGCCGGTGTGCGCATCACCCGCCAACGCTTCCGCGGCCGGGTCTGGTACCTCTTCCACGACCCGTCCTCCACATCGCACTACCGCATGAGCCGCCCCGCCTACGCGTTCGCCGGGCTGCTCGACGGCCGTCGGACCATTCAGGACGCATGGACCATCGCCGCTGAAACACTCGCCGACGAGGCCCCCACGCAGGACGAGGCCATCACCGTCCTCGGACAGATGCACACCGCCAACATCCTGCACGCCGACCTGCCCGGAGATGCGCACCTCCTGCTCCGCCGACAGACCCGCACACGCCGGCGCGAGGCCCGCGGCTATCTCTACAACATCCTCTTCGCCCGCTTCCGCATCGCCGACCCCGACGCGCTTCTGGCCACGCTCCGCCCCATCCTCGGCCCGCTCTTCTCGTTCCCCGCGCTCATCGCGTGGACGGCGCTGGTCCTCCTGGCGGTCATCCTCGCCGCGGTCCACTGGCCCCGACTGCTCGCCGAGTCCGGCGTTCTCATGTCGCCCTCGAACCTCGCGTTCCTCTACGCGGCATCGGTCGTCGGCAAGGTGTTCCACGAGACCGCGCACGGCATCGCCGCCAAGCAGATGGCCCGCGCCGAGGGCGCGCCCGCGTCGAGTTCCGGCGTCCATGCGATCGGCGTCATGCTTCTCATCCTCGTCCCGTTCCCGTATATCGACGCCTCGAGCGCCTGGACGCTCCGCAGCCGATGGCGCCGCGCGATTGTCGGTGCCGCCGGTATGTTCAGCGATCTGGCGCTCGCATCCATCGCGCTGATCGTTTGGTCGCGCACCGCCCCCGACTCGGCGCTCCACCGCTTGGCGCTCAATCTCGCCGTCATCAACTCCGTGTCTTCCATCCTCTTCAACGCCAATCCGCTCATGCGGTTCGACGGCTACTACATCCTCACCGACCTCATCGGCCAGCCCAATCTGTATCAGCGCTCCCGCGAGACGCTCCTCCGCCTCTGCCGCCGGGTGCTCTTCGGCGTCCGTGAGCCGCAAGCACTCACCGCCTCCGCCGCCGAGACCGCGCTCTTTACCGCCTACGGCCTGGCGGCCGCGGCCTACCGCGTCCTGATCACCCTCGGCATTGTCGCCCTGCTCGCCACGCAGTGGTTTGCGCTCGCCATCCCGCTCGCGGCCCTGGCCGTCATCGCCTTCTTCATCGTCCCCGTTCTCAAACTCATCGCGTATCTCGCCAACAGCCCGCAGCTCAATCGGCACCGACCCCGCGCCGTTGTTAGCACATCCGCCATCGCCCTCGCGTTCGCGTTGCTGATCGGCGTCCTGCCCGTGCCGGACCGCGTCCGCGCCGCGGGCATCGTCGAACCCGCCGAGGCCTCCGAGGTCTACGCACTCGCCCCGGGCTTCATCGACTTCATCGCCGACACCGCCACACCTATCGACCGCTTGGAGACGCCGCTCGTCACGCTCGCCAATCCGCAGCTCCACGCCGACATCGCCTCGCTCGAAGCCCGCCTCCGCGCCGCCACGCTCAGCCGCCGCGCGGCGACCGGAGAAGACCCGGCCGCGGCCATCGCCTACGCCGAACAGGAGTCGGCGCTGCAGTCACAACTCGACGACACCCGCGCCCGCGCAAGGTCGCTACACATCACCGCGGCTTCGACAGGCAGCCCCACGGGCGGCATCTGGCTGCCCGCATCCGCCGAACTCCGCACCGGCGCGTTCATCACGCGCGCCCAGCCCCTCGGCCGCGTCATCGACCCATCGCGGCTCCGCGTCCGTGTGCCGATCTCCAACGCCGCCGCGGGAATCGTCGCCGACTCGCGAGTCGAGACCGAACTCCGCGCCGCCGGCGCCGCTCACCGCACGCATCGCGCCAATCGTTCCGACCCGACGCAGACCGACAACCCCGCCACGCCCTTCGAGGTGTTCATCGACCTCCCGCCCGACACCACGCTCCGCGCCGGTCAGACCGTCCACGCCCGCTTCACCGCGCCGTCACGCCCGATCGCGGCGCAGCTCATCCGCGCCGCCCGCCAGACGCTCCAGCGCGCCGCCGGCGCCGCGCGGCCGGACCCCGTCGAGGAGGGGCCCGCGCGATGACCACCATCATCGGCGCCGTCCCCTCGGCGCTCGCACCGCCCGACCGCGCCGCCACGCACACCGGCCCCGACGCTGTGGCACACTCGATCCGCGGGCTGCGTCGCCGGCGTCTGCGGGTCGCGCCGCTCCTGCGCCGCGCGCACGACATCCTCCGCGCCGCACATTCACTCTCCGACGAGCCCGATACCGACCTAACACTCCGGGCCGAAGCCCTGCGCACCGCTGTCCGACGCCGCGCCATCGACACAAGTGTCACCGACGGCTCATTCGCGTTGGCCGTCGAGTGCATCCGCCGCGAAACGGGCCTCACACTCCACGCCGAGCAGATCGCCGCGGCGCTGGCCATGGCGGGCGGCGCCGTCGCCGAACTCGCTACTGGCGAGGGCAAGACGCTCGCCGCGATCCTCCCGGCCGTGCTCGCCGGTTGGCGCGCCCGCGGCTGCCACATCGTCACCGCTAACGACTACCTCGCCCGGCGCGACGCCGAGTCGAACGCGCCGATCCTTTCGCGGCTGGGGCTCACCGTCGCCTGCATCACCGAGTCGTCCGACCATGCCGCCCGCGCGGCGTCGTACCGCGCCGACATCACCTACGCGACAGCCCGCGAACTCGCCGCGGATTACCTCCGCGACCGCCTCGGCATGACCCGTGCCGTCCAGCGCCCGCTCGCCGAGGCGATCATCGACGAGGCCGACTTCGTGCTTATCGACGACGCGGCCACACCGCTGATCCTGGCATCCCCGTCTCGCACTCGCGATGAGACGGGCGCCATCTTCCGCGCCGATCAAACCGCGCGATCACTGATCGAGGGAACGCACTTCGCAATCAA
>CAZSLT010000080.1:7450-12606 GCA_964607595.1 uncultured Phycisphaeraceae bacterium
CGCGACCACGACTACGCGGTCATCGACGGCCGCGTCATGATCATCGACGAGCGCACCGGTCGCATCTCCCCCGACCGCCGCTGGCGCGACGGGCTGCACGAAGCGATCGAAGCCAAGGAGGGTCTGTCCGTCAACCCCTCCGACGACACGCTCGCCAGCATCTCATTCCAGCGATACTTCTGCCGATACCCGCGCCTCTCGGGCATGACCGGCACGGCGCGGCAGTGCGCCGCAGAACTCTGGGGCGTCTACTGGCTCCCGACGGCGCTCATCCCGACGCACAAGCCCGTCGCGCGCCGGCATCTCCCGCCCCGTACGCTTCCGTCGGCCGATCGCGCGATCGCCGTCGCCGCGTCCGACGCCATCGCCGCGCGGAGCGCCGGCCGCCCCGTGCTCATCGGCACCACCTCCGTTGATGCCTCCGAGCGGCTGGCCGCCCATTTCCGATCGCTCGGCGTCAAGTGCCCCATCCTCAACGCCATCCGTCACGCCGACGAGGCCCGGGTCATCGCGTCCGCCGGCGACTCTGCGGCCATCACCATCGCCACCAACATGGCCGGACGCGGCACCGACATCGCACTCTCCCCGCATTCCCGCGACGCCGGCGGGCTACATGTCATCGCGCTCGGCCACTACCCCTCCCGCCGCCTCGACCGCCAGCTCTTCGGCCGTGCCGGCCGGCAGGGCGACCCCGGTTCGGCGCAAGTCATCCGCTCGCCGGAAGACGACCTGCTGCGCCGCGCCGCCCCGCGCATCGCCCGGCTCGTCCCGCTCCGGCTCCGCTTCTGGCTCGTCCAGACGCTCGCCGAGCGCCGCGCCCGGCACGAACGGCGCGCCGTCATGCGCCGCGACCATACGCTCGACGACCTGCTGGCCTTCGCGTCCCGATGAACACACCCGCTACACTCATCGCCCGATGACGCCGTGGCTCGCTGTGTTGTGGTTGGTGCTGATCGTGATCATCGCGATCGTGCTTCGCCGTCGCGTCGCCGCGCCGGGCACCGTCGGACTCGGCGCCGCGTTCGTCGTCGCTCTGCCCGCTGCGTCTCTCTACGCCGCACGGGATCTCGCGACCAACCGCGCCGCGGACTTCATCGCGGCAACCATTCCCGCGCTCTTGGCGGCATGGAGCGTCTCAAGAGTGCTCCTCGCGCAGGATGACCCGCCGCGCGCCCGCCGGTCGGGGGGCGTGATGCTCGGCGCAGGCGGGCTGCTCCTGTTCATGGCCGCGGCCGGGCGGATCGACTTCCTCGATGCCCAGCTCATCCTCGCCGGTGGCATCGTGCTGATCTGGCTCCTCGACCACGCCGCACATGACACACCGCCCGGCCCGAGACCTTCGCCAATGGTCATACTCCCGGCGCTCGGGGCGGGCGTGGTCGGCGCGATGGTGCTCTGGCGCCGAACCCCGGAGGCGACGATGGTCGCGCTCGCGGCCCCCGCCGCAGCCCTCGCGATCATCGCGGTCGCGGTTTCGTCCCGCCGCCACAATGTCGGAGCGGACGCGGCCTCCGTCGTCGGCGCCTCGGCCCCGCTGCTGGCGCTGTCCGTGGGCGCCCTGGCGGTCCTGACCCGCACCGCGCTCGATAACTTTTCCATCATCAACCCCGTCGGCTATCTGCAGACGCTCGAAGTGGTCGCGATCTCGGCCGCCTCAACCCCACGCCTCACCGGTCTGGCCCGGCTGGCCCCCGAGGGCGCGCTGCTCGCCGCCGCCGGCGCAGCGCTCCTGCTGATCGACCGCCAGACCCGGGTCCGGTCCTCCGTGGCGATGATGCTCCTGGCCGCCGCCGCCGGGGTGCTGGCCCTCCGCGTGTGGCGGCTGCCGCCGATCACGCTTTTCTAAGCCGCGGGCGACCCCATCGCCGATATGCCCATCTGTGTCCGCCGTCAACCGGCGACGGCCTGTTGTGTCTGTGTCCACGATGAGGCAACAATGTTCCAAGCCGTGACCAATCCACACCGACAGCCACTGCCCGCCACCCGCGACTCCCTCACCCACAAGTTCACCGTGGGCGGGTACGAAGGGTACCTCACCGTGGGGCTCTACCCCGACGGCCGGCCCGGCGAGATCTTCCTCAAGATCGCCAAGGAGGGCTCCACGGTCTCCGGGTTCTGCCAGGCCTTCTGCCGCGCCTTCTCGATCGCCATGCAGCACGGCCTGACCGTCGAGGAGGCCGTCGTCCGCTTCAAGGGCATGAACTTCGAGCCCAACGGCCCGACGAGCAACCCCGCGATCCCGCACGCGGCCTCCATCATCGACTACATCGCGCGCTACCTCGAAGTCGAGTTCGCCGGCCCCGCCGTCCGCCGCTGATCGCGCACTCATCGTCGCGGCTCAGCAGGACGCCCCCCAGGCGCTGAGCACGATGTTCAGATCGTCGACATCGACCGCGCCGTCGCCGGTCAGGTCCGCCCCGTCGCGAGGCGTGACGCTCATACCCCACGCGCTGAGCACGATGTTCAGGTCATCGACATCGACCGTGCTGTCCCCGGTCAGGTCGCCTGCGCACACCTCCGGGCAGATGCCCGTTCGCCGCGCCAGGAACCCGTCCACGCCCGCCTCCACGATCGTCTGCGGGTTGCCGTCGTTGGCCGAGAACCGCACGCGCATGTCCGCCGTCAGGACGACTCCCGCGGCCTCCAGTTGCGACCGGCTCACCGACCCCGGCCGCCAATCCGCAGAACTCGCCGTGTGCTCGGCCACCAGCATCCACGGCCCCGCCGCCCCGTTGGAACTCACCTCCACACGCAGCGCATCGACGCCGGAGGTATCCGTCAGCACAAGGTAATAGAGATACTCAAAGCCGCCGCCGCCGCTGAGATCGAACGCCGGCGAGATCAGCCGCACGGTCCCTCCGTCAACATCGGTGTTCCCGGTCGTGTTCTGCGTGAGGAAGCACGAGCCGCTGCCGTCCCCATCGGTCGCGGGGTCGTACGCCCAGGATCCGTCGTTCACCGGCACACCGCGTTGCCACGCGCCCGAGGTCGCGCCGTCCACTTCCGTCGTCCAGCCGGTGTCGCTCTCGAAGTCGTCGGCGAGCGCCGTCTCGATCACCGCCACATCGGCGCTGAGCAGGCTCGTCGGCGCATCGCCCGGGAATCGCAGTTCCCCGCCGCCAGTAAGCGTCGCCACGACGAAATACTCGACCGTTTGCCCGCAATCGCCCGCCGGGATCGAGGCCTCGTACTGATCGCCGCCCAGCGGGGTCATCGACGCTTCGGAGAACGCCCCGCCGCCGAAGCGGTAGTGCAGCACCGCGCCGCCGGGCGCCACCGATCCGCCGTGCATGGCGATGACGGTCGCCCGCACCGGTGTCGGCTCGGCATCGCTGGCCGCGTCGATCGGCGCGGGCACATCGATCGTCCCGTCCTGCTGCGCCCAGTACGCCAGCCGCTTAATCCCCGCGAAGGCCTCCGTCGCCGTCGGGACGATCTGGTTCGAGGGCAGTTCGAATCCCCACACCCCGGTGTCGCGCAATTCAATAGTCCATGACTGCGCGCCCAGTTCACCGAAGGTCCAATCCGGCATCACGCCGTCCGCCGTATACAGCAATTGATCGACGCCCAGCCCCGCCTGGTACGCCACGCCGTTGGTCGTCGTGATCGCCTGCTCCATATCTTCCTGCACGAGCCGCAACTCCGCCTCGCGGGGCGGGACGACCGTGTCGTCGTAGCCCCACGCGCCGAGAATCAACTGCGAGTAGGAGTGCAGGTCGATGTGCCCCCGCAGCATCGGAATCGCCTGAAGGTAGTCCCGCACCGCCCTCGACTCCGGCTCGGAGAACGCCGACGGCCCGCGGTACACATCGCTCGACGGCGTGGTGCTCGACGACCCCGCCGGCCCGCCGCCCCATTCGTAGCCCCAGTTGCGGTTCAGGTCGACGCCGTAGGTCAGCGTCGGCTGGTTGAGCCGCCGATTCTTGCGCCACAGGCGGTAGTCCGTGTGCGACCACTGGTACCCGTCCGGATTGGCCGCGGGGATGATGTGCCAGTCCAGCGCATCGACGAGCGCTGTGATCTCGGGATCAACGCCGTAGCCCTCGATCAACCGCTCGGCCATCCACAGCGCGCTCGCGCCGGCGACCCATTCGCGCGCGTGCTGCATCGCCGTGACCGCCACCGCCGGCTTCGCGCCCGGCGTGCCCGACGCGATGCGGATCGCATAGATGTCCCGCCCCTGATGAGTCTGCCCGATCACCGTCTTGCTCACGATAGACGGGTTCAACGCCACCAGCGTGTCCACGTACGCCGCGACCGCCGGATAATCGTGGTAACTCTGGTGGAACGACCCGCCGTTGATGATCGACTGCTCGTGCCGGTGCGCCTGCTCGGCCTCGAGCCACCCGTCGAGGTCCTCGAGCACCACCCGCGTCATGACACCCATCGCCTCCATCGAGGCGATGCCCGCGTCATCCATCACAAACTGCTGGACGCCCAGCCCCGGCCGGCACGCCAGCGGCTCGCCGTGCGCCAGCGCCGACTGCAACTGCGTCGGCGATTGCAGGTCCAGTTCCACCACCCGGTCCCCCGCGCCCGACGCGGCCGAGGCCGCACACACCGACACCAACGCCATCAACCAGTTCGGACGCATCCCGCGCTCCTTCATCATCAACCCGTCGGGCCGACGGACACCGGCCCCAGACCTCCAAAGTACCCGAAGGCCCCGCGATGTCCCGCCGAAACCGCCCCGCGTCCGCCAACATCCGCCCACGGACGAATATCGGTCCACACGCGGCGCACCGGCCGCCCTCAGATTGACGACGCGTCCCACGCCAGCGGCTTGACCGTCAGCACCACCGCCGTCCGAGCGACCTCCCCCGCCGGCTCCGACCGCTCCCGGCTCCGGCCCACCGCGCCCTCCGCGGCCCGCAGCACCACATCCGACGGCACGCGCGACAATCGCACCGCGACCGCGCGCACGCCCCGCTCCATCGCTGTCTCGATCGATACCGCCTCGCGCACCGCCTCAAGCGCCATAGGCTCGACCCGCCGGTCGCACACCTCGCGCACGCGCTCGGCCTCCGCGCCCTCGTAGCAAGCGCGGATCACCTCGCCCACGGCGTTCCGCAGCGGCGCCAGCACGCCGACCATCAGCCGGCGCATCTCCGTCACCGTCGCCTCGTCGGCCACTTCCGGGGCCGCGAGCGTCAAGC
>CAZSLT010000081.1:0-12567 GCA_964607595.1 uncultured Phycisphaeraceae bacterium
GCTCGACTTCTGCGTCTGGCACCTCGAGCATCATGTGTGGTACCTCGACCGCAAGCTCGCCTACCTCGGCGCGACGCCCGACGCCCCCGCCGGCGGTGACGGCCCCGGCGCACGCTAGAATCGCCCACCCGGCAAACCACGCGATGCACACACTCTTCGACCAGCGCCGCTATCTGATCCCCTTCCGCTCCACGCTGCTCCCGCAGATCTTCACCGATGTGCTGGTCATCGGCGGCGGTTCGGCGGGCCTTCGCGCCGCGATCGCGGCCTCTGAGCCCGGCGATGTCATCGTCGCCGGTAAGTCACGAATGAGCGACTCCAACACCGCCTGGGCGCAGGGCGGAATCGCCGGCGTGCTGGACCCCGCCGACTCCGCCGACTCCCACGCGAGCGACACCGCCGAGGCCGGCGCGGGGCTGTGCGACATACCCGTCGTCCGGCGCGTCATCGGCGACGGCGGGCGGGCGCTGCGACAACTGATGGAATGGGGCATGCGCGTGGACCGCGACGCCGCGGGCGCGCCGCAGCTCGCCCGCGAAGGGGGCCACTCGGCGCGGCGCATCATCCACACCGACGGCGACGCGACCGGGATGGAACTCTCGCGCTGCCTCGTGGAGCGCGCCCGCCGCGCCGCCAGCATCCGTCTCTTCGAGAACTGCTTCACGCTCGATCTCATCACGCCGACGAACGAACCCGGCGCGCCGTGCATGGGCGCCATCACCCACCACCCGCGCTACGGGCTGCAGATGATCTGGGCCCGCGCCACCATCCTTGCCACCGGCGGCGCGGGGGTCATCTGGCGAGAAACCACCAACCCCAAGGTCGCCACCGGGGACGGTCTGGCGATGGCCTACCGCGCCGGGGCCACCGTCGCCGACCTCGCCTTCATGCAGTTCCACCCCACCACGCTCTATGTCGCCGGCGCCTCGCGCACGCTCATCTCCGAGGCCGTCCGGGGCGAGGGCGCACACCTGCTCGACTCCGACGGCCACCGCTTCATGCTCGAAGTCCACGAGCGCGCCGAACTCGCCCCCCGCGATGTCGTCAGCCGCGCCATCATCCGCCGCCTCGTCGCCCTCAACGCCCCCCATGTCTGGCTCGACGCCCGGCACATCGAGGGTTTCGCCAAGCGCTTCCCGGGCATCGCACGCACCCTCGAACAGTTCGAGCTCGACCCCGCCAAGGACCTCATCCCCGTCAACCCCGCGGCCCACTACATGGTCGGCGGCGTCCGCACCGACACCGAAGGCCGCTGCGACATCCCCGGCCTGTACGCCTGCGGCGAGGTCTCCTGCTCCGGGCTCCACGGCGCCAACCGACTGGCCAGCAACTCGCTCCTCGAGTCCGTCGTGCTCGGAGCCGCGGCCGGCGCGGCAACGAAGGAAATGCTCGGCGGCGCCGACAACGCCTGGGGCGTGCCGGTGCGCCAGGGGCCGGTGCGCATCGTCTCGGAGATCCCCCACTCCGACCACGGCGAACTCGATCTGGCCGATGTCCGCTCCTCCCTCCGCTCGGCGATGTGGCGGAATGTGGGCGTCGAGCGCGCCGGCGGCAAGCTCGAGGACGCCGCGGAAATGTGCGACTTCTGGGCCCGCTACACCCTCGACAAGGTCTTCGAGACCCCCGCCGGCTGGGAAACCCAGAACATGCTGCTCGACGCCGCGCTCATCGCCCGCTCGGCGCTGTGGCGGGCCGAGTCCCGCGGCTGCCACACGCGGAGCGATTGCCCGGAACCGCTGGACCGCTTCCGCGTCCATGACCTGTGGAAACGCGCCCGCCCCGAGCCGGTCGCGCAGGAGGTGGCCCGCGCGTGAGGCGAATCGCTGGGATCCCGATCGCGGCCGCAATCCTGCTTGCGTCCTGCACCGAGACGCGCGTTATCGAGGAACGCGGCTTCATCACGCTGCGCGAGCTCCAGCCCGGCGGGTTGCGCCCCGTGCAGGCCGAGCGAGAGAGCGGCCCCGTCGGCTTCGAGTCCGTGCTGATGAAGGACGCGATGCAGGGCACGCCCGACGAGCACGACCCGCTGCGGCGCACACTGCCCGGCGGACCGGTCCGGCTTTACTCCTTTTCCCCGCGACACCTCATCCACCACATGCTCGTCACTCTGGCCCACTCCGAGACCGCCCTGATCAACGAATGGATCCTCAGCGCCTCGCTCAAAGAGCTCTACAAGGCCGACGGACGCGACCCCGACGAGATCGCGGTGTACATGGTCGAGAACGCCCCCGAGATCATCCGATTGCTCAAACTCGTGCCCCTGGGCGAGTCGACGCCCGGCGCGGTGTTCGAGGACATCGGGCGCAACCGCTACCGGCTCGCCCCGCTCGGGTCGGACATGCTCGAACTCCGATTCCACGCGATCCAGATGGCCATCGAGAACGGCGAGTTCCGCCTGCTGATGATCGAGTAGCCCCGCCGCCTCATTCCGTCGCCAGCCAGTTGCCCAGAACCAGGTTCAGATCATCCACATCGGTCAGGCCGTCGCAGTCGGCGTCGCCCGCGCCGGACCCGAGCCAGTCGCCGAGGACGAGGTTCAGGTCGTCGACATCCACCGTGCCCGAGCAGTCCAGATCGCCGGGGATGCATGGCTCGATCGTCATCTCCAGCCGGGCGCGCCGGCCCGCGCCGAAGAGATTCTCCTTCATGTAAAAGGTCGGATACGCCCCCGATCCCGGCCCGCCCGCGCTCTCGGCCGGGAACATCGATGCGATCGCCAGGTTCAGCCGCCCCGACGCCACCGCTTGGCGCAGATACTCAACCACATCCGCGTTGTTCAGGTCGAGATCGAACCGGAAATCCGTGTTCGCCGGCACCAGCGCGCCCGGCGCGACCGCCGCCGTCTTACCGATCGCGAACGGCGCAACATTCAGGATGTCCACGACGCTGTTGGAGACATCCCGCGCCTCGCCGCCGCTGAAATCCGACGCGAACGCGCTGCGCACGCGCGACGCCACCATCGGCGCAAAGGGCGAGGTCTCGAGGAAACTCCCGACATCGAACCCGTTGCGGTACCCCACGCCGAACATCTCGATCGGCCGCCCCGCGTCCGCGTCCGGCGTGCCGCCGGAGATGCCCGCCTCGGTCAGGTAAGTCGCGCGGGCGTCGAGTGACGGGTCGTACCGGAACGCCTGATCCGTTGTCACCGCGATCCGCACCGTCGCCTGCGTGAATCGGTAGCGACACAAGTCGGGCGGAATGTCGGCCGCGATGTCGAATCCGATGAGCACCTGTGCATCCCGCTCGTCGAAGGTGAACCCGCCGAGTTCAGTCTGCCCAAGCGCCCCGAAGGTCGGCGCCGACGGGCGCGTCCCCGGCGACGAAGAATTGAACGGGTACATCCACCGGTCCAGCGCCGGGCCGTCGCGCGTGATCACCACCCCGCTCCCCGCCATCGCCATCCCGCCCGCCAACACCACCGCCGCGGTGCAAACGCCAATGCTCGCCAGTCCGGCCATCTCGCTCTCCGTCCATTCTCGCCCTGCAGGGACCATTCTTGGGCGACAGTTGCGAATGAGTCTCAATAAGAATATGCTCCTCTCGATGTCCATGCAACGCTCCACCCCGGCCCAAGTCTGGTCGCCCCGAGCACCACACCCGTGGGGGGGGTGGAGGGCGCGCTGTGGGCGGGATGGCTTCACGCTCATCGAACTACTGGTCGTCGTCGCGATCATCGCCCTGCTCGTCGGCGTCCTGCTCCCGGCCATCGCCTCGGCGCGCGGGGCCGCGGTCCAGGCCAACGAGCTCTCGGCGGCCCGCCAGCAGGTGCTCGCGTACCTCACTTACACCTCCGAGCATCGAGAGAACCTCATGCCCGGTTACGCCTCGGCCCAGATGGTCAGCGCCGGCGAGGTCGTGGCGACGAACGACAAGGGGGAGCGCGTCACCGGGCTGGCCGCGCAGCGCTACCCGTGGCGGTTGCTCGCGTACCTCGACTTCAACATCCGCGCGCTCTACCGCGATCCACGCACCATCCTCGATCTGGCCGGCGCCGAAGAATACGACTACGCGATCTCCGTCGCCCCGCGTCTCGGCCTCAATCAGGCCTTCCTCGGCGGCAGCGCCGACTCCGGCGATCCGCTCGGCTTTGCGTTTAACCCCGCCAGCGAGTCGCTGACGCGCAGCGCCTGGGGCTCGGGGTGGTACGCCAGACGCCTCACCGATGTCGGGTTCCACGACAAGATGATCGTCTTCGCCACCGCCAGCGGCGCCAGCCCCATCAGCGGCATCGACCTCGACGGCTTCTACCGCGTCACCGCGCCCAGCAATGTCCAGCGCGCCTGGCGCATCGACCCGCCCAACCCCGACACACCCGCCGGCGAAACTGGCAATGTCTCCTTCCGCTACCGGGGCCGCGCCGTCGCCGCGATGCTCGACGGACACGCCGACTCCCTCACCTTCGCCCAGATGAACGACATGCGCCGATGGTCGCCCCAGGCGCTCACCGCCGAATGGACACTCCCGGCGCCGTAACCCTCACTCTTTGATCACCGGCCGCGTCAGACCCGCGGCACAACACACACCACGGAGGATGTGATGCACACCGCACTGCTCGGCTCGCTCGTTGTTTCGACGCTTTCCACCGCCGCCCTCGCCGTCGGCCCCTTCACCGAGGATTTCAGCGCCTCGTCGTCGAACTGGTACGACGCGCCCGGCGTCACGCCCGTCTCGTGGAGCGCCTCCGGCGGCCCGGACGGGGGCGCCCACGCGACGACCTCCTTCAACTTCGCCTCGTCACCGCTGGACGCCACGCCCGCCTTCTTCCGCGCCCAGGACGAGTACGGCTCCAGCGGCAACGCCCTCGTCGGCAACTACATCGCCGACGGCATCACCCAGATGACCTACGCCGTCCGTCACACCGCACCCGCGCCGCTCAACTTCTTCGCGCGGTTCGCGAGTCCCGTCAATTTCCCCGGCGCCGCGGCCGTCGAGTTCATCCCCGTCCTGCCCAACACCTGGACGACCATCACCGTCAACTTCGTCGACCCCAACCCCGCCATCGTCTACGAAGGCCCCGCCTCCACCTTCAACAGCGTCTTCTCCTCGGTCGGCCACATCCAGATCGGCGCGATGGTCCCCGCGTCGCTGGCGATGCAGGATGTCAGCGTGTCGTTCGACCTCGACAAGGTCACGCTCATCCCCGCGCCGGCTTCCTGCCTCCTGCTCGGCGGCCTGGCGCTGGTGTCGCGCCGGCGGCGTACCATCAACGCATGAGAACAACGCTCGCCGTCACGGCGGTCATCTTGTTCGTGGTGCATGGGGGGGCGGCGGCGCGGGCGCAATCCCAACCGCCGTCTCCGCCAACGCCAACGAACACCGATCCGCCCGCGGCAACTGCGCCCGCCGAGCCCGCCCCCGGGCCCGACGGCGATGACGCGGCCATGAAAGAAATCTTCCCCGGGGTCTTCCTCGATGAGTCGCGCAAGATCATCGAACTCCCCGGGCGCGTCCCAATCTTGGCCGATGTCGGCGACGAGACGGTCGTCTTCCTCGAGCAACTCGTCTGCACCCCCAATACGAAAGAGCACGAGTCGCTCGTGGTCGTCAAGGCCCGGCCCTCGCATGTCCATGCCGCGCTGCTCCTCCTCGGGCTCGAGCCCGGCAAGCCGGCGTCGTGGACTGTTGAGAACGAAACCCTCATCCCGCACGCGCCGGAAGGTCCGCCGCTCATCATCGAGTTTCTGTACACGGACGCCGCGGGCGTCGAGCAGACCGCCAAGCCCACCGACTGGGTCGTCAATTTCAAGAACACCGCCGAGCACCTGCCCGACGAGCGCCCTGTGTTCGCCGGCAGCGCGATGAAGAAACTCCGCGACGGCTCGGAACGCTACTACGCCGACGGCGACGGCACGCTCATCGGCCTTGCTTCGTTCTGCACCGAGGTCATCGCGTGGCCGCGGGTCTTCAGCCACGAGGCGAGTCGGCACGAGCCCGAATGGGTCGCCGCCAAAGACATGCCGAAACTCGATACCGCCGTCCGTGTGCGCATCAGTCTGCCGCCTGCGAACCCGCCAGCCGAAACCGATGGCGTCGATCCACAACCGAGCGAGAACACCCCCGCGCCCTGAGCGCGCGGCTCACTCGGACGGCTGCTCGCCTTTGATCGACCGGCGGATCTCATCCACCGTCATGCTCTCGCTGCCGGGGATGTAGTGCAGCGAGCCGCCGTAGAACTCCGCGGCGCCCAGCGGGGCGCGGATGTTCGACTGATTGCCCTCGCGCCAGATCGTGATCGTCGCCGTGTGCCCGGGCCGCTTGGCGCTGATCGTCGAGGTCAGCACCGTGCCCGTCGGCGTCGGCGTGTCGTCGATCTGCATGATGATGTCGTTGCGCCGGATGCCCGCGGCGTACGCGGGCTGATTGTCCGGCACCTCGCGCACCACCACGCCGCGACCGCGGAACCCGGCGTTCTCGGCGACCTCGGGGTTCAGTTCGGCGATGACGATGCCCAGATACCCGCGCAGCACCATCCGCGACTCGATGATCTGCTCCACCACCGACTCGACCGTCTCCAGCGGGATCGCGAAGCCGATGCCCGCGGACTGGCCCGAGAAGCCGGCCGTCTCGGAGTCGGCCGGAGAGGCGTTGTTGGCGATCGCCGCGTTCATGCCGATGACCCGCCCGTAGATATCCACCAGCGGCCCGCCGGAGTTGCCGGGATTCATCGCCGCGTCCGTCTGGATGAAGTTCGTGTACCCGCGCCGCATGCCCATGAGGTGCGCCGCCTCGCCGCGACCCAGCCCCGACACGATGCCGCGGCTCATCGAGAACTTGATCCCAAACGGCGAGCCGAACGCGAAGACCTGGTCCCCGACGAACACCGGCTCGTTGCTGGCGCGCCGGAGCGGGAAGAGCCCGCCGATGGCGTCGATCTTGAGCACCGCGATGTCGGTGGCGCTGTCGACCCCGACAACCTCGGCCGTCCGCACCCGCCCGTCATGGAGTTCGACCAGCACATCCTCGTGGCCCGCCACGACATGGGCGTTGGTGATGATGTGGCCAGTGGAGTTGTACACCCAGCCCGAGCCGGTGGACGCAGGCGACGGGAGCGTGCGGCCGTTGGAGCCGTTCGACCCCCCCGAGCCCTCGCGACGGTTCAGGAACTCCCGCATGCTCGTGCGGGCCTCGATGTGGACGACGCCCGGCATCGTGGCGTCCGCCACGGCGCGGATCGACGCGTTCATCTGCTCGAGGATGTTGCCGGCGTCCAGCCGCGCCTGCGCCAGCCGGATGGTCGAGGCCGTGCGCTCGGTCTGGATCCGCTGCATGATCCGGGGTGATAAGAACAACACCGCGAGCGTCGCAAGGAGCATCAGCAGCGCAGGGGCGAACGATGTGAATCGGCGCATGGGTTTCTCCGACCGGGCGCGTCCTACGCCCGGAGTTTGTCGGCCTCACCGGCCTTCATCTCATACCGATGATCGGTCACTTGGCGGCGTGACACCCGCTGGACCCACGCCCGGGCCGCGTCCTCGATCTCCCGACCCATCGAGGCCACAGGGGTGGCAAAGCCGGGTTGCCATTGCGTGAGTCCGAGAAGGTCATGCAGCACCAGAATCTGCCCGTGGCAGGACGACCCCGCACCGATGCCGATGAGCGGAACGCCCGGCGTCCGCTCCATGATGCGGTCGGCGATCTCGCCCGGCACCGCCTCAACAAGCAGCATCGTGCACCCCGCCTCCGCCAGCGCCTCGGCGTCCTCAACAATCTGCCGCGCCGTCTCCGCCGTCCGGCCGGTCGATTGGTACCCGCCGGCGAGCTTCACCTGCTGCGGCCGGCATCCCACATGCCCGCACACCGGGATCCCCGCCTTCGTCATCCGCCGCACCAACGGCGCGAACGAGGCGTCGCCCTCGATTTTCACGATGTCCGCCAGCCCGTCGGTCAAGAACCGCCCCGCGTTCCGCACCGCGTCGTCCGCGCCCGCCTGGTACGACATAAAGGGCATATCGCCCATGACGAACGACCGCGGAGCGCCACGCTTCACCCCCGCCGTCAGCGCGATCGACACCTCCAAGGGCATGTGGATCGTCGAGTCATAGCCCAGGATCACCTCGGCCGCCGTATCCCCCACCAGCAGCACATGCACCCCCGCCGACGCCAGCCACCGGGCGGTGGTCGCGTCGTAGCAGGTCAGACACGCAAACGGCTCGCCCGCGCGGGCCATCTTCCGCAGCGTCTTGATCGTGACCGGATCGCCGATCGGCCGATGTTGGTCGGAAACCGTCATGCCCACATTCTAGCCCTGCGCCCGCCCGGCATGACCCGGGCCACGCTCGCGGCGTACGATCCACCCCCGCGCTCCGTCCGACCCCATTGACCGTTTCCACCGAGGCGGACCGCCGCCCGAGCACCGGAGAACCCGCCCGATGACGGACCCAGCCCCGTCCACGACGGCCACGCCCGCCCCGCCGCCTTCGCGCCCAACCCGCGGCCCGCTGCGCTGGTTGCTCGACCTCTTCTCGAATGTCAGGTTCGGCGTCTTCCTGATGGTCGTCCTCTTTGTCTACTGCGCGCTGGGATCGGCGGGCATCATCTACCCGGCGATGGTGGACGGCCGGCTCACGCTCCGGCACGAGTTCATCCGCCAGTGGCGGATGTTCGAGATGACCGAGTACGAGTGGTTCAACACGCCATTCTTCGTCGGCCTCGTCGGCGCGATGTGCCTCTCGATGGCGATCGTCACAGTCCGCAAGATCCGCTTCAACACCGTCAACCTCGGCGTGTGGCTGATCCACGCCGGAATCATCGGGCTGGCGCTGTCGAGTGTCTGGTACTTCGCCACCAAGGTCGAGGGCGACACCCCCGTCTTCCGCTGGCGCATCCTCGCCGAGGTCCCCGGACGCCCGCCCGTCTCGATGGCCGCGCTCGCCGGAAACGGCATGCAGATCGACGCGCCCGACGGCGCCTACACCTTCCGCGTCGCCATGATGCAGCCCGATTGGCCCATCATCTCCCCGGGCTTCGAGGGCAAGACCGCCTACGCGCTCACCATTTCCTGCGCCACGCCACGCGGCATGTTCGAGCGCCAGCTCCTCGACGGCTACCCGCAGTTCACGCAGGACCTAATCGTCACCGCCGAAGGCCGCAAGCGCGTCAAGACCATGCCCGAGTTCGGCGGCCGCGTCCTCTTCGACGAACAGGTCACGCTCTCCCTCGTGCCCGACCCGCAGGAGGCGTTCTGGGTCAAGGACAGCGCCGTGATGAGCGTCCGCGAGGTCAACCGCGACACACGCCGCGCCGGGGCGTGGTTCGAGCGCTCACTCGCCAAACTCCCCCGCTACAACGACTACGCCTCGAAATCGACGGACGCCTTCGTCCCCACCGAACTCATGGGCCGCTGGCGCGCCGCGCCCCTCTCCTTTGAGGTCCCGCCCGCCGATGACCGCGACCCGCTCACCGGCGTCAAGGTCCGCGTCACCGGGCACCTCCGTTACGCCACGATGCAGACGCAATTCATGCCCGGCGGCGACGCCTTCAACCCCGTGGCCAATGTCACGCTCGCGATCGACGGCCAGGCCGGGCAGCCGATGCAGCTCGTCGCCGCCGATCCCGCGGCACGCAGCGCGCTCGCCGGCCTTGTCGAACTCCGCACCGTCTCGGGCATGGACGAGGTCCGAGACCTCTCGACCCGCGAGGCCCAGCGCCTTGTCGTCACCGTCGCCGCCACCGGCGAGTCGATCGATTTGAACCTCGATGAACTGAACGCGCAGTCAGTGGCGGGCACGCCCGCGGAGTTCACCGAGATCGGCGACTCCGGGTACGCCGTGCGGTTCCGCCAGGTGCTCGACCACCGCCCGCAGTCGCCCGACATCGGCGCGGTCATCGACATCCGAACCCCCGACCGCGTCTTCGCCCGCTGGGTGCCCATCGAGGCCGGCAAGGCGCAGGACTTCGTCGTGCCCGAGGGCGGCGGGACGCCCAAAGGCGGCGACCCCAGCCCCGAGGTAAACGCCGTCTTCGACGCGGGCATCCCGCCGATCACGCTGGTGGCCGGGCCGGGCGAGGTCGGGCTGCGCGCCATCGGCCGGCTCGTCGATCTGGCCGACGGCCTGCAACTGCACTCCGGCGCCTCCGTGAAGATCCAGGACCGGCTCACGCTCACCGTCGATCGCTACCTCCCCGACGCCCGCATGGAGTCGCGCCCCGTGATCGTGCCGCCCGAGCGCCGCAACAAGAATGTCGAGGAGTCGCGCTCCGCGACGCTCGTCCGCGTCGAGATCGACGACGGCAAGTCCGTGCAGACCGAGTGGCTGCCCTTCGACCGCTACCTCCTCGACGACCCCTCGCAGCAGTCGCTCGTCTCCGGCCAGCAGCCCGTGCGGTTCACGCTCGCCGACGGGCGCGTCTTTGACATCGCCGTCGGACGCAAACGCATGGACCTGCCCAGCCCCGTCGTCCTCCGTGACTTCGAGCTCGTCACCCATGTCGGCGGGTTCTCCGGCAACGCCGCGAGCGTCCGCGACTGGCGCAGCCATGTCGCCTTCGAGACCCCCGAGGGCTTCACGCAGGAGCGCACCGTCGCCGTGAACCAACCCAAGCCCTTCGGCGGCTACTGGTACTTTCAGTCCTTCTGGGACGCCCCCAACGCGCAGCGCGGCACACCCGGCCTCACATTCACCGGGCTCGGTGTCGGCAACCGAAACGGCGTCCACGCCCAGCTCATCACCTCGACCATCTCAGTCGTCGGCATGATCTACGCCTTCTACTTCAAACCCATCATCAAGCGCCGACGCGCCGAACGCGTCCGCGCCGCCGTTGAACGCGGCGAGTTCGGGAAAGTCGCCCAGGAACGCGCCGGCTCCGGCGCACCGGCGGGAGGCCACTCATGAACCGTTGCATTGCCTTCGTGTTGCTGGCGCTCGCGCTGCTCGTGTCCCCCGCCCGCGCCCAGCACGGCCTGCCCACCGGCCCCGACCCCGCGCCCGCCGCCGACGGCCCACGCGCCGGGGATGTCCTCCGCGAGTTCGCCGCCAAAGTCGATCTCTCTCCGCTCGACCGCGCCGCAGTCCAGACCGAGGGCCGCATCAAGTCATTCGACTCCATGGCCCACGAGATCATCGGGCGCATCACCGGACACAAGGATGTCGACGGCGGCGGCCTGCGCTACGACTTCCTGTACCTCGACATGCTCATCCGCCCCGAGCTCTACCAGGCCGCGGATGTCATCTACATCAAGAACAAGCCAATGCGCGACGAACTGCTCCGCGCCATGATCGCCGTCGGCGTGCCCATCGAGGACGACCGCCGCCAACGCATCCTCAAGACCGGCCTCATCTCCGAGGCGCTGCTCCGACAGCCCGCGGCCATCGCGTTCCTCGACGACCGCGGCACCGACCTCATCCGCACCGCCAAGTTCGTCAACATGATCCGCGACGCCGTCTTCCTCAAACAGCCCAACAACCTCGCGTCGAATCTCCGCCTCATCCCGCACCCCTCCAACGCCCAGGCGCCGTGGTTCAGCATCGACGCCCTCTGGGAGGAAAATGTCCAGGCCGGCGGACAGGCGCTCACCGCCTCCGGCTTCCCGCCACCCCTGCGCGCCGCCCTGCGCACCTCGTGGATCGACTTCGAGAAGGCGTGGCGCCTCCTCGACGCGGACGCGGCCAACAAGGCGCTCGCCGCGTTCTGCGCCCCCCTCGCCAGCATCAACGCCGAGGCCTACCCCCCGCCCCAGAAACTCTCTTACGAGAGCATGTACTTCAAAAACGGCGGCTTCGTGTGGATCTGGCTCGTCTATCTCCTCTCGGTCGTCTTCCTGCTCGGCGGCGTCATCTACAAGTGGCGGCCCGCGCGAGTCATCGGCATGGGCATCTTCACGCTCGCCTTCGTCCTCCAGACGCTCGCGCTGCTCCTCCGCTGGTATGTCTCGGGGCGCTGGCCGAACTCCAACATGTTCGAGGCGGTCACCACCGCCTTCTGGTTCGGCGCGCTGCTGGCGATCGTCTTCGAGATCGTCGCACGCAAGACGCCGATGCGCAACCTCTTCGCCCTCACGGGCGCGGTCGGCGCGGCGTCGGCCATGATGGCTGCGAAATTCATCCCCGAGCTCGACCCCTACATCACCAACCGCATGCCGGTGCTCAACGACATCTGGCTCTACATCCACACCAATGTCATCATCGCCTCCTATGCGCTGATCTTCATGGCCTCCGTCACCGCCTTGCTCTACCTGGCGCGGCGCATCTTCACCCGCGACCGCGCCTACGCCCGCGCCGGCGGGGCCGCGGCACTGCTCCACGCCTCCGGCGCAGACCACCATGACAAGCACAAAACATCCCTCTCAGAAGTCCTCGACGGCGCGACGATGATCCTCATGGAACTCGCCTTCGTCATGCTCTGGGCGGGTCTCATCATGGGCGCGATCTGGGCCGACCACTCCTGGGGCCGCCCCTGGGGCTGGGACCCCAAAGAGGTCTTCGCCCTCAACACCTTCCTCATCTTCCTCATCTTGGTCCATGTCCGCCTCAAGGTCGCCGACAAGGGGCTCTGGACCGCCATCCTCGCCGTCATCGGCTGCGGCGTCATGCTCTTCAACTGGATCGTCATCAACTTCGTGATCTCGGG
>CAZSLT010000082.1:0-12465 GCA_964607595.1 uncultured Phycisphaeraceae bacterium
CATGCCGATCGGCTGAGAACCCTCAATGCGTAGGAGCGTAGGGACCTGTCCCGGCGGCGCCGTGACCGCGTACCCGTGCCCGGCGTCGGCGAGCTCGATGGTCGCCGAGGCGGGATCCCAGACACACGCGAAGAGCGTCAGGAACTGATTCAGATCGGTGTGCCGATAGACATACCGGTTCAAAGACATCATCGCGTCGCGCAGCGCGGCGCCCGTGATCAGGAGTGTTCGCAGATGGGTCTGCGCCGCGGCCATGAGCACCGCCGCGCCGGCGCCCTTCCCGGAAACATCGCCGAGAAAGAACGCCGTTCGTCCATGGCCCGCTTCGACGACATCAAAGAGGTCGCCCGCGACATGGCGGCCGGGTGTGAACGAGTACGCGTACTCAAGCCCCGGCGCGGCACCGTTCCGCGGCGGGAGCAACAGTTCCTGCGATCGTCGGGCCGCGTTGAGGTCATACTCAAGAATGCGTCGTCGTTCGGCCATCTCGGCCGATCGGATCCGTTCGATCGCGAGCCCGGCCAGGTCGGCCAGCGCGACGCAGTATGCCGCGGCGTCATCGGGGAGGGCCGCCTCGTCGACACGGGAGTCGAGGTAGAGGACGCACTCGGTCAGACCGCCGACAAGCACGGGGGCGCAGATCGCGGTCTTGATGTTCAGATCCCCGATCGACCGGCCGAATCGGCCCGAGTCTGCGCCGTTGAGCTGAACCACCGGGCTATTCTCGGCGGCGCGGAGCAATGAGAGACTTATCGGAAGACTCTCGCTCCCCGGGGATGCAGCGATGACGAGACATTCATCGTCGGGCCCGAGCCGAACCACGAGCGTCCGGGCCTTTCCGACGCCCGCGCTGGCGCTGGCGGCAAGCTCGTGGGCGACCTGATTGACAGAAGTGGCCGTCGCCAGCCGACGAGTCGCGTCGATGATCGCGTCGAGGCGCTTGCGCGCGACGCCGGGGAGATGATCTCTCGATACCGCCCGGATCTGAGACCCGGCGTCATCGCCGATCGTACGGAGCGTCGTTGAAGATGACTCGGAGGTGACGCGGCATCGCCATGACCCCATCGCGATGACATCGCCGGTGCGGATGGGCATCCGTTCGCCGGCCTCGAGCGGCCGTCCGTTCACCTGCGTCCCGTGACGGCTTCCCAGGTCGCAAATGACGAGTTCCTCACCGGAAACCTCGATCCGGGCGTGGGCACGAGAAACGGTCGGATCGGCGACGACCCAGTCGGCCTCCGATGACCGCCCGATGACGAAGGTCCCGTCGCGGTTGAGCGGGAACGGGACGGCGCCCGACCCGATCGGTTGCAGGAGCGTCTCTGGTGCCAAACTGTGGGGGGACATTCTGCTATCAAGGGTACCCAATCACGTCGGCGGAACTCGGGGCCCTCGTGTCCGCGGATCGGCACGATCCCCTCACTCGTCTACCGCCGCTCAGCTGGCGCCGCAGGCGCTGCCCCAGTGTGCCAGCACGGTGTTGAGGTCATCAACGCTGACAAAGCCGTCGCCGGAGAGATCGCCGCGTGCGCCAGGGTCGACCGCGGCGCCCCACGAAGCCAGGACGGCGTTCAGATCATTGACATTCACATACAGGTCGCCGTTCGTGTCACCGGGACACGGCGGGATGGGCGCGAGATTCCGCAGGATCACGATCCGACCGCTGCTGGACGACGACGCCACGATGTCCGCGTCCCCGTCTCGATCGAGGTCGTGCAGCGCCACGCTCTGCGGCTTGAACGCCAGCGGCACGACGGTCTTGAACATCGATCCGCCCTGACGGTTCTCGAGGATCGACAGCGACGAAGCGCCGGCGGTGGCGACGGCGATGTCCAGATCCCCGTCGCGGTCAAGGTCAGCGGCGCGGATATCGGTCGGCTGGAGGCCGACCGAGACAAGCTGCCACGGAGCCAGCACCCCCGAGGTGTTTCGCAGGAACGACAGCGTCCCCGAGTTGCTGTTGGCGACGACGATGTCGGCATCGCCGTCGAGGTCAAAGTCTCCCGTGGCGATCGCGGTGCAGCGGCTTCCCGCGGCGACAGAGACCGGCGTCGTGAACGAGCCGTCGCCACGCCCGTAGTAGACGAACACCGAGTTCGAAAAGTAGTTCGACGCCGCGACGTCTTCGTTTCCGTCGTTATCAAAGTCGGCGCAGACGACTCCGTACGGGCCGTTGGCGGCCCCGAGTGTGAGCGTGGACGCAAAGGATGCCCCCGCATCATTGAAGGCGACGGTCAGCGTGTCCGAGTTGTAGTTGGCGCAGACGAGATCGGGCCGTCCGTCGCTGTTGAAGTCGGCCGAAGCGATGGCCGTCGGCTGCTGCCCGACCGTGACGGTTCTGGTCTGCGTGAACGCGGCGGCTCCCGAGAGCAGGATCGTGATACGGCCCGCGCTGACATTTGTCATGGCCGCGTCGCGGACGCCGTCGGCGTTGAGGTCCACCATGACAAGGGCCGATGGGGACGGCCCGGCGGAGAAGTAGGTGGGTTGTAGGAACCCTCCCGCGTCATCGCGTCCGAAGACGCCCAGTTGCCCCGACCCCGGCAAGAGCCCGGCGAGGTCTTCCCGCGGGCTGGGCAGGATCGGAGAGAGCGTTAACGCGGCCGTGGCGGATGAGGCGAGCAGTTCTTCCGCCTGTTCGAATACAAGATCGGCCCCGAGCGCCGGCATGGCGCACGCGACCAACGCGCAAGCCCCCAGGGCGCACGCACGATCGCGGAGTCGGGCATCTCTTTGCGGCATCATCTCGCTCCGGCGGAGGCGGACGCCGCGTGCGTCCGTGGCTCTGCCGGAATTGAGGGTGAACCGAGTTGAACCCGACTCCAGTCCCTTTCTCAGCGACTCGGCGAAACCGATGGCGACACGGCCGCACAGACGGAACTCGACGCGTTATCGGGCGAGCTTCATCGCACGATCGATGATGCCTGAGGTTTCAATGCGGTCCGATGTGGTGAGGTGAAAAATAAAACGGAGCGCCATGAGGCGCTCCGCTCGCTGTGACTATCTCGTGAACGGTTGGCGTGATCAGCCGGCGTCGGGCTCTTCGAAATTCGAGAGCATGTGATTCAGATCGTCCGCATCGATCTTGCCGTCGGCGTTCATGTCCATCGCTTCGTCGAATTCCTCGTCGCCCTTGGCGGTCCCCCACATGCGGAGCAGGTGATCGACATCATCCTGGGTGTATGTCGGCGAGGCGACCGGCTCGGGCTCGGGCTCGGCGAAGTTGGCCAGCATGTGGTTCAGGTCATCGGCATCGATCTTGCCGTCGGCGTTCATGTCCTTCGTGGGATCGAAGGAGTCATCACCCTCAACGGTTCCCCACAATTTGAGCAGGTCCTCGATGTCGCCCTGCGAATAGGTCGGCGCGGTGGCCTGCGCGGTTTCCGGCTGCCCGGCCCCCGCGGCCGATGCCAGTTGGTCCGCGATGGAAGCGGACTTCGTTGATTGAGCGGCCTTCTCGAGCAGCGAAGTCAAACCGGGCGAAGTGGTCCGGTCCGCCGCACGGGTCGGATTCGGCGCCTCGGAGCGCAATGTCTGCGCCGACGTGCCGGAGATGCGCTGCGTAGAGCGGCTGAAGGTGTCGGTCGCCCCGGCGGTACGCTTGGCCCCGAACTCGGCGGCCCGGTCTCCGAGGTTCTGAAACACCCGTTGCTGCCGCTGCGAAGCGTGATACGCCAGCAGATTGGCGATCGGTGGCTGATTTCCAACTCTCATGGCGTCTACCCCTTTCAAAAGCAATATCGGGCCGGATCGTGGTGGCCCTTGATCGGATCTTCAGCAAAGGGGTTGCCAGACGACAATCAACCCCGCCCCCCGCCCCCCGGGTCGGGTTCACTCAGCGGGGCGGCGGCGTGGACGGGTCTTTGGGCGCTCCAGATAGGGCAACAGCTCGCTTGGAAGCTGTTTGAGCCCTCGTCGGGCCGCCTTGGCCACGGCATAGTGCAACGACTCGTGCATCCGAGCCCGGACGCGGTCTGTGATATTGAGGCCCTGGCGCTCCATCTCGGCCAACGCCCATGCCCACGCGTGGTACTCCTCGAGACACCTCGGGCGGTACCTGTGGAATCCGATGGCGTGATGCCCGATCTCGTGAAGGAAGATCGCCGCGGACATCGGGCCTTTCGGGCGCGGCGCCTCGATGAGGCGCGTCACGCTCCCGTCTCGGTAGGTCACCTCCCATGCCACGCCGGACATGGAAGTCCGCCACTTGCGGACCCGCACTCCATGGGTCTCGAGCAACTCGCGCGTCATCCGCTCGTATCGGGCCGCGGCGCCACCCGGGCGCGGGCCAACTCGGGGCTTGGCGGGGGCATTGGGCAACCGGCCCCTGGAGTTGGGTCGCGTCTTGGGGGCATGCGGGGCCAACGGCCGTGGATCCGGGGGGGGCGCTGCGCGCCTGCGGCGCGGGATGATGTCCCACAGCGTCAGCATGGCTCGATGCGCTCCATGATCTCTCCGCGACGCACCTGATGCCCGTTGGCGAAGTCCGCCCATGCCATCACAGGTTTTCCTTCGGGCTGGACCTCGAGCAGTTGCAGAGGACCGTCGGCGCAGGCGATCAACCCCTGGCGGGGATCGACCAACGCTCCGTGGGTTTCTCCGTCGCTCGCTTCATACGGCTCCGATGGGCGCGTGGCGCGCACGAGGCCGAGCGTCCGTTCGCCCAAGCGCACCTTGACGCCCGGCCACGGGCTCAGGCCGTTGATCCGGCAACGGCACGCTTCGCGACCTTGCGAGAAATCGACCCATGAGTCGCTGCGAGAGAGTTTGCCGGCCCGTGTGACACCCGCCTCGTCCTGCGTCTCGGGATCGAGCTCGCCCCGGGCGTGCCGATCGAGGACATCCCGCACCAGCGCGGGGCCGTCGGCCGCGAGTTGATCGTGCAATGTTCCGGCTGTGACATCCGGCTCGATGGCGCGGCGCGACCGCCCCAGGACAAGCCCTGCGTCCATCCGCGACGCGATGGTGATGACGCTGTTCCCGGTGACCGGATCGCCAGCGAGGATCGCGTGGTTGATCGGGGCGGCTCCGCGCCATCTCGGCAGCAGCGAGGCGTGCAAATTCATCGCGAAGACACCGCTTAAGAGATCCGCGCCGAGCTTCTGCCCGAACGCGATGATGACAAAGGCATCCGCGCCGAGCGATCGGGTGAATGCCGTCGCCGCCGCCTCGTTCACATTCTCGGGCTTCAGGACGGGAACGCGATAGAGGTGACTCTCGGACCACTGGGCGATCGGCGTGGGAGTGAGATGCCGACCCCGTCCCGCCGGACGATCGGGCTGCGTCACGACGCCGACAACTTCATGGGTCGTCGCGAGTGATTGGAGCGTCGGCACGCCGAACGCGCCAGAGCCGAGGAACAGGATCTTCAACGCATCACCGAACGGTGTTCCAGGTCGCGGACGGCGTTCCGATTCCGCAGCCGCGACGGTGGGGTCATGCGGTCAATGATCAACACGCCCTCGAGATGGTCGAATTCGTGCTGCCAGCAACGGGCCAGGAGCCCGGCCCCGCGGAGGACGAACGGCACGCCGTCGATCCCCGTCGCGCTGATGGTGATCTCGTTGGGCCGCCGGACCTCCCCAGTGATCTCGGGCAGACTCAGGCAACCCTCCTCGAACGGCACAAGGTCACGCGACGGGGCACTGAGCGATGGATTGATGAACACCACGGGGTCCGGAGTGGCCAGCATCGGCTCGGCCCCCAGAGGGCGGTCGTCGGACTCCGGCACATGCGCCACGAACAACCGCCAAGGCAGCCCGACCTGCGGCGCCGCCAGCCCGATGCCCTCGGCCTGGAACATCAACTCGATCATCCTCGACGCGACCGCCCGGACCTCGTCGGTGATCGGCCCGACGGCCTCGGCCCGGCGGCGCAGGACGCTCGCCGGGTAGTGCAGAATCTGGAGTTCCTGTGGCGAAACACTCATGCCCCGAGTGTATCCCGACCGCCGATCCCCGGAGCCGCGTGACGCTCTTCCGCGTATGTCGTAGCATGCCCGCCCCGCGGGTCGGGAGCACCCCCCCGGCGGGCATTCGGAGGCCTCAAGGCATTGGCGATCTTCAAGCGAAAGGGCGACAAGGGGCCGGGCCCGGGAGACAGCGCTGCTCCCAATGGCGGGTCGGCGCCTGCCTCGGGTGGCGAGAGCGACGCGCCTCTGGCGGTCAGCGACCCGGACCCCCGCAAGGCCCGCGCGTTCTTCGAGCGCGCCGAGACCGTTCACGAGACCACCAATTACGAGTACGCCATGCGGCTCTGGCTCGAGGGCCTGCTCCGCGACTGGACCAATCTCGGCGCAATGGAGAAATTCTTTGCGTCCGCCGCGGCGTACCTCCAGGACAATCCCAAGTCCAAGGGGCCCTCGAAAGACCAGGCCAAAGCCGCCCGCGAGGCCAAGGGCCCCGCCAGCAAGTTCGCCTCGGCGCTGCTGGAGTGGGGAACCCAACCGGCGGAATGGACGGCGGGGCTCCACGCGATTCAGGAGGCCGTCAAACTGGGCATCCACGAACACGCGTTCTGGCTCGGCGAACGCGTGCTCCGATGGGCGCAGGACGACAAGAAAGCCAAGAAGAGGGATGTTGTGGCGCTGATGGACGCACTGAGCGCGGCCGGGGCGTTCGATCTGGCCGTTCCCGCCGGCGAACTCGCCTGCCGCATCGACCCGTCGGACGCGCCGCTCCAGGCCCGGGTACGCAACCTGTCGGCAGAGGAGACGATGTCCAAGGGCGGGTACGACCGCACGGGCGATGTGGGGGGGTTCCGAAAGAACATCCGCGATCTCGGCCGCCAGCGGAGCCTGGAAGAGTCGGACCGGATCGTCAAATCGGAGGAGACGCTCGACCGTCTCATCACCGACGCCGCGACCGAATACAAGTCGCGCCCTTCCGACCCGAGCACGATCCAGAAGTTCGCGCGTCTGCTGATGGAACGCGGGAAACCCAAGGACGAGGAACTGGCCTACAAGGTGCTGATGCAGGGATTTAAGGACACCTCCAGCTACCGGTTCAAGCAACAGGCCGGCGACATCCGCCTGCGTTCCGCCCGACGCAAGCTCAGCGAGATGAAGCGTCGCCTCGAAGACGATCCCACCAACGCGGAATTGGCGGCCCAGGTCGCGGCCGGTACGAACGAGATCGCACAGGCCGAGATCACTGAGTACCAGGAGCGCGTCGTCAACTACCCGACCGACCTGGCGCTCAAATTCGAGCTCGGGGTGCGGCTGTTCCGAGCCGAACGATACGAGGAATCGATCGCGCAGCTCCAGGAGGCACAGAACGCTCCCGGGAAGCTCGTCGAGACCTGTCTGTACCTCGCGCAGTCCTTCGAGAAGCTCGGCTGGTTCGACGAGGCCGAGCAGACCTACCGCAGGGCGCTGTCGGACGAGGCCAACCTCACTCAAGACCTCCTCCTGGCGGCCCGCTACGGCCTGATGTCCGCGCTGGAGGCGCGGGCCCGCGAGAATCGCGACCTCGAGGCCGCGGAGGAGTCGCTCCGGCTGGCGTCCAGCATCGCGATCCAGCAGATCAGCTACCGGGATGTCCGCGACCGTCGCGCCTCGCTTCAGTCACTGGTCAAGGAACTCCGCGGCTGACGCGGCGCCGGACCCGGAGACGACGACATGCCCGCTTACGCCACCGCCGTCATCCCGGCTCGATTGGGCTCCACTCGACTGGCCGAGAAGATCCTGCTTTCTGAGACGGGCAAGACGCTCGTCGAGCATGTCTACGAGGCCGCGTCCCGCGCCAAACGGATTACACGCGTCGTGGTCGCCACCGACCACGATCGCATCGCCGAGGCCGTCCGGGCGTTCGGCGGCAATGTCGTCATGACCCGAGCGGATCATCCCAACGGGACCTCGCGGATCGCCGAGGCGTGCTCGGCGCTCGGGATCGACACCCGAGGGATCGTCATCAATGTGCAGGGCGACGAGCCCGACATGGAGCCCTCGCTCATTGATGATGTCGTGGATGCGCTCGACGCCGAGGGGCCGTACGGCGCCCCGATCGCCACCGTCGCCACGCCGTTCCGCGCCGACGAGCGACCTGACGATCCGGCGGTTGTCAAGGTCGTGATCACCGCGCAGGGCAAGGCGCTGTACTTCTCCCGCGCGTGCATCCCCTTCGACCGCGACGGCGGCGGGGTGGGCACGGCGCCGCGCCTCAAGCACCTCGGCGTCTACGGATATCGACGGGCTTTCCTTGACGATTACACGCGGCTCAAGCCGAGCCCGGCCGAGCAGGCCGAGCAGCTCGAGCAATTGCGCGCCATCGAGAACGGATACGCGATCAAGGTGGTTGTTCGCGAGGGGCGTTTCCCCGGCGGGATCGACACGCGGGCGCAGTACGACGCGTTCGTGCGGCGTTGGGCCTCCAGAAGCGAGAGCCGCGGCCAATGAGAAGCGGGCCGGCCCGGAGGCCGACCCGCTGATTGATGAGGACCAAATCGCTGCCGCGAGTGATGCGGCGATTCCGCTCAGTTGTTGCCGCCCTGCGGCTGCAGCGTGCCGATCTCTCCCATCTGCTGGAGGACGCGGTAGTCCACACAGAGGCGGTAGTTGTAATCCTGGCATTTCGCCTTGATCGCGTTGTACTCGGCTTGATCCCACTCGTGGTGGCCGCCGAGCATCTTGATGATCTCTCGTCCGGGGTTCACGCGGTCATAGATCGTGGGATCCTCGAGCGTGTCGAGCGAGTCGAAGTGGATGTTGGGTTCGTCGTTGGGGGTCATGAGTTCAAGGGCGGGAAGTGCCGCGAGAAACTTGCCGTACGGGAGCATGCTCTCGCCGCAGTACTCGATGCCCTGGATGTCGGGGCGGTTGCGGAGATACGACATCAGGTCCAGCGAGATGCCCTTGTCGCGCGGGCCGACGCCGGGGGCCGGGCCCCAGTTCGCCCACTCGGGCATGTCGCGCATCGAGAGGATCCAGATAAAGGCGTCCCACGCCACGACATCGAAGCCCAGATCCTTGGCCTGCTTGACGGTGTCGCCGATGTACTCGAAGTCGTCACGGGTGATCCAGCGATGGTTCGGGCTCAGAGTGGTCCCGAAATTCGGCGAGTTGATCGCACCGAGGTAGATGCCGAGCTTCACGCCCTTGTTCTTCCACTTCTGCGCGAACGCGGGCCAGGTGTCGATCATCGGCTGAGTCCAGCCGTCGAGCGACAGCCATGACATGGAAACGGTCGCCAACTGACTGTTCATGATGTGGTTACCGCTGAAGCCCCAGATCCACACCTCGCGGTACCCCGCGTCGTAGATCATCTGCATCATGCCGTCGACGATCGGGAATCCCTGCTCCATGAGGACGAAGTTGTTCGGTGTCGGGCCGCGGAACTCGTAGTTCCATGCGCGGGGGTTGTCTTCGGGCGGGTTCATCTGGTGAAAGCTCAGCGGGAGCGACACGATCGTGTTCGTGTAGGCCTGGTACTGCGCCGGGTACACAAGCAGGGAGTCCTGGTTGTGCGTGCCCCACTGTGACCCGTACGGCGCATCGTGCTGCGACGGCAGCGTGATGGTAAAGGTCTCGGGCTCGACCGGTGCGATCCCGCCGCCCCCACCTCCGCCACCGCCCCCGCCCCCGACTTCCCCACCACCTTCAACGGGTACTTCCTCCTCGGCGGGGGGCGCCGGTTCTTCCTCCTCGGGGACCTCGACATCGGCGACAAATCCGTCGTCACCGGGAGCCGAGGGATCGGCCGGCGGATTATTGTCGACCCAGTAGTCATCATTCTCGGGATCAGAGGCGGAGTCATCGCCGGAACCCGACCCGTTGTCAGACCCCGTGTCTCCACCCCAGACATCGTCGGAGTTGGAGCCCGGACCGAGCAGATCCTCGATCGGGTCAGACGAGAATCCCAGCGCGTACCACGCCGACTCATTCCGTACGAGCGCGGGCAGACCCTCGGCCTCGATCGAGTCAAGCGAGCGCTTGCCCACGACCTTGAGCACACGCCGCTCGAGGGGCATCTTGGGCGCGGCCCTGTCGAACTCGGCCGCGACAACGAAATCCAGGTGATCCGCAAGGTCCAGGAACTTCGGCAGCCCGCGGTTGCCCTTGGGAGCGACCGGCCCGAACTCGGCGACGGTCAGCTTGGCGCCCGGTCGGGACTCGCGGATCAACTCGACCAACCCGATGACCGCCAGCTCGACATCGCGGTCGTAGGTCAGGCGGGCGTTGGCGAGCATCTGCTTGTTGATGTGCTGGCCCTTGAAATCGACTTGATGCCCCTTGACGCGGACCGGGGTCCATCGGGGCGACAACTGCGGGATGTTGATGACATACAACGCCTCGGGGTCGGTCATTTGCTCGATGGCCTGATCCGCCAGACTCTTGCACGCCTCATAATTGTGCTGACCCCAGCACAGGTCCCACGCCAGATGATCCGTGGGGAGCTGGATGGTGATCTCCGTCGGCGCCGAGATCAGCACCGACGATGTCAGGTCGCCGGCCAGGACGGGCGACGCCACGCCCATCGAGAGCCCGGCGGCGAGAATGACCGCACAAAGTACCCCGGAGCGACCCCGCCCCCCGTTAGTAATCGAACGCTTGAGTCCTGCCGACACGGCTCGCCTCCTGAAGTAAGTCATCGCGATGAGTGTGTGGAAGAGGTCTTTGATGCACAGGTATCTGAGACTTGCCCTTCTTCGCGCCTGTCTGCTGCGATACACACTCGGAATGTCCGCGGCCGGGAATCACCACTTCAACTCCGAGCCGCCGACAATTCGGGCGCCGAGGTCGGCAGAGGGCGGATCTCTTCGCCAACAAGCACACCGCTCACGATCCGCGTTTCACACACCCAGGACGCGATTTCTTCCCAAAGTCGCTTGCACGCCGCGGGAACGAATCACAGGAACCGCCGCAGCCGAGGGGGATCCTACCATCCCCGCGGTGCGGCGGTTCCCATAATCCCGTGTCACTACTGGGGTTACTTCAGCTCGTCCTCGATAGCGCTGAGGATCGATCTGGCGATGTCCTCGTCCCCCATCGGGCTGACGCCCACAAGGACTCGGGTCGAACTCTCGCCCACTTTTCGAGTGGAGACCGTCACCTCGCGGTCCGTCGCGGACCGCGCCTTGATGATCCCCTCCAGCGCGTCGCTTGACTCCTGCTCGATCGTGTAGCCCAGCCGGTCCCGAACCGCCCGGACCGACGCGGCATGGGTCGCGGTCAGATCGTGCGGGAGTGTGACCTTCAGCTCGCGCAGGGGGGTCATCGTGTACTCGGTGCCCGACTTGGTCGAGCCGGAGCACGCCGTCAGCGCGGCACACGCCCCAAGGACGATTGCGGAGAGCGTCATGTGCTTCACATTCATCAGAAACCTCCTTCTTTGGAGAGTGAGTCATTCCGCCCCGGCGCGGGTCATGCTCGCGGGATCAAGCAACTTCTTCAACTCACCGGCGGAGAGCACACCGGACTCGAGCGCCACTTGGCGCACCGTCTTGCCCTCGGCGTAGGCCTGCTTGGCGATCGCCGCGCTCTTGTCGTACCCGATGGCGGGCACGAGACTGGTGCACATCGCCAGCGAACCCTCGATGAGCGCTTCGCAACGGGCGGCGTCCGGCTCGAGACCGGCCAGGCACTTCTCCGTGAAGACCGCGCAGGCGCGGGACAGCAGCCGGATCGACTCAAGCAAGTTGTCCGCCATCATGGGCATCGCGACATTCAGGTCCAGCAGCGACCCGACTCCGCCCAGGCCGCCGACGGTGATCGCCGCGTCGTTGCCGATCACCTGGCACGCGACCTGCACGGCCATCTCGCAGATCACCGGATTGACCTTGCCCGGCATGATCGACGATCCCGGCTGTACCGCGGGCAGTTTCAGTTCGCCGATGCCGCACCGTGGCCCGCTGCCCAGCAGGCGGATGTCGTTGGCGATCTTTGACAGACTCACGGCGATGGTCTTGAGGTGCCCCGAGGCCTCAACGATCACATCGCGGGTGTGCTGGGCCTCGAAGTGATTCTTCGCTTCCTTGAACTTGATGCCCCCGGTCGCCTTGGTCAGTTCGGCGCAGACGCGCTTCCCGAACTCCTTGTGCGTGTTGATCCCCGTGCCGACCGCCGTGCCCCCGATGGGGAGTTCGCCGAGCGACTCCATCGCCGCGCGGGCGCGTCGTTCACCCTGACGGATCTGACGCGCGTAGCCGCCGAACTCCTGACCGAGCCGGATCGGTGTGGCGTCCTGGAGATGTGTGCGCCCGATCTTGATGACCCGGTCCCACGCCTTGGCTTTGCGTTCGAGTTCCGCCGCCATCGCGTCCAGCGCGGGCAGCAGCGAGTCCTGCATCTCCATCACCGCGGCGATCTGCATCGCCGTCGGGAAGGTGTCGTTCGATGACTGCCCCATGTTCACATGGTCGTTGGGATGCACGCCGCCATCGGCGAGGTACTTGGCGTCTTTCGATGAGCCGATCGACTTGCCCTTGGCCAGGCAGATGAGGTTGGCCACCACCTCGTTTACATTCATG
>CAZSLT010000083.1:0-12446 GCA_964607595.1 uncultured Phycisphaeraceae bacterium
ATGAGCGCGGATTCACCGCCGCCTCACGGGCGGCTCAGGCCACGAGCGCACAATGACTCACATCATGAATGGTGTGCTGGACCAGCAACACCGGGAAAACAATCCACTCACAGGAGCACTCAATATGCCTACCGCCAACCGCACCTCTGAACTGAGCCCCACCGCCGACATCGAGGCCATCCGTGAGGATCTGACGAGTCTGAAGAACGACTTCTCCTCGCTCATGTCCGACATCGCCTCCGGCGGCAAGCATGTCGCCCAGAAGGGCGCCGAGTCCATCGCCGGCACCGCCAAGAGCGCGGTCGACCAGGTGAAGTCGATGCACGAGGGCGCCTGCGACACGATCAAGTCCCACCCCACGGCCTCGATCCTCGTGGCCGCGGGAATCGGCGCCATCGCCGCCAAGCTCTTCTTCTCGAAGGGCGGCCGGTGATCCGCGCGATCTCGAGTCTGGTCGCTGGGGGCGTCGAGTTGCTCGAGGCCGAGGGCCGTCTGGCCCGAGTGCATTTCGTGCGGCTCGCCGCCCTCGCGGCCATCCTGATCGGTTGCACGCTGACCGTCACTCTCGGGATGGTCGGCGTCGGGGCGGGCGTCGTCGTGATGCTCGCCGAGCGCATCGGCCTGGGTCAGGCGCTGCTCTGGACCGGGTTCGGGGTCATCGCGCTCTGCGGGGTCGTCGGCGGCGTCGCCGTCGCGTCGCTCCGCTCGGAGGATTGAAGCATTGCTCTGGAAGAGCGAACTCAAGCGTCGCCGGGCCGAGTTGGAGCGAGTCAAGAAGTCGCTGACCGCTCCGCCCCCACCACCACCCCTACCGGCTAAGTCCGCGTCGTCATCGGGGCGTGGTCTCTCGGCGGTCGATCTGGCGGCGCTGGGGTTCGCCGCCGCGGCGCTCTTCGGCCCCGGCAGGGCCGCGCGCTGGGCGCTGGCCGCGGTCCCGATT
Source organism: uncultured Phycisphaeraceae bacterium (assembly GCA_964607595.1). GTDB lineage: Bacteria > Planctomycetota > Phycisphaerae > Phycisphaerales > UBA1924 > JACKHC01. The sequence continues at coordinate 941 of CAZSLT010000083.1, forward strand.
GTCCGCTCGCTGCGTGTCCTGGGGAATGTGTCCGGTGTGATCGACGAGTTCGCCTCGGCGCGGGCCGAAGCGCAGCACCGCGAGAAGCGCGAGTCGAACGGCCGACCGCCTGAACATGCCCGTCACGGCGTCAACTGACGCCGGGCGCAGATTCCGCAAAGAATCGTCAGAACGCAAAACAACTGCACCCGGGGTCCCAGCCGCCCCCGACGCCGGGCCACAGCGTTGCCAGGAGCCCGCCTGATGAACGGTGCGCAGGCCCTGTGTGCCCGTGCGCGCAGCACACCGGTCCGTGCGACGCCTCGGCGGCCCGCGCCGCATAGAGCGGCGCGCCCTACCCACCGACATCCAGCACGGGCGACCACCCCGGCGACACCGGCGGCAGCGCCGGTGCGAGCGTGGAGAACTCATCCCGCCCGTACACGATGCGCCCGCCGAGCACGGTCAGCACCGACTCGATCGACCTGATCTCGTCTTCGGCAACCGTGAAGTAGTCGTGCGAGAGCACCGCGAGGTCGGCGAACATCCCCGGCGCGATCGACCCCTTGACGGTCTCCTCGCCCGAGAACCAGGCGCTGCCGAGCGTGTACCGGCGGAGCGCCGCGCCACGGTCGAGTCGGTTCGCCTCCGGGTACAGCGACAGCCCGCCGACGGTGCGACCCGAAACTAGCCACGACAACGCGACCCACGGGTTGTAACTCGCCACGCGCGTCGCGTCCGTCCCCGCGCCGACCGGCACGCCCGCGTCGAGCATCCGGCGGATCGGCGGCGTGCGCTCCGCGGCCTTCGCCCCGTACCTGTTCACGAAGTACTCGCCCTGGTACGCCATACGGTGCTGGATCGCGATGCCCCCCTCGAGCGCACGGACCCGCTCGATGTTCCGGTCGCTGATGGTCTCGGCGTGATCAAAGAACCACCGCAGCCCACGGAACGGGATGTCGCGGTTCACGCGCTCGAAGACATCGAGGAACCGGCCGATCGACTCGTCGTAGGTGGCGTGGAGCCGGAACGGCCAGCGCTCGGCGGCCAGATGGCGGACAACGGCCTCCAGCCGCGCCTCCATTGTTGCGTCGAGATCGGGCCGCGGCTCGAGGAAGTCCTCGAAGTCGGCGGCGGAGAACACCAGCATCTCGCCCGCGCCGTTCATGCGATAGAGATCGTCGCCCCGGCCGGGCGCGGTCATGGCGGTCCACTTGCGGAAGTCCTCGAGTTCGCCGCCGGGGTTCTGCGTGAAGAGGTTGTAGGCGATGCGGAGCGTGAGCAGATCATCCTTGTGCAGCCGCTCGATGACGGCGTAATCCTCCGGATAGTTCTGGAATCCGCCGCCGGCGTCGATGATGCTTGTCAGCCCGAAGCGGTTGAGTTCGCGCATGATGTGGCGCGTGGAGTTGATCTGGTCGTTGATCCCCAGCTTCGGCCCCAGCGCCAGCGACTTGTACTTTATGAGCGCGTTGGGCCGCGCGACAAGCAGCCCGGTCGGATTCCCGCGCGAGTCGCGCTGAATCTGGCCGCCGGGCGGCTCGGGCGTCTCTCGCGTGTATCCGAGGGCTCGCAGCGCGGCGTGATTCAGCAGCGCCCGGTCGTAGAGGTTGAGCACGAACACCGGCACATCGGGCGAAACGGCATTGATCTCTTCGAGCGTCGGCAGCCGCCGCTCGCGGAACTGGAACTCGCTCCACCCCCCCACCACGCGGACCCACTGCGGCGCGGGCGTGCGATCGGCCTGCACGCGGAGCATCGCCAGCGCGTCGGCGAGCGAGGCGACGCCGTCCCACCGGAGCTCCATGTTGTAGTTGAGCCCGCCGCGGATGAGGTGGATGTGCGAGTCGTTCAGACCGGGGATCACCGTCCGCCCGCCGGCGTCGATGACCCGCGTCCGCGGCCCGCGGTGCGCCATCACCGCGCGTTCATCCCCGACGGCGAGGAACCGCCCGCCGCGAACCGCCACCGCCTCGGCGCCGGGGCGGCGCTCGTCCATCGTCGCGATGCGCGCATTGAAGAGAATCAGATCGGCATCACCCGTCGGGTCCGATTCGTTTCGCTGCGACATCGCACATCCTCCCATCAGCAAGCCCGCGGCCCCGGCGACGCCGGTGCGCAGAAAATCCCGTCGATCGTGCTTTCCCCGCATGATCACGCCCTCCCGGGCGGCTTGGGCGCCGAGCCGTTCAGCCCCGCGTGAAGCCACCTGTAAAACACTTTCCCGAGCCACGGCGCCGCGATGTACGCGACGATCGGCACCACAACAGCGGTCACGATGAACACCTGCACCGGCAGCGACCAATCGGGCGCGGCGGCGCGCATCGCGTACGACGCCGCGAGCACCAGCACATAGATCGCGCCCCAACTCAGCAGCGTCGTCTTCCAGCGCGGCGGCGCGGCGGTCGCCGGAGGGTCGAACCAGGTCTCGAGCCCGGGGTATTCGTCGAACCGGTCATCCTGGACCAGTTCGACGATCGGCTCGAACAACTGCCGGCGCGTGTCCGAGCCGTGCCACTCGATCATGTTGGAGCGGCGATCGAACTTGTAGACGAAGCGGTACAACCCCCCCCGCCCGGCGGGACGGATGACCGTCGCGCCGAGGTGGCCGCGACTGCGGCGGGCCTCGTCGATCAGTGCGCCCATGAGCAGCTCGAACCGGCCCTCGGCCCCCGGACGCACGCGGATCTCCCGGATGACGGTGACGGGCGGATCGTCCGCGTCCGACCGGAGGAAGTGGAGCGCGCCGTGCTCGTGCTGCTGCTGTGTCATAGAGACTCGTCCGCGCAGAGCCGATCGAGAAGTCAGTGGCCCGACGCGGGCACGGCGTACGCGGGGTACTTGGTCGGCGGAGCGCCGTGCACCATCGTGTACGCGTACTCGACGCCGACGCCGTACGCCCCGCAGTGGTTCTTGACGATGTCCATGACCGCGTCGTAGGTTTCCTTGTGCGCCCAGTCGCGCTGCCACTCGAGCATGACTGACAGCGCGGTCACCGGCTTGGCGCCCGCCTGCACGACACGCTTCATGGCGTTGTCGTGGGCGAGCTGGGTGACATCGCCGCAGCAATCCTCGACGACGAAGACCTCGTAGCCGTCGTGAATCGCCTGGACGGTGGGCAGGGCGACGCAGGTCTCGGTCCACAGCCCCGCCAGGACGATCTTCTTGCGGCCGGACTTCTGCACCGCCTGAACGAAGTTCGCATCGTCCCACGAGTTCATCGTGGTCCGCTCGATCGGGGCGGGGTTGCCCAGCGCCGCCAGCAGCTGCGGCCAGGTGTTGCCGCTGAACCCCTTGGTCTCGACCGTCGAGAGCACCACGGGCACGCCGAACACACGCGCCGCCTTGGCCAGCACCAGGTTGTTGTTGATGACCGTCTGTCGGTCGAAGTTGCAGACCCCGAACAGCATCTGCGGCTGCAGGTCGATCATCGCGACCACGCAGTTGTCGGGGGTCAGCAGGCCCTTCTCACTCAGTGAATGACGACTCGATGCCATGAGGTTGCTCCGTGATTCGCGATGGGTTTGCTTTGGTCGGCGGACAGCGAGAAGCCCTCCGCCCAATACTAAGCGTGGAGGGTGGACACCCGAACCCCCGGCCGGAACGCGGCGGGGGTCTGTTCGTTCAGTGCGCCGGCCCGGGCGGCGCCGGTCGCGCGGACGAGCGGCGGGACGCCGAGGATAAAGGCGAACGCCGGCAGCGCCTCCACGCCGACGCGTCGGAGGATGAGACTCCCGGTGATCGACCGACGGGGATGCTGACTCGTCATGCGGTCATACCTGCGAACAGAACTCGAGCAGATCGGCGTTGACCCGGTCCTTCTCGATCACGCACATCCCGTGCGCCCCGCCCTTGTAAATCTTCAGCGTCGAGCCCGTGACCAACTTGTGCGCCAACATCGCGGCCGCGCCGATGGGAACGATCTGGTCGTCGTCGCCGTGCAGGAAGAGCGTCGGCATCTTGAACTTCTGGAGGTCCGTCGTGAAATCGGTCTCGGAGAACTGCTCGATGCAATCGTAGAGCCCCTTGTGCCCGCCCATGATGCTCTGGAGCCAGAAGGAGTCGATGACGCCCTGCGACGGTTTGGCCCCCGGCCGGTTGTAGCCGTAGAAGGCCATCGCGAGATCTTTGTAAAATTGCGAGCGGTCGGCGAGCACGCCCGAGCGGATGCCGTCGAAGACCTCCTTCGGCGTCCCGTTCGGGTTCGCGGGCGTCTTGAGCATGAGCGGCGGGATCGCGCCGATCAGCACCGCGCCGGCCACGCGCTCCGTGCCGTGACGACCGATGTACCGCGTCACCTCGCCTCCACCGGTCGAATGGCCGATATGAATCGCCCCGGTCAGATCGAGTGTGCGCACGAGGTCCGCCAGATCATCGGCGTAGGTGTCCATGTTGTTGCCGTGCCACGGCTGCCCCGAGCGCCCGTGCCCCCGCCGGTCGTGGGCAATCGCCCGGAACCCGTGGTCGGCCAGGAACATCATCTGGTCCTCCCACGCGTCCGCGGTCAGCGGCCAGCCGTGGCTGAAGACCACGGGCCGGCCACGGCCCCAGTCCTTGTAATAGATCGGCGTGCCGTCGCGGGTGGTGATCGTGCTCATGGGTGTGCTCCTGGCGCCGCGGGCCTGCGGCGCGATTCGGTCCCGGCGTCGGACCGTGTACGCAAATCTGAGCGTGGGGGGTGGACACGCGACCCGCGCCGGGGTCAGGACCTATCATCCCGGCGGATGAACGAGGGTCACACCACCGCGGCCGTCGAACACTTCCTCCGCGACCTGGGCGAGGGTTCGCCCTCCGAACCGATCGTCCGCGCCCTGCTCGAACGCGCCGTCGGACGCCTCCAACTTCTCTGCACCACCATGCTCGTCCGCAGCTACCCGCGGCTCATGCGACCGCCCCTCGGGCTCGACTCCGATGAGATGCTCAGCGCGGTCGTCGAGCGCCTGATCAAGGCCATGCGCGAGGTCCACCCGCAGAACGCCCGGCAGTTCTTCGGCCTCGCCACCCGCCACATGCGCTGGGAACTCAACGACCTCGCCAGGCGCCTCGACGAACACTCGCACGCGATGTCCATCCGCGAGGACCTCATCCCCAGCCCGGAGTCAACCGGATCGGTCATCAGCCCGAACGCGCGCCGCATGCTCGGCGCGATCGAGGCGCTCCCCGAAACCGAGCGCGAAGTCTTTGACCTGGTCCGCATCCAGGGGCTCACACACACCGAGGCCGCCGAACTCATCGGCGCCTCCACCAAAACCGTGCAGCGCCGTCTGAATCGCGGCCTGCTCCTTCTGGCCGAGCAACTCGAAGACCTCCGACCGGCCGAAGCCCTGACCTCGGACGGCGGGGCGCGCTGAGCGCCGACCCATGCCCACCGACGCACGAGTCCGTGATCTGCTCGAGCGACTTCTGGACTCCGGCGCCTCGCCCGAGGAGGTCTGCGCCGACGACCCGGCGCTGCTCACCGAGGTGCGTCGCCGCTGGGAACGCCTCCGCAAGACCGAAGCCGAGGTCGAAGCGATCTTCCCCACCTCGCACGGCCATCCCCCCCGGTCGATCACAGCCGCACAGTCGTTGCCATCGATTAAGGGGTATCACATCGAGGGCGTCCTCGGGCGCGGCGGCATGGGCATCGTCTACCGCGCCCGCCACATCCGGCTGAACCGCCCCGTCGCCATCAAGATGCTCCCCCTCGGCCCGCTGGCGAGCGAGAACGAACTCGCCGCGCTGCAGCGCGAGGCCGAGGCCGTCGCCGCGCTCGATCACCCATTCATCGTCAAGGTCTACGATGTCGGAGAGATCGACGGGCTGGCCTACTTCACCATGGAGTTTCTCGACGGCGGCACGCTCGCGCACCGCCTCGGCGGCGCGCCGCAACCGTCCCGGCCCGCGGCCGAGATGGCCGCCCGACTCGCCGACGCCGTGCACTCGGCCCACCGCGCCGGCATCGTGCACCGCGACCTCAAGCCCGCCAACATCCTGCTCTCGCCGGACGGCGCGCCCAAGATCGTCGACTTCAGTCTCGCGCGCCGGTTCGGCCCGAGGCCGACGCAGACGCTCACCGGCGCGCGCTTCGGCACGCCGAGTTACATGGCCCCCGAACAGGCCGCGGGCGAGGCCGGCGCGTTCTGCCCCGCGGTCGATGTCTACGCGCTCGGCGCCGTCCTCTACGAGATGCTGACCGGACGCCCGCCCTTCAAGGCCGAGTCCTCGTCCGAGACGCTGCGCCAGGTCGTCGCCGAGGCGCCCGCGCCGCCCTCGCGCCTGAACTGCCGCGTCCCCCGCGACTTGGAGACCATCGTCCTCAAGTGTCTCGAGAAATCGCCGCAGCGGCGCTACGAGAGCGCCGCCGCGCTCGCCGACGACCTCAACCGCTTCCTGCACGACCAGCCCATCCGCGCGCGGCCCGTCGGCATGGTCGGTCGCGCCGTCCGCTGGACCCGCCGCAACCCCACGCTCGCCGCGCTCGTCTGCACCAGCGTCCTTCTTCTGGCCGTCGCCGCCGGCGCGGGGCTGCGCGAATGGAACCTGGCCGTCGTCCGGCACGCCGAGATGTCCAAATGGACGCAGCGCCTCGCGTTCATCACGACGCTCCAGGAAGAGGGCCGATTCACCGAGGCCCGCGCCATCCTCGACCGCGTCCCCGACGGCGGCTCGGCGCCCGTCCGCGCCCAGATCGAACGCGCCAAGCACGACCTCGAGACCGTCGAACAACTCGACACCGCGCGCATGAACCGGGACAAGTTCGCCCGGGGCGGCGGCATCGATTACCCCGAGGCCGCACGCCGATACGAGCGCATCTTCCGCGACGCCGGGCTGGGAACGGTCGGTGTCGACGCGCCGGGCGTCGCGTCACGCCTGCGCGAGTCTCCCGTCCGCGCCTCCATCGTCGCCGCGCTCGACGATTGGGCCGCGTGCGCCGAGAAGCCCGAGCGGGCCTGGATCCTCGAAATCGCCCGCCTCACCGACCCGGACCCCTGGCGCGACCGCGTGCGCGATCAGGCGTCATGGGCCGACATCGCGCGGATCGAGGAACTCGCCGAAACGGTCGATGTCGGCGCCCAGCCGGTCAACCTCCTGGTCGCGCTGGGGACGCGCTGGCGCCGGCTCGGCGGCGACCCCACCGACTTTCTCCGACGCGTCCACCGCCAGCACCCCGACGACTTCTGGGTCAACTTCGAGCTCGGGCATCTGCTCGCCACGCGCGACGCCGCCGAGTCCATCGGGTTCAACCGCGCCGCGATGGCGGTCCGTCCTTCCGCCGCCGCCCCGCGCTACAACCTCGCCGTCTCGCTGCGCCGCACCGGGCGCATCGACGACGCCGTGCATCACCTCCGCCGCGTGCTTGAACTCGACCCCGAGCACTCCTGGGCGCACCTGCGCCTCGGCGAGATCATGTACGAACGCGATCTCTTCGACGAGGCCACGGAGCACTTCGCCGCCGCGATGACGCTCAACCCCGACGACACCTCGGGGTTCTCGGGGATGCGGGCCTCGCGGTTCCGCAAGATCGGCCCGGCCGCGCTCCGCGATGAATGGCGAACCATCATCGACGGCGACCCACCCGCCCACGCCGCGTGGGACGGCTACCTCGAACTCTGCCTGTACCTCGGCGATGACGAAGAGTACCGACGCGTCCGCCCCCTGTTCCTGGCGCGATTCGCCGACGCGACCCACCCGAACATCTGTGAACGGACCGGGCGCGCCTGCCTCCTGCTCCCACCGGACTCACCGGAGCAACTGGCCGCCGCGACGGCGCTCATCGATCGCGCGGTCGACAGCAATCTCGACCCGTACGATCAATGGGCCCATCCTTACTTCCTCGTCGCCGCCGCATTGGCCGAGCACCGAGGGGGTGATCACGAGCGCGCCGTCGCCATGCTCCGCGGCGAGGCCGCCTCCGCGCTCATCCCCGCCCCGGAACTCATCTCCGCCCTCGCGCTCCGCGAACTCGGCCGCGACCAGGAAGCCCGGCTGGCCCTCGACGCCGCCGCGTCCCGCTTCGACTGGAACCCGGACAACGCGACCTACCGCGAGGCGTGGATGTACCACGCGTTGCGCCGCCAGGCGGAAGCATCGATGCGGTAACGCGCCGCCGACCGCGCGCCGCGGTATCGTGACCCCCCCGCCCCCCTCCCCCCACCCCCCCGCCCCCCCCCCCACTCCCGCACACTCCGGCTTCACTCGCCGCAACCCAACGGGCGCATCCATCAACCCCACATGCCCACACTCCTCACCGCCCGCAATCTGGCCAAGTCGTACCCCTCGAACACGCTATTCGAGGGTGTCTCCATTCATGTCGAGGACGACGACCGCATCGGGCTCATCGGACCCAACGGCGGCGGCAAGTCAACCCTCTTGAAGATCCTCGCCGGAACGCTCGACGCCGATCGGGGCGAGATCGTCCGGCGACGCGGCCTGCGCGCCGCCTACATCGAGCAGGACGATCGCTTCCCCGATGGCGCCACACCCATGACCGCCGTCCTGGCGGGGCTCGGCAGCGACCCCGACGCGCAGCGCGACGCCGCCACCCGCGCCGCCATCACGCTCTCCAAACTCGGCTTCACCGACCATCAACTCCCCGTCGCGACGCTCTCGGGCGGCTGGCGCAAGCGGCTCTCGCTCGCGGCCGCGCTCGCGCGCGAACCGGAACTCTTGATGCTCGACGAACCGACGAACCACCTCGACCTCGAGGGCGTCCGCTGGCTCGAGGACTTCGTCCGCCAGTCGTCCATCGCCATGATCTTCATCACCCACGACCGCCGATTCCTCGAGAACACGGCGACGCGCATCATCGAACTGTCACGCGCCTACCCCGGCGGCGTCTTCGAGGCCGACGGCAATTACTCCGAGTTCGTGCGCCGCAAGGAGGAGTTCCTCGACGCCCAGCGCGCCGCCCAGTCGAGTCTCGCCGGCAAGGTCCGGCGCGACACCGCGTGGCTGCGCCAGGGAATCCAGGCCCGCCGCACGCGGAACAAGACGCAGGTCGAGGCCGCGGCCGAACGGCGCGACGAACTCAAGTCGATCACCGAACGCAACGACGCCCCCTCGCGCACCGCCATGATCGCCTTCAACGCCTCCGATCGGAGGACCAAGAAACTCATGGTCCTCGATCAGGTGTCCAAATCCATGGGCGGCCGGTGCCTCTTCGGACCGCTCGATCTCACCCTCACCCCCGGCCAGCGCATCGGCCTTTTGGGCGTCAACGGCTCGGGCAAAACGACGCTCATGCGGCTCATGTCCGGCGATCTCAAGCCCGACTCCGGGACCATCACGCGCGCCGACAACCTCCAGATCGTCACATTCAGCCAACACCGCGAGTCACTCGTGCCCACACAGTCGCTCCGAGAGGCGCTCTGCCCCGCCGGCGACACCGTCCACTACCGCGGCGGCTCGATGCATGTCACCGGCTGGGCCAACCGCTTCCTCTTCGACTCCGATCAGTTGGCCACCCCCGTCGGCAAACTCTCCGGCGGCGAGCAGGCCCGCGTCCTGATCGCGCAGATGATGCTCTCGCCCGCCCAGCTCCTGCTCCTCGACGAGCCGACCAACGATCTCGACATCCCCTCGCTCGAGGTCCTCGAGCAGGCGCTCCTCGAGTTCCCCGGCGCGATCGTCCTGGTCACACACGACCGCTTCCTCCTCGAACGCATCGCCACCGAATACCTCGCCCTCGACGGCAAGGGCGAGGCGCGATGGTTCGCCTCCATCGAGCAGTGGGCCGCGGCCGCAACCAAGCCCGAACCCGCGCCCGCCGAGAAGCCGCGCCCCGATACCGACGCCCCGAAGAAGAAGCTGTCGTCAAAGCCCGGCAAACTCTCGTACAAGCTCCAGCAGGAGTACGACGGCATGGAAGCCGCGATCATCGAAGCCGAAGCCGCCGTCGAACAACTCGAACGCCAGACCGCCGACCCCGCGCTGTCCGCCGATCACACGCGAGCCGCGACCCTCTACGCCCGCCTCTCCGACGCCCACCGACGCGTCACCGAGCTCTACGCCCGCTGGGCCGAGCTCGAGGCCCTGCGCAGCGAGGGCTGAGCCGGCTTCGAATCGGCCCCCCACATCAATCTCTTCCGCGTTGTATCAAACGACGGCCGAGGCGCCTCTAACAGGGAGCAGCCGCGGCACGCCCGCGCCCGGTCTGTTCGGTGGCCCCAAACGCAGCGGTGCGAGGACGGTCCCATATGACACGCGGAATGACATTGCGGAACACGATCGCCCGTCGCCCGAACGCGCTTCTCTGCATCGTGAGCGCTGCGCTCACTTCCGCGGCAACCGCCGGGAGCCCCCCGCCCTGCGACCATTGGACGCCGGTGCCGACACCGAATCCCGGCAACCATGTGAATCGCCTGACCTCCGTCAGCGCGATCGCGCCCGATGACGCATGGGCCGTCGGCCACTGGCGCAACAACCCGGTCGGCGCCGGACCGATCGCCCAGCACTGGGACGGATCGGACTGGTCGATCGTCGCCCTGCCCGATACCTCCGGCATCGGCGCCCAGCCGGAGATCGCCGGTGTCGAATTCGCTCCCAACGGCGATGTCTGGTTCGTCGGCGGAGTCATCACTCCATACCCCACCGATAACATGCCGCTCATCCTCCGCCGTCGGAACGGCGACTGGGACCTCGTCGAAACATTTGAGCTGCGCCCGCAGACCGTGTACCCGTTCGCGGCTCGCGGCGGGCGACTCTTCGAGGCCCACGCCATCTCCGACAGCGATGTCTGGGCCGTTGGCCAGGCCGCCGGATACGGCGATGCCAGCGCGACCTCCGTGCCGCTCGCGGCCCATTGGGACGGCTCCGGATGGACCGATGTCCCCGTGCCCCTCGTCGCCAACCGACACCACGAACTCACCGATGTCTACGCGATCGCGTCCGACGATGTCTGGGCCGTCGGCGACTACCGCAATATCGGCGGCCTGTTCCACGGCGTCACCTACCACTGGGACGGCAATCAGTGGTCGCATGTGCCCAGCCCGATCGAAGCCCTCCCCGACAGCGGCATCGAAGAGATCGTCGCCAGCGGACCGGACGATGTCTGGGCCATCGGCAGCGGCGGCGGCGCCGTCAGGGTCATGCGTTGGAACGGCGACGAGTGGATCTCGATGCCCGCGCCGCCCAACTACGGCGGGTCGCTCGCAGCGCTCGCCCCCGACAATGTCTGGGCATCCGGGTGGAACGGCTTCTGGCACTGGAACGGTGTCGAATGGTGCGAGGTCGCATCGACCGTGCCGAACGCCGCCTTCGTCATCCGGGGCGGAGGGATGGAGATCATCAGCAACCACGATATCTGGTGCGTCGGCTTCTCCACACTCGCCGACGGCATCACCAGCTCGTCGCTCGCGGAGCGACTCGCCGCCACCGGCGCGTTCGCGGGCGACGCCAACAACGACGGCGCCGTGAATGTCGACGATCTGAACATGGTGCTCGGCCAGTTCGGAACCACCGTGACGCCCGGCGCCGGCGTAGACCTCTCCCAAGACGGCGCGGTCGATGTCGACGATCTGAATCTCGTCCTCGCCGATTTCGGCTC
>CAZSLT010000084.1:0-12445 GCA_964607595.1 uncultured Phycisphaeraceae bacterium
GAGGGCTGCAATCAGAACTGCGCGTTCTGCACCATCCCCTCGATCCGCGGCAAGATGCGCTCCAAACCTCTGGACCGCATCGCCGCCGAGGCCGCCGAGCTCATCCGCGACGGCGCCTTCGAACTCAATCTCATCGGGCAGGACACCACCTCCTACGGCGACGACATCGGTATCGGCTACGACTCCGACGATCATCCCTGGAACGGCGGCCTGCCACGCCTCCTCCGCACGATCAACGAGGTCGTCGAGCGCGAGAGCCCCGACCACCCCGGCTGGGTCCGCCTCATGTACGCCTATCCCAGCAACTTCTCCGAGGGCATGATCCGCGCGCTCGCCGAGCTCCCGCATGTCGTCAAATACATCGACATCCCGCTCCAGCACGCCAGCGACCGCATGCTCACGCTCATGCGCCGGCGCGTCACCGCCGACCACCAGCGCGACCTCATGCACCGCCTCCGCGAACTCGTCCCCGGCGTCGCCATCCGCACCACCATGATCTCCGGATTCCCCGGCGAGACCGAGGACGACCACGCCCGTCTCATGGAGTTCGTCGAGGAGATCGGATTCGACGCCCTCGGCGTCTTCGAGTACTCCCGCGAGGACGGCACCCGCGCCGGCACCATGGACGAAGACCCGTCGATGCATGTGCCCGCCGAGGTCAAGGCCCGCCGCCGCAACGAGATCATGGAGCTCCAGCAGCGCATCGCTTTCGAGCAGGCCGAGTTCATCGCCTCCGACTTCGACCCAGACCGCCCCGCCGACACCGGCCACCGCTTCGACATCCTCATCGATGCGCCCACCGCCTCCCTCCAGACCCGCCAGACGCCCGGCCTCGGACGCTCGCGCGGCGCCACGGGACGCCTCTACAAGGGCCGCGCCTACTTCCAGGCGCCCGACATCGACTCGGTCACCTTCGTGCAGTCCAACGCCGAACTCGCCCCCGGCCAGCTCGTCCGCTGCGTCGTCGTCGACAGCCGCGAGTACGACCTCGTCGCCCGCCCCGAGTCCGATCTCACCGGCGCCTGATCCACCCGCTCACGACAACACGCGCAAAAAGAAAGACGCCGCCCGGAGGCGGCGTCGAGAGTTGCTCATTCGTTCAGTCCGTCGTGAGATCAGTTGTTCTGATCGGCCACAGGGGGCGTCGCCGGAGCGCCGGGCTGCGTCTCGGGGGTCGCCTGCGCCGTCGGCTGCACACGCGGCGCCGAGTAATCCCGGTACTGAGGCACCGACGGATACCCGTTGATCTGGCGGTGCATGTAGTCCGGCGCCTGGATGATGATCGTCCCGTTGTAGTAACGCATCTGGCCGCCGTCGCCGCCGTTCTCCTGCCACTGCTCGGTCTCGATGAACTGGCGGATGATCACCATGACCCGCTCCGCGGCCTCCTCGTCATCCTCGAAGGTGACATCGTCATCCTCTTCGTCGTCGAAGATCGAGCCGCCGCCGCCGCCGCCACCGCCGCCGCCGCCGCCCTGGTTCGACTGCTGCAGCACCTGGTCGAGGTCCAGTTCGGGGACCGACGCGAAGTCGGGGATCTCGAACAGCAAGTCGTTGATGTCGTAGAATCGCCGCTCCTTGTAGCGGTTCAGCCGCGACTTGGGGCCGATCTCGAGCTGGCCCTGCCGGTTGATCTGCCAAGTGTTCTCGGAGAAGTCCGTCTGGACCTCTTCGAGCACGCGCTCGATGAGTTCCAGCACCGGGGCCTCTTCGACCTTGACGGTCACGCGCGTGTCCTTCTCAAGGCCGTCGGTGAACCGCTCGTCCAGCCACATCGGGCGGACATCGATCCCCGCGAAGTTCTCGATGAAGGTCACCACATCCTCGAGCCGCGCATCGGGCAGCTCGATCGTGATCGGCTTCAGCAAGCGGTCAAGGGCATCGGTGCGCGGGTCAACCGATCGCGTCCGCGCCCCCGTATCGGCCGGAGCGGGCTGCGCCATCGCCGGCGCCGCCGCCACCAAAGCCCCCGCGATCATCAACACAGAGAGATTGCGACTCATTCGTTGGTCCTCCGCGGGCCGGGGTGGCCCCGCTCAAGAATCATCGGCTCCGTCCGTGGACATCGGGCCGGACTCCGCCCCGATGCCGAGACTCTACAAGATCATACGCATCAACGCCCGCAACGCGGGCACGACCGCTCAACACAGACTATGACCCCGATTCACCGCACCGGTTCCACAATCCGCGCGATCCCGCGAAGAATCCAAACAATCAGCGAACATCCGTGATCGGCCGGAGCCCTCACCCGCCCCCCAGTTGCCGGTGGATGTACCCCGGGGCCCGCACCACCAGCACGCCCTCGTGAAACCGCACCGTCGCCCCGTCGCCGCCGTTCTCCTGCCACTGCTCCGTCTCCACGAGGGTCTGGATCAGCCGGATCAACTCGTCCGACAGCGCCTCGTTCGTGCCGAGCTCCGGTTCCTCGCCGTCCTCCGTCTCAGTGAAAATGCTCCCCCCGCCACCGCCGCCCGCACGCCCGCCCTGCTGCATCGCCGCGTCGATGTCGATCTCCGGCGCATCCGTGAAATCCGGGATCCGGAACAGCAGATCGTTGATGTCGTAGGTCACGGTCTCCTTGTACCGATTCAGCCGCGCCCGCGGCCCGATCTGCAACTCACCCCGCTCCGACACTTGCCAGGTCGCTTCGCTGAAATCATCCGACGCCTGCTCCAGCACATCGTCGATCAGATCAATCACCGTCCCCTCGGCGATCCGCACCGACACCCGCGCCTCCGGGTCCAGCCCCTCGGCGTGCCGCTCGTCCGCCCACATCGGGCGCACCGGCACGCCCGCGAATGTCTCAACGAACTTCACGACATCCGCCAGCCGCGCATCGGCGAACTCCACGGTGATCGCACGCCGCAGCGCCGTCGTTGTCTCGCCCCGGTGCGACACCCCCGCGCCCCGATCGGCGCACACGCCCGTCCCGAGCGCAAGCAGACCCAGTCCGACACACATCGCGCGGAGTGCATTCATGATCAAACTCCTTATGGCCCCCGGATGGAGGTCGGGAGCCGTCATCATGGACGCGCTGCGCCCCCGCCGGTTCCGCGGAATTGCCTACGGGCCCGCCCGCCCCGCCGACTCGGCCGCCCCGCAGAACGACACCAGCGCCAGCGCCGTCGCCCCCACCGAGCATCGCTGATCCCACGGCGCCAGCCGCACCGCGCCCACCGCCAGTTCCGGCCGCACCATCATGTGCCCGCACGCCTCATCCACCTGCAGTTGCACCGCGAACCGAAGCGACTCGGCCAGCCGCGTCCACGCCTCTCCCCGCTCCGACGCATCCGTGAGCCGCGGGTCGCCCGCCATCACCGCCAGAAACGCCAGCGGCCGCAGCGTCTGCCACGAGGGCAGCGGCGTGCGCCCGGCCGTGAACACCACGCCGCCGATGAGGTCCGCCGTCCCCGCATCCGCGCCCACCGCCGGAATCGTGAACCGCCACACCAGCGAGCGCATCTCCCGCAGCGCCGCCTGCGCCGAAATGTCACCCTCCCCCGCCAGTTCAACGCTCGCCAGACCCAGCCACGGCATCAGCGACACCAGGTCCCCCGGGTCCGTCTCCACATACAGCCACCGCGCCAATTCCTGCGCGCGCTCCCGCGCGCCCGCGGGCCCGTCCCCATCACTCGCCGCGCCCGCCAGCGCCAGCGCGATCAGCGCTCGCGCCGTCGGCGCCAGACCCTCTCGTTCATCCGGCGTCGCCGACAGCGCCATCAGCCGATCCACCGTCGATCGCGCGAACGCCTCGACCGCGCCGCGACGATCCGCCGAAAACCCATCGACGCCCCCGCTCTGGCGCAGCGCCACCAGCCACAGCGCCAGCGCCCCGGCGTCACCCGCCGGGTCCGTCTCGAACTCCGTCACCTCCGTGAAATCCGCCAGAATCCGGCGCGACACCCGCAGCGCCCTCGAAGCGTTCGCCGCGTCCACGCCCGGTGAGGAGGAGTACACCGCAAGCGCCCACGCCCCGATCGCCTGCGAAGCCGGCGGCGCGATCGCCTCACCGAACACCCCCGCGATCGGGTCGTAATCACCGCGAATCCCGTGCGCCTCCGGACCCGGCCACTCCAGCCGCATCAAAAACGACGCGGCATCGTCCGCCGCCCGCGCGATCCGCGCCCCCGTCAACTCCGCGATCGAAACGCCCCGCGTCCCGCGCTCAAGAAACACCGGCTCCATCCCCGCCCGCGCCTGCGCCAGGTGCTCCGTCGAGAACCGGTACACCACCAACCCGTACCGGTTCCGCAGCGATTGGAAATCCAGCGGCGGCAGGTCCAGCGGCGCGATCGCGTGCATCAGCCCCTGCGCCGGCGTCCACCCCGAGGCGAGCATCTGCCCCGGGAAGGTCAGCCCCTCACGCTCACCGGCGCGCACCGCGATCCCGTCGATCCCCGGGTTGATCTGCGACAGCAGATCGACATCCGTCTCGCCGACCAGCGGCACCGGCGCGCCGCCCAGTTCGACATCCAGCGCCAGCCGCGCGCGCTGCCCGCCCAGCGCCCCCGTGCCGCGCAGCGTCTCGGCCGCGGCCTCGCACGCCCGCTGCGCCGCACGCCAGAGATCGGCCCCGTCCCCGTCGAACGAGAGCCCGCGCCCCACCACGCGACCCTCGAACCGAATCGTCACGCATGCCGCGTGCAACGACGCCGGGTCCGCCCGAACCGGCTCGGCCGGCGGCCCGCCCGCCGTCAGCCACGCGTCCACGGCCCGGTACGCCGCTATCGCCTCCGCCGGCGATGGCGCCGCGTGCGCCGGTCGCGCCGGCGTCAGCGTCGGCGACTCGCGTGGTGGCTCCGAGGGCGGCTGCGCCCCCGCGCCCGCGGCACAGCCGATAACCAGCGATGCGCCCAGCACACGCGCACCACAAACGATGTTGCGCGCACGCAACGCGTTGACGCCACGCAACATCCTCATCCGCTCAAAAACCGCCATGACGGGCCCGCCACGCGGGTTCGGCCCCGGCGCGCCGACCCGGCACGCCCTTTGAACCTCTTCCCCTCGGACAACCTCAAGACACGAAACGAGGCAGAGCATGGCACAGGTTATCGCGCAGAAGGCCGGGGCGCTCGTCGCACTCACCGACAACCGCAAGCGAATCATGGTGCTCACCCTTCTCACCTTCCTGGCGATGTGCTGAACGCGCCCGACGGGGGGCGTGCCGGGGGCAACAGGGTAGGAGAGAGAACCGAGGCCGAGCGGCCCGCGCGTCCATGGAAAAGGCCCGATCGCACCCCGGGGGGGGAGCGAACGGGCCTTGATTTGTTGCGCCAAACCGCCGTCGGTTCGATCAGAGCTTGATCTTGTCCGAACCCATCGCGCCGTGGTCGCCCATGCCGCCCTGCGTCGGGAAGTTGCGCCCCGGCTCGCCGCCGCGGGCCTGCGCCCCGCGCTCCTCGTCCACGCTGCCCCACTGGGCGCGCTTCAGCGACAGGCCGATCTTCCGATCGCCCGTGTCCACGCGGAGGATCTTCACATCGAGCTCCTGGCCCGCCTTCACGACATCGTGCGGGTTCTCGACCTTGTGATCCGCGAGCTCGGAGATGTGCAGCAGGCCCTCGAGGTCGTCCTCGAGCTCCACGAACACGCCGAAGTTCGTGATCTTCGTGACCACGCCGCGGACGACCATGCCGGGGCGGTACGCGCCGGGGATGGCCTCGACCCACGGGTCCTCGGTGAGCTGCTTGACGCCCAGCGCCACCCGCTGCTTCTCCTGGTCCACATCAACGACGACGCACTTGACCACATCGCCCTTCTTGTAGACCTCGTTCGGGTGCGCGATCTTCTTGGTCCACGAGATGTCCGAGACATGCAGCAGCCCGTCGATGCCGGGCTCGATCTCGATGAACGCGCCGTAGTTCGCCAGGTTCCGCACCGTGCCCTCGATGATCGTGCCGGGCGGGTACTTCTCGGCCACCAGCTCCCACGGGTTGACCTCGATCTGCTTCATGCCGAGCGAGATTTCCTGCTTGTCCTTGTTGATGTCCAGCACGACGACCTCGACCGGGTCGCCCACCTTGACCAGTTCGGACGGATGGTTGATCCGCCGCGTCCAGCTCATCTCGGAGATGTGCACCAGGCCCTCGATGCCGTCCTCAAGTCGCACGAACGCGCCGTAGGACATGAGGTTCACCACCTCGCCCTTGATGCGGCAGCCGACCGGGTACTTCTTCTCGATCTCCTCCCACGGCGAGGCCTCGCGCTGCTTCAGCCCCAACGCGATCTTCTCACGCTCGTGGTCGATATTCAGAATCTTGACCTCGACCTCCTGGCCGATCCGCAGCAGCTCCGACGGGTGGTTCACGCGCCCCCACGACATGTCGGTGATGTGCAGCAGGCCGTCGATCCCGCCCAGGTCGATGAACGCGCCGAAGTCGGCGATGTTCTTGACCACGCCCTTGACGATGTCCCCCTCCGAGACATTCGTCAGCAGGCGCTTCTTGGCCGTCTCCCGCTCGTGCTCCACCAGCTTGCGCCGCGAGATCACGATGTTCCGCCGCTCCCGGTCGATCTTGAGAATCTCGGCGCGGATCGTCCGGCCGACATAATCCCCCACATCGCCCGGCCGGCGGATGTCCACCTGCGAGGCCGGAAGGAACACCAGAACGCCGATGTCCACGAGCAGCCCGCCCTTGATCTTGCGGACCACGCGACCCTCGACGATGTCCTCTTCCTTGGTCGTCTCCATGATCCGCTGCCACGCGATGATGCGGTCGGCCTTGCGCTTGGAGAGCTGAATCGTCCCGTCCTTGCCCTCGAGCGTCTCGAGCAGCACCTGCACCATCGTCCCGGGGCGGATGTCCGCCGGGTCGTCGAACTCGCCCTTGTCGATCAGCCCCTCGCTCTTGAGCCCGACATCGACCACGACATCGTTGCCCGCGAAGCCGATGATCTTGCCCGTCAAGATCTGATCGGGCATCAGGTCCGCGCTCTGCTCGGCGATCAGGGTGTCCATGTTGCCGCCGGCGACATCGGCGCCGAATGCGCCCTTGATCAGCGCGGTGGCCTCATCCTCGGCAAGGCCGAGGGACTGAATCAGCATCTCATCGATCATGTGATTAACATCCCGCGCGCTCGGTACCGGCGAGCGCCCGTTCGCGCAGCGCGACTCGCGCCATGCGTCGGACCCGCCCGGGACGGGGCGGGGTAGTGCGTTCGTGAAGTCGTCGGCCGCGCCGGGCCACCACCCGGCCATAACATTCGGCCCGCCCCGGCCGGCCCGGGGCGAACCAAACAGCATACCGGCAACTCACCCCGGAGCAAACCCTTACGCCACGCCAACCTCCGCCGCCCGCAGCGCCCGCCGCGCCGCGTTCGACATCGCCAGCCGAGCCACTTCCTCCGCCGAGGCCCACCGCCCCGGCGTCCCACGCCCCGCCCCCTGGCCGCCCCACACCACGCACCGCACCACCCGATGCGTCGTCTTGTGCTCGAACCGCTCGATCACCTCCAGCGACCGCACCCCCGCCCACCGCCGCGCCTCCGCCTGCCCCACCGGCGACTCCGTCTCAATCGTGATCGGCTCCCACATCCCCGCCCACAGCCCCGTCCCCGGCCGCTGCTGCACCCGCACGCCGTGCCGCGGGCTCTCGATGACCACGCACTGCTGGTGCAGCACCTTCACCGCCCCGCGCACCTTCGGCCTCGGGATCTCTTCTTGCCGCCCCTGGCGCCGCGCCACGCACATCCGCGAGAGCGGGCACTCCCCGCAACTCGGCGAGTGGGGGGGCGGCTTGCACACCGTCGCCCCCAGTTCCATCAATCCCTCATTCAACGCCGCGGGATCATCGCACGCATCCACCAACGCCCCCGCCGCGTCCCACACGAACCGCTCGCAATCACCGTCGCCCTGCTCAAGATCCGCGCCCTGCAGCCGCAGAATCACCCGCGTGATGTTCCCGTCAACGCACGCCTCGCGCCGGCCGAACGCCATGCTCGCCACCGCGCCCGCCGTGTACCGGCCCACGCCCGGCAGCGCGCGCAGCGCCTCGACATCCCGCGGCACCTCGCCCCCGTGCCGCTCCACCATCGCCCGCGCCGCGCCGTGCAGCATCCGCGCCCGTCGGTAGTACCCCAGCCCCTCCCACGCCGAGAGCACCGCGCCCTCATCCGCCATCGCGAGCGCCCGCGCATCGGGGAACCGCGCGATGAAGAGCGGCAGCCGCTCGGCCACCCGCGCCGCCTGCGTCTGTTGCAGCATGATCTCGCTCACCAGCGAGACGAAAGGATCCCGCGCCGTGCCATCCGCCGGCCGCCACGGGAACGCCCGCGCCGAGGGCTCGAACCACGCCTCGATCCGCCGCGCAAGCCGCCGGGCCCGATCGCGCCCGATGGTCACGCGCCGACGCCCCAGCCCGCCAGCACCTTCGTCACCCCCGCCTTCACCCTCGGCCACTCCGCGCCGGGCGTCTTGTTGATCGTCACCCAGTCCCCGTTCATCAGCACCACCGCGACCCCCTCCACGCCGAACAGCGCGCCGGCCAGCGGATCATCCGCCGCCATCCCCGCGTTCAGGAACGAGCGCGGATGCTCGCTGATCGGCCGATCAAGAATGCACTTGACCGCGTTCGGGTTCGGCGTCGGCTCGAAGCGTGTGATGCGATATCCCATGCCCGACCAGTGTACGGCTCGCCGTCAGGGCGCGCCGGGGAGCGGTGGGGGGGAAACGGGCGGGGCGGCGACGGGCGCGGCCCATTCCGGCACCCCCGCCGTCTGCGCGCCCAACACCCACACCGCCAGCGTGTACGCCGCCGCCGTACACAACACCACGCTCACCAGATTCAGCCAGATCCCCGCACGCATCATCTGCCGCATCGACACCAGCCCCGACGAGTACGCGATCGCATTCGGCGGCGTCCCCACCGGCATCATGAACGCCAGACTCACGCCCAGGCACGCCGGCACCAGAAGCAGCAGCGGGTCCACCCCCAGCCCCACGACCGCGCTCGCGCCGAGAATCGGAAAGAAGATGTTCGCCGTCGCCGTGTTGCTCGTCAGTTCCGACAGCGCCACCAGCCCCGCCGCGACGATCACCACCACCAGCACCGTCGGCAGCCCCGACAACACGCCCGCCTGATCCCCGATGACGCGGCTCAGCCCGCTCGCCTCCGCGCCCGCCGCCAGACTCAGCCCGCCGCCGAACAGCAGCAGCACGCCCCACGGAATCCGCGCCGCCTCCTTCCAGGTCAGCACCGCGCGACCGTCCCCCGCCGGCATGATGAACAGCACCAGCGCCGCCGCGATCGCGATCGAGGCATCGTCCACATCGTGGCACACCAGCCACGCCCAGAAGTTCGTCCGATCAGGGTCCGACGCCGGCTTCCACCCCGAGAAGACCAGGTCCTGCACCAGCCCGCGACCGACCCACATCACCACCGTCCCCAAAAACACCGCCAGCACGATCCACTCCGTCCGCCGCATCGGCCCCAGTTCGCGCAGCCGCGCGTCGATGACCTCCGCCCCCTCCGCGCTCGCGGTGCGCCCGATGGGGAAGAGCGCCCGCGTCAGGATGAACCAGGTGATCGGCAGGAACACGATCGTCACCGGCAGACCCACGCCCATCCACTCGATGAACGAGATCTCCCTCCCGAACGCCGTCGAGAGATATCCCAGCAGAATCGCGTTCGGCGGCGTCCCGATCGGCGTCGCGACGCCCCCGATCGTCGCCGAGTACGCGATGCCCAACATCAGGCAGGTCCCCAGCGGCCCCGCCCGTTTCGGGTCGCGCTCGGCCACCACCATCGCCACGCTCGTGGCGATCGGCAGCATCATCATCGCCGTCGCCGTGTTGCTCACCCACATGCTCAGCATCGCCGTGGCGACCATGAACCCCGCCACGATCCGCGACGGCGACACCCCGATCAGGCGCACCGTCCGCATCGCGATCCGAACATGCAGCCCGCTCCGCTCCATCGCCGCCGCGAGCATGAACCCGCCCATGAACAGAAAGATCACCCGGTCCGCGTACGGCGCCGCCGCGCCCTTCGCCCCCAGCACGCCCAGCCCCGGCAGCAGCACCAGCGGCACCAGCGCCGTCGCCGCCAGCGGCAGCGCCTCGGTCAGCCACCACGCCGCCATCAGCGCCATCACCGCCCCGGCGCGACCCGCCACCGGATCAGGGATCAACCACCACGCGATCGCCCCGGCGATCGGCCCGAGCACCAACCCGATCGGTCGAGGCACCAGCGGAGTATCTTCCGTTCCTTCGGGCATGCATCGCATTGTGACGCAAACCCCACGAAGTCGCGCGTGTTCTGCCGAACCCGCCCCGACCGCGCCGATATACTCGATCAACCCGCCCCCCGTCCTTCTCAACGCCCGCCCGACCGAGGTCTCGTGTGCCCGACGGCCCGATTCTGACCAGATTCTTCGGCCCGCTCAGGCAACTCCTGGCCCGGCTGTCGGAGTACCCCTTCTGGCAGGTCGCCATCGAACTGGCCGTCCTCTGGGTGCTCGTCTTCCTCGTCTACCGCTTCATCCGCGGCACCCGCGCCGCCGGCGCCGTCAAGGGCCTGCTCGTCGTCTTCATCCTCGCCACGCTCGCCGTCCGGGTCTTCGCCCAGGGCGACCTCTTCGCACGCCTCGCCATCCTCTACAATCGACTCCTCGGCCTCGCCGCGATCGGCGTCCTGATCACATTCGCCCCCGAGATCCGCCGCGCCGCCCTCCGCATCGGCGAGGCATCCTTCTTCCGCGCCACGCCCGAGCAGGTCCGCACCGTCGTCGACTCCATCGTCGCCTCCTGCGAGTTCCTCTCCAAGAACAAGTTCGGCGCGATCATCGCCCTCGAACGCGGCACCGGGATGCGCGAACTCATCGAGACCGGACGCACACTCAACGCCGATGTCTCCTCACACCTCCTGAACTCCATCTTCTGGCCCAACAGCCCGCTCCACGACATGGGCGTCGTCGTCCGGGGCGACAAGATCGTCGCCGCCTCCGTCCAGTTCCCCTTGGCCGACGCCGACGACACCCACGGCCGACACCTCGGCACCCGCCACCGCGCCGCTGTCGGTCTGGCACGCTCCACCGATGCGCTCGTCGTCGTCGTCAGTGAAGAAACCGGCAACATCAGTCTCGCCGACGGCGGTGAGTTCAAGCGCGGCCTTGCGCCCGAAGCGCTCCGCCAGGAACTCATCAAGCGCCTCACCGGACGCGCCGCCGCCGCGGACAAGCCCAAGGAAGTCCAGGACGAGTCCTCACGAGGCACCCTCACCGACGACACGCAGGACAATGTCGCCATCGAGGAGGAAGACGATGGCTGAACGCATCCAGGGAATCATCATCGTCTCACTCATCGCAGTAATGATCTGGCTCGCCGCCGAGGCCGAGAGTCTCGGCACCACCTCCGTCCCCGCACGCACCGTCTTCCTCGCACAGGACCTCGCCGGCGAGGGCCGAATCATCGTCTCGCCCAAGGACTGGGACGGCTCCGTCACCCTCGACCTTCGCGGCTCACGCGCCGCCCTCCAGTCCGCGCGCACCGCCCTCGAGTCACGCATCGAACTCCGACCCGGCGCCAGCGGCATCCCCGGCGAAGCCGGCGAGTACTCGGTGGACCTCCTGACCGTTCTCCAGCAGATCGAACGGCTCCGCGGCTCGGGCATCGTCATCGAATCCGTCTCGCCGCGCACCGTATCGGTCGAGGTCCGCGAGCTCGCCCTCGTCTCGCTGCCCATCCGCGCCGAACTCCCCGGCGTCCAGATCGCCGGCGAGATCGGCGTCGCGCCGGTGAACGCCTCCGTACGCATGCCGCGTCAGGAAGCCAAAGCCATCGCCGAAGCCGCGGAGGTCAACGGCGGACCCGGCGTTCAGGTCATCGCCCAGCCCACCTCGCAGCAACTCGCCCTCCTCGGCGAGGCCGGGCTCAAGAGCATCCAGGTCGCGCTGCAACTCCCCGAGTCGCTCCGCGGCCGACCCAACATCGAGATCCTCACCCGCGCGGCCACACTCACTTTCACCACCCAGTCCGGCGTCCGCACAGAGACCCTCAGCGCCCCCGTCTGGACACTCCTGCCCTCCATCGAAGTCGGCGGCTGGCAGGTCACCGTGGACCCCGGCGATCAGTTGCTCACCGTCAAGGTCACCGGGCCCAACGCCATCATGGATCGCCTCCGCGGCGCCTCGCCCGCCGACCGCCTCGTCGCCGTCGTCGAACTGTCCAGCGACGACCTCGACAAACGCATCGAGTCCAAGGTTGTCTCCTTCATGCTCCTGCGCGACACCGGCCAGCTCGCGATCCCCGAGTCGCTCAAGTTCGAGCCCGCCGCCCCGGTGGTGCGCTTCACCGTCAGCAACGACAACGACGAACTCAGCGCCGGCCCCGGCGCCGACGACTAGATCGGGTGCCACCGCTTTCAAGCGGTGCTCCCTCCCCCGACCCCGGCGGGGGAGGTGTCACGCGAAGCGTGACGGAGGGGGTCATTCCATCCTGCCGGGTGCC
>CAZSLT010000085.1:0-12434 GCA_964607595.1 uncultured Phycisphaeraceae bacterium
TCGGCACGGCCGAGACGGTCTATGTCCATGCGGGGGTGCCGGCGGGTTTCGTTGCACCGAGACGGGGATCACGACGATCTATGTGACGCACGATCAGAAGGAAGCGCTATCGATGGCGGACGCGATCGCCGTGCTCGATATGGGCGTGGTGGCGCAGGTCGGCGGGCCGCGGACGCTGTACGAGCGGCCGGCGTCGCGGTTCGTCGCGGACTTCCTGGGCGAGACGAACTTCCTGCCGGCGGAGATCACGGCGCGGGGCGAGGGCGAGTTGACGCTGGCGACCGCGGCGGGCGAGGTGCGCTCGACGGCGTTCGACGCCGAAGCGACTCCGGGCAAGGGGAATGTGACCTGCTCGATCCGCCCCGAGGCGTGGAAGTTCTCATCGGGCGCCGACGCCCGCGCCGGGGAGGGCGTGTTGGCGGGCGTTCTCGATGAGTCGATCTACCTCGGCGAGGTCGCCCAGCACATCGTGCGGCTCGCCGGTGATACGCGCGTCAAGGTGTTCGAGCTGCACCCGGCGCGGCCGATCCCGGTCGGCGCGCCGGTGACGCTGGGCGTCGATCCGCGCGATGTGGTCGTGTTGCGCGACTGATCGCTCAGTATCCCAGCCCCGCGTAGTCGGCGGGCTCGTAGGCGATCCATGCCGCGGCCGCGCCGCAGAGCGCGGGCAGGGCGGCGCGGAGGGCGTGCCGGGCCCATCCCCCCCATCCCCCCCACTTTCTGTTCTTGCCGATGCGGTTGAAGATCGGGAGGTCGGCGAGCATCCATGCGAAGGGCGCGAGCATATAGACGGCGAGCGAGAGGTAGTTGAGTTTCTCGCCGCTGGAGGCCGCGTGCAGCGTGATCGCGCCGGCCAGGGCGCCCAGCGCGATCGTGATCGGCGCGCCGAATGATTTTCGGCGCGTGATGGCGCATACGGCGAAGACCGCGCCGCTCATCGCGGCCAGCACGCCCATGAGGCGCGCATCCAGCGCGACGCCCCAGAACGCCAGCGCCGGCGCCATCGCCCCGAGCATCGCGCTCATGGCGAGCCATGCGCTCCACGCGGGCGTGCGCTTGGCCAGCAGGCCCATGCCGGTGATGATCCAGATCACGCCCGCGACGCCGCCGGCGAACCACAGGCCCGCGTCGCGCTCGGTCCAGACGAACCAGTTCAGCCAGTCGCTGCGCATGAGCGGGACGAGCATCGCGGCGGCGATGAGCGAGGCGAGCGCGCTGCGCGCCACGAGCCGCGCCCACAGCGGCGCGCGCCAGAGTGACTTGAGTGTGGCGAGCAGAGCGCCCAGCACGGCGATGTAGGCGAGCCAGTGGTCGCTGAGCATCGAACCCGAGGGCGGGAGTTCCGGCCGTCCGACGATCCTCCGGTGCGCGATGAGATAGCCGATGGCGACGGCCCACGCGCCGGCCACGCCCCCCCACTTCTCGAACGCCTTGGTGCGTGCGTCCGGCTTGCGGACAAGCAGGAGACAGAGCGCGAAGACGGAAAGAATCCCGGCGCCCACGAGGAGCGCCGGGATCGGGACATCATTGATCGCGTCCTTGGGGCCCAAGGCGTTACTCGGCCGCGGCGCCGTTGCCCTCGATGGTCACATAGAGCGTGACCTCATCGCCGAGCCCGCCCTCCTCGATGTACTTGGTCATCCCCCACTTGCTGCGCTCGATGGTGAACTCGGCTTCGAAGCCGCTCTTGTGGCCCTGTCGGGTCTGCGCCTCGCCGACCCAGGAGACCTCGGTCTCGATCGTGTTCGTCTTGCCGAGCAGCGTGAGGTCGCCGGTGACCTTCATGGTGTGCTCGCCGGTCTTCTCGAACGAGGCGCCCTTGAAGGAGATCTCGGGGAACTGGCGCGACGAGAAGAAGTCCGGGCTCTTGAGGTGCTTGTCGCGACCGTCGTGACCGGTGTCGATCTTCTCGACCATCGCCTTGACCTCCAGCGTGCTGTTGGAGGGGTTCTCGAAGTCGAGCGTGTACGAGCCCTCGGGCTGATGGATCATGCCGTAGGTGTACGAGACGCCCACATGCTTGATGCGGAAGACGATCATCGAGTGGACGGAGTCGATCTGGAACTCGCCCGGCCCGGCGATGGTCTGTGAGGCGCGCGCCTCGGTCCGGCCCGCTGTCAGCAGCACACCCGCCCCGACCGCCGCCACCAACGCCGCCGCCGCCAATGCCTTGCTCCGATTCATCACGGTCCTGCTCCTTGGTTGATTACCCAAATTCATACCCGTCGCGCCCGCGGCATCGCGCCCGCAGAACGCTGAGAATGCACACTCATACCGAGTCAATGTTATTCGGGCGGCGATCGTGACGCGCCGGGCGTCACTTCGTCCAAAGAGTTATCGGACGCTTAGGCCGCTGCGATCTTGTCATTCGCGGGTTGGGCGAGCCAGATTTCGAACGCCGTGCCGCGTCCGTGTTCGGAGGTCGCTTCGATGGACCCCCCCGCTTCCTGGACGAGCCGGTTGCAGACCGAGAGCCCGAGGCCGCTGCCGCGTCTGGCGCCGAGCGCGGCCTTGCCGCGCCGGAACGGTTCGAAGAGGTGTGCCTTGACGGACTCCGGGAGCCCGGGGCCGGTATCTCGGATAACGAGCCGGACTCCGTCGCCGTGGAACTGTTTGGCGGCGCGGAGCGTGCCGCGTGTCTGGCCGGGGGCCGATTGATCGGCGGACTGGCAGGGGGGCCGCGGCGTTGGGGGGGTGTTCCTCGTGGAACACCGGGCCTCGATCGTCAGACGCCCCCCACTGCCCCGCATCGCTTCGAGGGCGTTGAGGATGAGATTCAGGACGACCTGATGCAGGGCGCTGGGGGACATCCGGACCGTCAGGCCGTCGGGGACATCGACGGCGACCTCGATGCCGTCCTGCTTGGGATCGCGGACGAGGCACGCCTGGACATCACGCACGACGCGCCGGACATCGCACTCGGCGACACCGTCATCCTGGCGGGCGAAACCGAGGAGCGCCGAGGCGATGAAGGACGCCCGCTCGGACCCCTCGAGGGCTTTGCGGAGCGCCCGATGGGTGAGTTCGCGGTCCTCCGGGGCTTCCAGCGCCAGCTCGGCGAAGGTCAGGATCGGGGTGAGGATGTTGTTGAACTCGTGCGCGATCGAGCCGGCGAGAGTGCCGAGGGTGGCCAGGCCCTGGACTTCGGCGAGTTCCTTCTCCAGCGACTCGATCCGCGCCATCAGCAACTCCGGGCTGATGGTGTCGCCCGTGTCCATCGTCCTCACATCGGAGGTCTGGTCTGGACCGTGGATGGTGGGCAAGTCGAGTCTCCCTCGGCGTTGGTCGCCATAGGGGACATCGGATCTGCCTTTCCTCCGGGCAAGCCATCACCCGGAGAAGGGAGCGGGCGGCGGGTCGCTGATCCAGTCTGGACGGTCTGTACCATCATCGGGGCCGGATTCGACGCGTCCGATCAGCCAATCCCGCATGATTCGGGGCCTCAGATCCGTCTCGGCGAGCCGTTCTCGGGCGATCCAGTCGAATCGGATCTTGGGCTCGAACGATCGGACAGGTGTCGGGGTGCCCGCGGCGGTAGGGGGGCGACGGCGTGCGGGATCGGTGTGTTCCACGAGGAACACCGCCGTGATCTCGTGGCGGGGTTTGCCCCCCTGCTCGAAGCGGGCTTCGCAGAGGAGCCGGCAGTCGCGGACGCGGACGGCCAGGCCCGTCTCTTCGAGGAACTCCCTGGCGCACGCCTCGGCCGCGGACTCGCCGAAATCGACATGCCCGCCGGGGAGGTACAGGTAACCGTGCTTGAGATTGCGGCAGGCGAGGATATGCCCGGCCTCGATGAGCATGCCACGGGCGATGAACTCGATCGCCCCCTTGTCGCCTGCGGCGGGGTCCGGTTGTCGGTGGCCTTGAGCCATGCGAGTGTCCTCCGAATCGACGCCTCGGCGCTCGTCACGGGGAAGCGGGCACGGTACATTCGTGGGTCGGTTGACGACACTCGCGTGACAAGGAGGTCAAGATGGCGCGTCCCTCAAAGCCGCGGCTCGGTCGGGGCATCTCCGCACTGATCGGTGATCCTGTCCGGGTCAATCCGAACGACTCAAACAAAAACCAAACTATCACACCGGGCGCGGTGATGCAAGCCCCATCGACCCCCCCTGAGCGTGCGGGTCGGTCGGAGGATGTGGTGGCGCGTGTGGCGGTGGGGGAGTTGCGTCCGAATCGGCATCAGCCGCGTTCGCCGATCGAGGATGAGTCGCTGCGTGACCTTGCGGCGTCGATCCGCTCGGCGGGGGTGATGCAGCCGATCATCGCTCGCCGGATAGGGAATTCGCTTGAGATCGTGGCGGGGGAGCGTCGGTGGCGCGCGGCGCGGCTGGCGGGGCTGGACGCGGTGCCGGTGATCATCCGCGAGATCGATGACCTGACGGCGGCGCAGTGGGCGATCATCGAGAATGTTCAGCGTGAGGATCTCAATCCGATCGATCGCGGCATGGCGTTCCGCAATCTCGTTGAGAAGTTTGGTTTCACGCAGACGATGGTCGCCGAGGCCGTGTCGCTCGATCGTTCGAGCGTCGCGAACCTCATTCGGCTGACGGATCTTGAGCCGCAGATCCGACAGATGATTTCATCCGGAGCGCTGGGCGCCGGTCACGGCAAAGCGCTGCTGGCGGTGGAGAGCGGCGCGGCGCGACTTCGGTTGGCGCAGCGCGCGGTCGATGAGCGATGGACGGTGCGCGACATCGAGAAGCGCGCCGGCGAAAACTCCCGCACACCGCCCAAACGAGAGGGGCGGTCGAATCAAGCTGATGTCGCGGCGATTGAGAAGCAACTCGGCGAACACTTAGGGACAAAGGTGCAGGTGCGCAGCGCGGCGAACCGCAAACGCGGCAAGATCGTGATCGATTTCTACGGGATCGATCACTTCGACGGGCTTATGTCCCGGATGGGTGTCCGGCTCGACTCTTGATTCACCGGCCCGGTGAACCTACATTATGTGTGAGAAGAAAGTTTATATTCGCCGCGGTCGAGCGCCCCTTTGTGTCCGGCGCGGCCGGCGAAGTACTCACCCATGATGAGGAAACCACAGATGGCCAAGCGATCGCTTTCCACGCTCTCCGTTTCGGATCTCCAGGCCGAGTTGTCTCGGCGCAAGAAGCGGGTGCACACGCTGGTGCGCAAGCGCAACCGGCTGGTTTCGCAGCTGCAGACGATCGATGCGCAGATCCAGGCCGAGGGCGGCGTCGACATGGTGCGCATGGCGCCGGGCCGTCGCGGCGCGGCGGGCGGTGGCGGCAAGCGTCCGCGCAACAGCGCGAACTTGGCCGACTCGATGGCGAAGGTGCTCACCGGCAAGACGATGGGCGTGACCGAGCTCGCCGAGGCGGTGCAGAAGGCCGGCTACCAGACGACCTCGCCGAACTTCCGCACGATCGTCAATCAGACGCTGATCAAGGACAAGCGGTTCAAGCGCATCGAGCGCGGGCAGTACACGGTCCGCTGAGAGCCGTCCGGCGTTGTGATCGGTGTCGCTTCAGTGCTCGCCGGCCCTTGCCGCGGCGATGCTTTCGCGCGTCTCGAGATAGAGCTTGAGGAACAGCAGTGCGCCGATCGCGCTGATGAAGGCCAGGAGCAGGAAGAGCCACCCGCCCATGCCTTCCCAGTGGTAGCGCGCGCCGGAAAATTTGAAGGCGAAGCCGACGAAGAGCAGCGTTCCGGCGTAGGGGGCGAGCGCGCCGCGGATGCCGGTGAGCGTGACATGGATGCCCATGTAGAGACTGGCCAGGTGCTTGGGGGCGTAGTCGTGGTGGCCGAGGTTCCACGCCAGCACGCCGCCGCCGAAGGCGATGCCGAGGATGATGCGCGCGACGAAGAGCACCCAGACGGTCTGCGTGAGGATGCCGATGCCCATCAGCAGATTCGCGACGACGAAGAACCATGAGTGAAAGACGCGGAAGCGGACGATGTGCATGCGGTCGAGCACCATCGACCAGAAGGGGATCGCGAGCATGGTCAGGAGCACGGGGATCGTCTGCGAGAGCATGATCTGGCCGGACGGCGCGAGGTTCAGCGGGTCTTTGAGCGCGATGATGAAGGGCGCCGCGGCCGCGAGATTGGGCACGCCGAGCACGAACTGCGCGAACATGAACTTCCGGTAGGCGTTGTCCTCGCGGAGGATGCTCCACATGGTGGGGCGGGCGCCGTTGTCGGCCTGGCTGAGCGTGCGCGACCGTTGCTCCTCTTTGATGGCGGCGGCGCGCCCGCGCCACGGGACACGCGCGAAGCAGACGACGCCGACCAGTCCGAGCACGACGGACAGGAGGAAGACGGGGCGGAAGGCGTGGTGCGCCAGGCGCGCCGGCGCGACATCCGACGCGATGCCGACCAGGAGACTGATGATGACGACGACGAGCGTGGCGACGATCGTGAATCGGCCGGTGAGGGTGGCGCGGGAGTTTCGCGGGTAGTTGCTGCGCCAGAGCTCGGTGCGCGTGTTGGTGATGCCGGTGAGCGCGCAGCGTGCGACGAGGACCGCGGAGACGAGGAGCACGAGCCCGACCGGGTTGAGCGGCGCCAGGGCCATGAGCAGCACGCAGGCGATGACGGCGAGCTGCATGTAGTTGATGGCGCGGACGCGGTCGTGCCCCAGGACGAGGCGCGTCCAGATGGGCGTCGAGAGCATCGCGAGTGTTGCGGACGCGGTGATGGTCGCGACGGCGAACCCGCCGCCGCCGAAACTGTCCTGCGCGATCACCGAGATGAACTGCCCCTCGGCGCACGCGACCGCGGCGGGCATGAAGCAGGCGCTGGTGAGCTCCCACCGATACGCGCGGCGTGATATCGCCGGGACCGAGACCGGGTGGAACGACGCGAAAAATCTTCCCGCTCCCCGCGCGGTTCGGAGAATCATGAGCCGGGACAGTATGCGCGCGGGGGCTTCATCGCAACGAGACGGCGCCCGTCAACAACAAACCCGGACGCGCGGCGCGCCCGGGTGGGTGAGACATCGTCGGCCCCGGCGTTGGCCGGGTGATCAATACGGGATGGGCTCTTTGCCCAGACGGCTCGGACGGTCGCTGAGCATCAGGCGGCCCATGTCCTTGTTCGCCAGGCGGCCGTTGGTGTCGGCCGTGAGCGCGATGCGGTTCGACGAGTCGACCTTCGTCTCGCCGGGCGTGTGCATCAGAGGGGTCGGGTCCGAGCGGAAGCGACCGACATGCGGGTCGCCGCCGTCCGAGGCGCATCCGACGGAGACCGCGGCTCCCGCGCCGAGCGCGAGAAGGGCGGCACGCTTCAACAGATTGGTCCGGCTCGACATACGGGTCTCCTTGGATCTGGACGGATGGTTGTACCCACCGCCCTTCAGAGGGTCAACCGCCGGGTGTCCGGCGTCTTGTTGGACGCGGCGGGGGCGGGCATGTTCCGGGCGTCCCGGCGTTTGTGTTTGGTTCGGTGGGCGGCGCGCCGATGAAGAAGAAGTGGGGGTTGCCGCGTGGCAGGCCGGGACTTCGGTCAGACGCGGTAGGATCCTCCGTTCGCTCCCTGCCACCTTCATGTGAGGTCGCCGCCTCGGCATGCCCGCCCCGAGATCCAAGCCGAGTGAGCCCGGCCCGCCCGGTTCCGCTGGCGGCGCGTCTCCTGCCATCATTGACCCTTCATTGGTAGGGGATGTAGCGAAGTCGATTCTGGAAGACCCGCGGATCAGTCATGTCGGGACGACCCACCTCCCGGATCGGCGGGCGGTGGGGGAGTTGGTGGAGTTGATCCGCGAGATCGTCTTC
Source organism: uncultured Phycisphaeraceae bacterium (assembly GCA_964607595.1). Taxonomy (GTDB): domain Bacteria; phylum Planctomycetota; class Phycisphaerae; order Phycisphaerales; family UBA1924; genus JACKHC01. The sequence continues at coordinate 7,737 of CAZSLT010000085.1, forward strand.
CCGGGGTTCTTCGGGAGGCGTGACCTGACGGCCGCGAACCTCGCCGATCATGTGCAGGAGCTGCTGTCGCGGATCGCGCTGCATCTGGGCGATCAGGTGCGCGCGGTGCTGCGGTACGAGCGTGAGTTGGCGCCGCGCGGGGGGGGCGGCGCGGCGATGGACGACCCGGAGTGCGCGGCGCGGGCGTCGGATGTCGCGGGGCGGTTCGTGCGGCAGATCCCGGCGCTGCGTCGGGCGCTGTCGCTGGATGTGCAGGCCGCGTTCGATGGCGACCCCGCGGCCCGGCATGTCGATGAGACGATCTTCTGCTACCCGGGGATCGACGCGATCTTCACGCACCGTGTGGCGCACGCGCTGTACGAGATGCGCGTGCCGCTGCTGCCTCGGATCATCCAGGAGATGGCGCACTCGCGGACGGGGATTGATATCCACCCGGGCGCGCGGATCGGCGAGTCGTTCTTCATCGATCACGGCGGGGGCGTGGTGATCGGCGAGACGACGCGGATCGGCGACCATGTGCGGATCTACCAAGGCGTGACGCTGGGGGCCAAGAGTTTCCCGAAGGATCAGCGCGGGCGGTTGCTGCGGACCGAGACGCAGCGACACCCGACGATCGGCAGCCGCGTGACGATCTACGCGGGTGCGGTGATCCTGGGCGGGGACACGGTGATCGGGGATGACTGCGTGATCTCGGGCTCGGTGTTCGTGACGCAGAGTGTGCCGGCGGGGCATGTGGTGCGCGAGAAGACGCCGGAGCTGGTGCTGCGGAACAACCGCGATGCGCTGGACGCCGGCGGATGAATGGGCGGCGCGACCGCGCCGGCTCGGGGAGGTGTGCGGGCGATGACAACGAAACGGCGGAACGCGGGGGTGTCGGCGTGCGTGATGGCTGTAGCGTCTTTCGCGGCGGCGGCAGCGGTGGGGGGCTGCTCGAAGAAGCCGGTGCAGAAGACGGTGATCGAGATCAAACGCGAGTACGCGGCCCGGCTTGTGGAGGGGATGGAGTTCGGCGCGTCGGGGCGGCTCAAGGCGTCGTCGTTCGATGACCGGACCTACATCCTTCACCGCGTGACGATCGACAGCGACACGAGTCTGGCGTCGGCGGAGCGGGCCGAGATTCTTGTGGATGTGGAGGCCGACACGCTGCGGCTGCGGCTCTTCAATGTGGTGGGCGCGGACGCTGGGGACGACGCGGCGGATGGCGGTGGGAGGATCGGCGAGACGGCGGAGGTCACGACCGAGCCGATGCAACTGGGCGTCGACGCGATCCGGTGATCGCGGCAAAAAAATACCAACCCGCCGAAACGACTCGGCGGGTCGGTATGCCAATGGGGAGACAAAGACATCGGCGGTCAACGCGCCTTACGGCGCGGGGACTTCGACTTCATCCATCTCGGGGGCCGGCTTGTCGGCGCCCATCTCCTGCTCGAGGTAGCGGCGGAAGCGCTCGAGCGCGCGGGCCTGGCGCTCGGGCGGGAGTTTCTCGATGAGCGCGAGGATCTCTTGCGGGCTCATCTGCTGGGCGCGCTCGCGGAGCCGCTGAGCGCGCGGGTTCTGGTCGCCCTCGGGGCCTGCGCCGGGGCCGGGTCCGGCGGCGGGGGCGCCGTCCGGGGTGCGTTCCTGCATGCGGGCGCGGACCTCTTCCATGCGCTGCTGGATGCGTTCGCGCACGAACTCCTGTTGCGGCTCGGTGAGGACTTCCCACGCGCGGATGCGCATGGCCTCGATCTCGGGCGGCGGCTCGAAGTTCATCATTTCCTGAGCGCGGGCGCGGCGCTTGTCATCGGCGACCGGCGGGGCGCCGTCCTGTACCCCGGGGCCGACACGCTGGCGGCGCTGGGGCCCCGGCGCTCCCTCGGGGGCCATGCCGTCGGCGTCCTGGGCGCGCTGCGGGCGCTGACGGGCGCGCTGCTGGTCCGGCGCGTCGGGCCGGCCCGGCGCCTTGGCGTCCGGGGCGCGGCCGCCGTTCTCGGCGCGGCGCTGGCGTGCCATGGAGCGCTGGAACTCGCCCATCTCCTTCTCGATGGCGTCGATCGACTCCTGCTGCGCCCCGGTCAGGCGGAGTTCGGCGGGGGTTTCCTCGGAAGTCAGATCCTTGACGGAGGCCATGAAGATCCGGATCGGCACGCGGGCGGCGCGCATGCGCTTGTCGTCCATCTCGCCGAACTTCGCGGTGTGGCCGGGGACATCGCGGTCATGGACACGCGGCCCGCCGAGCGGGGCGTCGGAGGGTTGGCGATGAGGTGGGGGGGTGTTGGGATCGGAGGGGGGCGCGGCGACGGCGAGTCCGGCCGCGAACATGACGCTGAGGGCGGTGAGTCGCACGAAGTGTTGGACCGAGCGGTTCATCATTGGGTTCCATCTCCCGGTGAGTGTTGTTGTCACCGGGCCGAACGCCCCCGCGACCGGGGCATTGCATGGTCCTGTGGCGGTTGGGGGGCGGCTTCCCCGGCGAATCCTCGGAATCGGCCTAGGATGCCCTTCCGGCCCGCGGCGGCCGGGCGATCGACCCTATCCGGAACCGACCATGACCCCCCCATCCCCGCCATCCCCCCCCTCCCCCCCCCCCTCGTCGCGCACCAAAAAGGGGGGGCGGGACGCCCAGAAGTAGATGAAGGACACCAGCACGGGCCCCCGCCAAGTGGCGCTGGGGCTGGTGAGGAAGTGCGCGGTGTGCGACGGGTTCGTGTCGCTGACGATCGCGTGCGTGGACGATGGCCAGACGCGCACCGGGCTGCGCGACGCGGTGACGGAGCGCGTGGTCGCGCTGGGCGGGGAGCGGGGCAAGACGGCGGTGGAGTTCGTGAAGCCCGAGACCCCGACGACGGCGCACGACCGGGCGGTGCCGCTGAAGCAGGCCGCGAGCTCGAAGACGACGACGAGCGGGAGCGCGCGGGCGGGTTCGTCGTCGCTGCCTGATGTGAAGCACATCATCGCGGTGGGGGCGGGCAAGGGGGGCGTGGGCAAGTCCACGGTGTCGGTGAATCTTGCGGTGGGATTGGCGCGGCGGGAGGGGGGGGGTCACGCGGTGGGATTGCTCGATGGCGATATCTACGGCCCCAGCGCGCCGACGCTGCTCGGGCTGGACAACCATGACACGCAATTGCGGCAGAACATGCTGCAGCCGTTCTATGTGCACGGCGTCAAGGCGATGACGATCGGCAAGCTGGTGGACCCCGAGAAGCCGCTGATCTGGCGCGGGCCGATGGCGCACGGCGCGTTCAAGCAATTGGTGGAGCAGACGGAGTGGGGGGCGCTGGATTACCTGATCATCGATCTGCCGCCGGGGACGGGCGATGTGCCGCTGACGATGGCGCAGATGCTGAGTCTGACGGGGGCGGTGGTGGTGTGCACGCCGCAGAAGGTGGCGCAGGATGACGCGGTGCGGGCGGTGCGGATGTTCCAGCAGCTGCAGGTGCCGGTGCTGGGGATCGTGGAGAACATGAGTTATTTCATCGGCGATGACGGCAAGGAGTACGACATCTTCGGTCGGGGCGGCGCGGAGATGATGGCGCAGCGGCTGGGGCTGCCGTTCCTGGGTGCGGTGCCGATCAACATGAAGCTGCGGGAGTATTCGGACACGGGGGAGCCGCTGAAGAACTTCGAGCATGCGGGGGCGGCGCTGCGGGAGTCGCTGGAGAAGATGGTGAGGAATATCGAGCGCCAGGCCGCGATCGCGGGGATGCACCGGTCGAGCGTGGCGCCGACGCTGACGGTGAGTTAGAGAAACTGGAGTATTTCGATGTCGCCACTTCCCTACAGCCGGGACGATCTCCCGACACTGACGGATTTATTCCGGCGCGTGGGTGCACCTAAGCCCGAGTCGTTCGCGGAGTCTGAGCATGCAGAGGGTATCCCGCAATTCGCGATGTACATCATGCTGCGTACATTCTGGGACCGGTGCGTTTCGTCGAAGGACGATAGTTGGCTGGAAAGCCGCATTAGCGACACGCGCAAATCGCCTAGTTCACCGTTTCAAACACTTGGCCATGTAATTCCGAAGATGATCGCGGCGGGGATACCTCGCGAGGACATCGTGGATATGGTGCGCGAGATTCAGGTCGAGACGATGGCCCAAATGCTTTACACACTTGACGACTCAAGCGTGACGCATGATCTCGAACTCGATCATATTCCTGAAGTGGGGGATATCCACTGGGGCGTATATCTTGAGCTGTGCGATGATCTCGGACATGGTGCACCGAGCCCGATGAGCGAGTTCAGGATGGGGGGTCTTGACGCATGCATTTTCTACGGAGACCCGGAGAACCGCGAGCTTCGGCCGCGGTGGTTAGACCGCGAGAAGGCCTAGCGTACGACGCCCGCATCCACTCTCCGTAATCCGCGTATTGCTTTCCATGAGCACTCACATCATTCGACGGGCGGCGTTGGGCATCGGGGCGGCGGTCATGGTGGGGGGGTGGGGGATGACGAACTTCGCCACGGACGCGCGCGACCTCCACGACACATGGATCTACGCCGAGTACCGCCAGCAGGTCGCGCACGCGACCTATCTGGGCGGGCTGTGGATGCAGGCGCTGGGGGCGGGTGTCCTGGCCGCGTTCGTGCCCGCATTCGTTCGCTCTGTGCCCGCGGACGGCGATGCCTGTTCCTCCCGCGTTCACGATGTGAAGGATGGTATTGAGTTACCGTCGTCTCCCCGGCTATCGTTCCGGCGCGTCGAGAGAGACCCCCCAT
>CAZSLT010000086.1:0-12393 GCA_964607595.1 uncultured Phycisphaeraceae bacterium
CATGCCGCGGGGGCGGTGAGGATACCCCCGGTCGCGGCCCCCGGCAAGACTCCGCGGGGATCCAACACCCCCGGACGGCCCGTTCTTCCCCCCTCCCCGGCCCGTCGCCGGTCCACTTGCCCGACAACGCCCGATCGGGGATACTCTTCCTCCCCCTTCCCCCCGCGGCGAGCGGCCGACCCGATCGGCCCCGTCGGTGGGACGGCCCGTGGCGGGGCGGGGCTCGGTTTCACCTTCCTGTTCGGAGCGATCGGCAAGCATGGCGCATTCATTGTCCGCAAAGAAGCGAGTCCGTCAGAATGTCAAGCAGCGCGCCCGCAACCGCTGGCGCAAGAAGACGCTCCGCGAGGTTCTCAAGGACTTCGACGACAAGCTGATTCATGCCAACCCCGAAGACGCCCGCAAGGCCTTCCTCGAGGCCTGCGCGATCCTCGACAAGACCGCCAGCAAGGGTGTGATTCACGCCAACACCGCCGCACGCAAGAAGTCGCGTCTCAATGCGCGGCTCCGGGCCAAGGCCACCAAGTAATCCCACGGCGACATCCGATTGTTCGACCCGCGCCCGGCCACACGCCGGGCGTTTTCGTCGGCTGACTGGCCGCGCCACAAGCCGCGAGCGGACTCGATACGCTCTGCCTCCGTATGGCGCGAACTTCACGCGGCATGGGACGATCCGAGCTCCGCGCCGGCGGGCGGAGCGGTCCGCCGCGCCTCGGCAACCCGCGGACGAACTACTGGACGCTCTCCACGCGCCCGTTGCACATCCTCTGCTTCCTGCTGCCCCTCGTGCTGATCTACGAGGTCGGTTCGGCGGTGCACTTCGCGGGGCAGGCCCCCACCGAGCACGAGACCGTGCTGGCCTACCGCATGATCTACGACACCTTCGCGCTCTTCGGCGTCGGCGGCCTGTATCTGCCGGGCGTGCTGGTCGTCGTCGTCCTGCTCATGTGGCATTTCTTCACCCGCGACACCTGGCAGGTCCACGCGGGTGTATTGGGGGGGATGTTCGTCGAGTCCGTGCTCTGGACCCTCCCGCTGCTGGTCATCGGACAGATCGCCAACCGGCTGGTCACCGGCGACACCACCGTTCCCGCGGCCGCCGCGCTGCTGCTGGGCGTCGAGTCGCAGCCCTGGACCGCCCGCGCCGTGTTGGCCATCGGCGCGGGGGTCTACGAGGAACTGATCTTCCGCATGGTGCTGATCGCGGCGGCGCACCTGCTGATCGTCGACTTGCTGGGAACCCGCGAACTGCCGGGCCGCGCGATCGCCATCCTGGCCGCGGCGGTCGCCTTCGCGCTGTACCACGATGTGCGCACGCCCGAGGGAGCCGTGGACACCTGGGCGTTCTCGTTCTATCTCGGAGCGGGCGTCTTCTTCGGAGCCATCTATGTCTGGCGCGGGTTCGGGATCGTCGTCGCCACCCACGCGCTCTACGACCTGGCGGTCCTCGTGCTCCTGAGGCCCGCCGGCGGCTGACAACGGCCGCTCCCGGCTCCGGCCCGGTCGCCGCCCTACAATCCCCGCCGAATGCCCAGCCGACAGAAATCACAGACCATCGAGATCGTCGAGCCCATCGGCATGCGCGTGCTCATCCGCAAGGACGAGGACCGCAAGCAGACCAAGTCCGGGCTGCACCTACCAGACAAGATCGAGATCCCGACGCTGACCGGCCGGATCGTCTCGATCGCCGCGCAGGTAAGCAACGACGAGGACTACCCCATCAAGCAGTACGACCGCGTGCTGTTCAACCCCAAGCACGCCATCCCGGTCGACTTCGAGGGCGACAACCGGCTCTTCGTGATCCCCATCGAGGATGTTGTGGCCGTGTTCCGCCGCGACACGACCGAAGCGCCGCCCGCGCGCGATTGACGCCCCGATGACCGACCCGCACACGCCGCACGACGAGTTTCCCGACCCGCTGCCCGTGCCCGTGATCGGGCCCGGCATCGACCCGGCGCGCGTCGTCATCCGGCCGCCGGGCTCCAAGAGCATCACCAACCGCGCCTTGCTGCTGGCCGCGCTGGCCCGGGGAACATCGACGCTCATCAATACACTCACCGACGCCGACGACGCCCAGCGCATGCTCGCGGCGATCAACACCCTCGGCGCACGACTCGTCCACACTGCCGACGGCGCACTGCAGATTAGGGGCGTGGGCGGGGTGTGGAGGCAGTCGAAGGACGGGACGCGCCTGAATCTGGGCAACGCGGGCACCGCCACGCGGTTTCTCACCGCCGCCGCGCTCCTGGGCGACGCCGACCGCGGCCCCATCATCATCGACGGCAACGAACGCATGCGCCAACGCCCCATCGGTGAACTCGTTGAGGCGCTCCGCTCGATCGGCGCCCGAGTCGAATACGACGACGCCGAGGGGTGCCCCCCTCTGCGCGTCTACCCGCTCGGGTCGCCGACCGTCAGCGAGGTCTCGTTCGGGCGTACGGCCTCCGGGCAGTTCGTCTCGGCAATGCTCCTGACGGCGCCGTTTCTTGAGTCCGGCCTCACCCTCCGCTTCACCGAGCCCCCGACCAGCGCTGCCTACATCGACATGACGCTGGCCGTGCTGCGCGAAGCGGGCGCGGCCGTCTCGGGCGCGCCGCCGTCCGACACCACGGTCGAGGGCGGAGGGCTCGACGCCTTCGAGGTGGAGATCGAGCCCGACGCCAGCGGCGCCGTCCCATTCTGGTGCGCCGCGGCCCTCATCAATGGGCTCACGGTGCGCACGCCCGGTCTCCATTTCACCAGCACCCAGAGCGACGCGCGCGTCCCCATGCTCCTCCGCCAGATGGGCGCCTCGATCGCGTTCGACGCGGGCGGCGCCGCCGTCACCGGGACCGGAACGCTCGCGCCGCTCGACGCCGATCTCTCGGCGATGCCCGACTCTGCAATGTCGCTCGCCGCCGTCGCCTGCTTCGCCGACGGCCCCAGCACGCTCCGCGGCCTCCGAACGCTCCGAGTCAAGGAGACCGACCGCATCGCCGCCCTCCAGACCGAACTGGCGCGCCTCGGCGTGAGCGTCGAGCCGTTCTCGACGCCGGACGGCGACGAAGCGATCCGCATCACGCCGCCCGACAAGCCGATCGACGCCTCGGCCCGCGTCAAGCGCATCGTCTTCGAGACCTACGACGACCACCGCATGGCCATGTCAATGGCGCTCATCGGCCTGCGCCGCCCCAATGTCCACATCGCCGACCCCGGCTGCGTGGACAAGACCTACCCCGGCTTCTGGGACGACTTCGCGGCCATCATCGAGGCGGCGGAGTGACGCCGTGACCCCTCCCGGCCATACTGATCGCGCCATGCACGCCCCCCACCCCTTCTGGCGGCAAGCCAGGCGCATGCTCCGCTACCGATGGCTCACCATCGGCGCGATCGTGATGGCGTTCGTCGCCGCGGGCTCGCTCGGCGGGGGCCTGATCGCGCTCGTGCCGGTGATGAAGCAGATTCTCGAGGGCGAGGCGCGCAGCAACGGCCCATCGGCGCTCGAAGAGCAGGTCCGCACGCTCGACACCAATCTCGGCGGGGCGATCCCGGACGCGTGGATCGACGCGCTGCCCGACGACCCGTTCGACCAGGTGGCATGGATGATCGCCATCCTCGCGGGCGTCACCATCGTCGGCGCGATCGCCGGATTCCTGCACTCCTACCTCTCGCTCACGGTGGCCACCCGCGCGATCGCCGACCTGCGGCGCGTCGCCTTCATGCGCATGCTCCATATGCCGCTGGGCGCGATGGGCAAGGGCGGCCCGTCCGACCTCATCAGCCGGATGATCAACGACACCGCCTCGATCAGCCGCGGCTTCCAGTCCATCACGAGCAAGGCGATCGCGCAGATCACCAAGGGGGCCGCCGCCCTGGGCGCAGCGCTGTTCATCAACTGGCGGCTCACGCTCATCACGCTGGCGATCGGCCCGGTGCTGGTCATCATCATCCGCAAACTTTCCAAACGGATCCGGCGTGCATCCCGCGGGGCGATGCGCAGCCAGGCGAAACTGCTCGGAGCCGCGACCGAGGCCATGCACGGGCTGCGCGTCGTCAAGGTCCACAACGCCGAGCGCGCCGAGACCGGCCGATTCACGCGCATCAACCGCGATGTCCTTCGCGATCAGCTCCGCGCCCGCACGGCCAAGGCCATCTCCGCGCCGCTCACCGAGACCATCGCCATCTTTGTGCTCGGCGGGCTGGCCCTTGTCGCGGCCAAGGCCATCCTCGACGGCGAACTGAGCCCGTCGGCGTTTTTCGGAGCGCTGGGCGCGCTGGGCATCGCCGGATCGGCACTCAAGCCGCTCAATGCCGTCATTCAGGACATCCAGGTCGCCAAGGCCGCGTCAGAGCGAGTCGAGCACATCCTCGCCGCCCCGATGGAGGACGACCGCGACTCCCGCCGACCGCGACTCGCCCCGCACACGGAATCGATCGTCTTCGACGACATCCGATTCGCCTACCCCCACGCCGAAAGGCCGGCGATCGACGGCGTGTCGCTCACGATCCGACACGGGCAGACCGTCGCCTTCGTCGGTCCCAACGGCTCGGGCAAGACCTCGCTCCTCTCGCTCGTGCCGCGTCTGTACGAGCCCACCTCGGGCCGCATCCACATCGACGGCGCCGACATCGCCGCCGTCTCGCTCCGTTCGCTGCGCAAGCAGATCGGCGTGGTCACGCAGGACACGATCCTCTTCGCGGGGACTGTCGCGTCCAACATCGCCTACGCCCGCCCCGAGGCCACCCGCCAGCAGGTCATCGACGCCGCGAAGCGCGCCCACGCCCACGAATTCATCGCGGCGCTGCCCGGCGGGTACGACCACGCCATCGACGACCGGGGGGGCAACCTCTCCGGCGGGCAGCGCCAGCGCCTGGCCATCGCCCGCGCCATCCTCCGCGACCCGGCCATCCTGATCATGGACGAGGCCACCAGCATGATCGACTCGGAGTCCGAGTCGCACATCGCCGCGGCCCTCCGCGAGTTCGGGCGCGGCCGCACCTGCCTCATTGTCGCGCACCGGCTCTCCACCGTGGTCAACGCCGACTTGATCGTCGTGCTCAACCACGGCAAGGTCGTCGCCACCGGCACCCACGAGGAACTGCTGATCTCCAACCCGCTGTACCAGTCGCTCGCCAGACACCAACTGGTGCCCTCGGGCGTCTCCGTGTAACCCGCGGTCGACCCACCTTCCCGCCGCACGGTTCAACCTCCAACCAGTGGCCCCCAACTCCCGTCGTTCTGACCGCCTACCATCATCCCCCATGTCCCTCCCCAGAGTCGCCATCGTCGGCCGGCCCAATGTCGGCAAGTCGTCCCTGCTCAACATGCTCGCGCGTGCCAAGGTCTCCATTGTCGACCCCACGCCCGGCGTGACGCGTGACCGCGTCACCGTCGTCATCGAGCTCCAGGGGCCGACGCTCACGGAGCCGGTCCGCCTCGCCGAGGTCATCGACACCGGCGGCTTCGGCGTCTACACCGCCGAGGGCGGACGCTTCGACGACGCCGGGGAGGACCTCAACGACCTGACCGCGCACATCGAGGCGCAGATCGCCGCGGCCGTCGACCAGGCCGATGTCATCCTCTTCGTCGTCGACGCCCAGGCGGGCATCACCGCCCTCGACGAGACCGTCGCGCAGCTCCTCCGCCAGCGCTCCCGCCCGCGCGATGGCCGCCAGACCCCCGTCTTCGTCGTCGCCAACAAGGTGGACGCCGACAAGTGGGAGTCCCACGCGATGGAGGCCTCGGCGCTCGGGTTCGGCGAGCCGTGGATCATCGGCGCCCGCAACAACTTCCGCCGGCGTGATTTCTGCGAGCGACTCTTCGAGGCGCTGCCCGACGCGACAGCGCAGCGTGAGCCGGACCCGCTCATGCGCGTCGCACTCGTCGGCCGACGCAACGCCGGCAAGTCATCCTTCGTCAACGCGCTGGCGGGCGAGCCGCGCTGCATCGTCTCGGAGATCGCCGGCACCACGCGCGACGCCATCGATGTCCGCTTCGAGCTCGACGGCCGCTCCATGCTCGCCATCGACACCGCCGGCGTCCGCAAACGCACGAAACTCGCCGACCGTGTCGAGTACTGGGCCTTTGAGCGCTGCCAGCAGGCGATCCTCCGCGCCGACGCCGTGCTGCTGCTGATCGACGCCACCGAGCGCATCACCGGCATCGACAAACGCCTCGGCGCGTTCGTCCTGAACCAGTTCAAGCCCTGCGTGATCGTCGTGACCAAGTGGGACCTGGCCGAGGGACGCAAGAACAAGAAGGGCCAGACCGTCTCCATCGAGGATTACCGCAAATACATCGAGGAAGAACTCCGGGGAATGTCCTTCTGCCCGATCGTCTTCACCTCGGCCACCGAGGGGTTCGGCCTCCGCGAGTCGATCGACACCGCCTTCAAGCTCTTCGAGCAGTCGCTCCAGCGGGTCTCCACCTCAAAGCTCAACAACCTCATCCGCGAGATCCTCGACGAACGCGGCCCCTCCTCGAAGCTCGGCACGCGTGCCAAGATCCTCTACACAACGCAGGTCGCCGTCGCGCCCCCGACCATCCTCCTCGTCGTCAACAAGCCCGAGCTCTTCAACGATGAGTACCAGCGGTACCTGCTCAACCGCATCCGCGAGAACGCGCCCTTCGACGAGGTGCCCATCCGGATGATCTACCGCGAGCGCCAGCGCGCCGACCTCGACGAGCTGCTCTCCCGCAGACCGGCGCGCGACGAAGAACCCGGCGAGCCCGAGATCGAGATCGCACGCGGCATCGAGCCGCCGCCGCTCGTCCCGTTCGCCATCGATGACACCGATGAGTACGACATCGACCTCGACGACGAGGACGGCGACATTCTCAACTGAGCCCGTGAATCCGCATGGCGCGGTCCGGCGCAATCACGCCGCCATCCCGCCCCACTGACCGCCCTCGCCATCCTCGTCCGCGCCCGGCCACTCGGTCTTGGGCACATGACGGTTGTGGATGTTGATGACGCGTTCGAGCTGCTCGGCGAAGAGCGTCCGCAGCGCATCGAGCGTCTGCGTCAGTTCGCCCGCGAACGGCTTGGAGGCGTCGCGGAACACGGCCGCGACCGCCAGCGTCTCGCCGTTGGAGACGCAGTTGAAGATCATCATCTCTGTCCCGTTGAGCCACCCCAGCCCGTCGCCGAGCGCGGCACGGATCTCACCGTCGCTGCGCAGCCGGACGATCGCAGACTCCCGCTCGAACCGCCCCGGCACGACATCGGCGAGGTGATCCAGCAGCACATCGACCGCGTCTTTGGGCATGTCGTAGTTGACATAGGCGCCCAGTGAATAGTCGTCGTGCCCGGAGGGCAGGAACACGGCCGCGTTCGTCGGGCCGGACTTGGTCAGCAGGTATTCCAGCGTGGTGCGGAGCAACTGCTCGACATCGAGTTCGCGCCGGATCATCCCGCCGTACTCGACGCCGATCGACGCCTTGCGTCCCTTGACGCCCTTGGCGGGGATGGCGTCCGAGAGATCGTCGCACAGCACATCCACCTGCTCGGTGACGCGGTCCTGCGCCGCCTGGAGCCGGCGGCACAGCCGGCGGAGCCGCTCGACGCGTCGGGCCTGCCGGCGCGTCCGCGCCGCCTGCTCGACCGCGATGATGACCCGCTCCTGGAGTTCGAGCTTGTCGATGGGCATCCGGATCAGATCGGCCGCGCCGTGGCGCATCGCCGCGACGGCCGTCTCGAGATCCGGCTTCCTGCAGGCCACGATCGATCGCGCTGCCCGGCCTGACAACGATTGCTCACGCACGAGCCGGGTCGCTTCGGTCCCGGCGTGATCGAGATCGACCAGCAGCACATCGTAATCGTGCGCGCCGAGCGCCCGCCGCGCCTGATCGACGGTCGAGACAAAGTCCGTCTGGAGCCGGATGTCGCTCATCGCCGCCGTGATCTTCGTTCGCGTTGCGCCCCCGGCGACCAGCGCCAGCACCTGCCCGGTCCCCGGCGCGCCCTCCGCGTGCGCCGCGCCCGTCGCGGCGAGAGGGATGTCCTGTGGGGAAGGATTGGTGTTTTTGCGCCGCGCCATGGTCCTCTCCGCCGCTCCCGTCGCCGTGCTCACGCCGCGTGCCGCGTCGTGTCCCCCGGTTCCGCCTTGTCGTCCGATTTCCATCGCCACGCCGGCAGCACGATGCGTCCGGTGGTTCCCTTGCCCTCGACGCTCTCCAGCGTCAGCTCGCCGCCGTGCGCCTCCACCAGCCGGCGCGCCTTGGCGAGCCCGAGCCCCGTCAGCCGCCCCGCGCTCCGCGAGGAGAAGAACGGGTCGAAGGCCCCGGCCAGCGTCTCGGGCGACATCCCCACGCCGTCGTCCCTGACCGTCACAATCAGTCGGTCATCCGAGGGTTCAACATGAACGCGAACCTCGACTCGCTCCTTCGGCGACGATTGCAGCGCGTTCGAGACCAGTTCGCTGATCGCGTCCGACAACTGATCCGGGTCGACAAAGAGCGGCGGCACCGCCCGGTCCACACGCAGGCGCACATCCTGCGCCCCTTCGGTCTGCCCCGCGCGCTCCACGCGCCGGCGCGCCTGCTTGACCGCGCGAGACACAAGCGTCGATGCGTCCACCCGCTCGGGCATCACCTCGGGCGGACTCGCGAACACATGCAGACCCTGGATCAGATCGCTGAGTTTCTCGGACGCGTCGATAATCGCACGCGCGGCCTCCGCACCCTCCGTCCCCTCCAGGCGACGCGCCAGGATCTGCGCCCGCCCGCTGATCGCGGCCAGAGGATTATTCATCTCGTGCGCCGCACCCGCGGCCAGTCGCCCCAGCCGCGCCATCGACTCCGACTCGATCAGTGTCGATTGCATCCGTGCCGAGTCGCGCATCGCCTGCGCCAGCTGCTCGCCGAATCGCTTCGCCCCCTCGTGCTGGCGGATCGACGCCAGCCACGCCCCCCACACCGAGACGATCGGCTCGAGCATCGCGTCGCTCAGCCCCGCCGCCGCGGGGTCCTTCGTCACACCCAGCACGCCCACAAGCCCCCATGGAGCCCGCAGCGGCAGCACACGGATGATCGTCCCGGAGCCGCCCGACTCCAGGCCGCGGCAGATGCTGGCCATCAGCCCGGCGTCGACCTGGCCGATCGAGCGCCACAGCCCGGAGTCGTTCATCGTTGAGTGATCGGTCGGCGCGTTGAGCGAGAGCTGCGTGCTCAGACGCTCGCCGTCGTACCACGCGGCCTCCCACTGGCCCTCGCGCTCGGGCCAGCAAACCACGCACGCCCCGCCGCCGCACAGCGCGCTGGCGGACTCCGCGACGCTCTCGACGCCGCCCGCCCAGTGCCGACGCGGGCCCGCGTCCTCGTAGAACTTCCGCACTCCGTCGAGCACGCGCCGGCTCAACTCCGCGTTGGTGGCCCGGCGCGCCACCGCCTGGTGCAGCTCGCCGAGCCGAGCGTTCGCGTCCGCCAGCGCGCGCATGAGCAGACCCTCTTCTCCCTTGTCGTCCAACCCGAGCACCGCCGCCCGTTCCGCCACACGGTCGTGGAGTGTCTCCATGACCTCCACGGCCCGGTCATGGCCGATGCCCAGCGCTTTGCACACCATCGGAATCGGCGCCGAGTCGGAGAAGTCGCCGTCGAAGCCCAGGTGCTGGCGGCGCGCGATCGCGCACGCCACGCTGATGACCGAGATCATCTTCCGGTGCGGCACATCCGGGAGCGACAGCGCCGAATGCCCGGCGAACATCATCACATCCTGGATCACATGGGGCAGGCCCCACTGCTCCGCCAGACGCTTGCCGAGCGTCCGCTGATCAATCCCCACGGTGCGCATGGCCACCAGCGACAGATCGCACACCGACCGCTTGGCGATCTCCACCATCCGCGGGAAGCTCCCCGGCACCACGCGGTACATCCCCAGCGTCCCCAGGTTGTGGAGCAAGCCGGCGACGAATGCCTCGCTCGGATCAACGCCAACCGAGGCCGCCAGGCCGTCACTGGCGCACGCCACCGCGATCGCGCGGAGCCACAGGTCGCGCGGGTTGAACGCCTCAGGCCCGCCCGTCGCCTCGCCCTCCTCGCCGTACAACCCCATCACCTCGACGCTCAGCAGCATCGTGCGCACGGCGTCGAGCCCGAGCATCACCACCGCCCGCTCCACCGTAGTGATTTTGGAACCCAGGCCCGTGTGCGCCATGCGGCACATCCGCAGCAGCCGCGCCGTCAGCGCCGGGTCCGACTCGATCAGCGGCACGATCTCGCGCGCACCGCTCGAGGCCGAGCCCGAGATATGCAGGGCCCGCACAGCGATCGGCGAGAGTGTCGGCAGCGACTCCAGCCGCTGCAGCACCAGCTCCACGCGTCGTGCGAGCCCCGGATCATGCGCCGCGTTCACGACAGTCATCCTCCGGTCAGACCTCGAGCAGGCGTGTGATCCGAGACATCAATTCCTCGACCCGGAACGGCTTTTTCAGGAAGTCGTCCGCCCCGGACTTGCGGAGTTGTTCGATCTCCTTCGGGTCCACGACACCGGACACGAACAGCACCTTGGTGTCCTTCGTGTCGTCGTGCGCCCGGAGCCGCTGGCACACCACATTCCCGTTGATGTCCGGCAGCATGTAGTCCAGCACGATGAGGTGAGGCCGGAACGCGTGCGTCTCGACGCCCGCCTCGTATCCCGTCGCCACCGTGCGGACCTCGAAGCGCTCATCGCGCCCCAGGACCTCGCGGAACACCTCAAGCACCCGCTGGTCGTCGTCAACAATCAGGATCCGGCGCGTCGGCGGCTCGATCGTGTCCAGCGGGATCTCGTTGTCACGCATGAAACGCAGCAGCTCGTCCCGCGGGATCCGCCGGAATCGCGAGCCCGGCACCCGGAACCCCTGGAGCCGGCCGCTGTCGAAGCATCGGATGATCGTCTGCTGACTGACCTTGCAGATTTCCGCGGCTTCGCCGGTGGTGAAGACTTTCTTCTCCGCCCACTGGCGTCGCGTCGCGCCGCCGTTGTTCTCGTGCGGGCTGGTCATCGCTCACCCCGTCGCATCGGCGCCACCGGCGAGGTTTGGCCCGTCGGCAACAACGCCCACGACGACCAAGACCTCCCAGACTCCCCAGCCAGAGTCGGCGCAATGCCTTGCCCACTTGAGACCAACAGCCCCCGAGGCGTCCGACGCCCCATAAACACCCCGCCGGAGTCGAAATTCGGGGTGCCCCCTCGCCGCCTATTGGGCGGGCGTCAGGCCGCCGACCGCGCGGCTGACCTCGACCCGGTACAGCGTCGGCAGCACATAGGTCCGCCCCGCGTAGACCAGGATCTCGCCGCTGAGCACGAAGCGCACGCGATCGCCACGCTCATCCACGAGCCGCGCGATCTCCGCGGTCAGGAGCGACGGAAGAAGAATCGCCGTCGCGTCGTTCGCCCCGTCACCCAGCACGCCGTTATCGACCACGAACTCGATCGCTCCCTCGCTCCGCCGGACCGCGCGCCCGACCCGCGACATCACCATCGAGCCCTCTTTCATCAACCGCCGCTCTTCGCCGAGTTCGTCCGGGCTCGTCCGCAGCGCGACCTCCGCCGCCGGGGCCGCGGCACGCACGCGCTCCATCAACGCCTCGACCGACGGGTCCTCGGCCGATCCCCCCCGCCCCGCGGAGGCTCCACCGTTTGCCGCTTCAATTGGTCTTGTCTGAGTGATAGTGGTCACGACTCGCGGCAGAAAATAATTCCGGCCCTCGAACATCGTCACATGCCCGCTGACCCGAAAGGGAAGGTCGCCGCCGCGATCCCGCATGAGCCGCTGCATCTCGAGCAGCCGCAGGCAGGGCAGCATGACCATCACCGGCCCGCGTGACTCGGTGGTATCTCCGTCGAACGCGAATACCCACAAGCCCGGCGCCGGCTCGACGAGCCGCCCCGTCCAGCGCGAGAGATAGGTTCCCTCGGCGATCAACGCCTCACCGCTCCCCGGCCGACGGTCCTCTCCGAGCCCCAGCGGGTCGCTCGTCGCCGTGCCGCCGACCGCCTCAAGCACGACCGGGTCGTCGGGCGCGATCAGCGGCCGGTCCCCCCCGTCCGTTGCCCCGCCCCCGGTCTCAATCGGGGGCGTCTCGGACTCGCCGGCGGGCGTGTGTGCAGGGGGCTCCGGTGCGGAAAGGGCGGGGGGTTCGGCGTGGGACCACGACGCCAAGACCAGCCCGGTCGCGAACGCCAGTGCCAATGTTGATGTGGTTCGAGCCATCAGCCGTCAGTCTCGCATGTTTGAGGCCGAAATGTCATCTGACTCATCGGCCGGACGGGCCGTCGGCGGTCAACAGGACCACACCGGTCGACACCCCCCCAGTCGGATGCCATAATCCCCTCCCCCCCTACCTTCGCGGCACCGGGCCAACCCGGCGCCACCGACGGCCGCGTACCCAAGTGGTCCAAGGGAACGGATTGCAAATCCGTCATTCGTGGG
>CAZSLT010000087.1:0-12067 GCA_964607595.1 uncultured Phycisphaeraceae bacterium
CTCCGGACACCGTCCTCGTCTGCTGCACGCACGCGAGCAACGCCCTCGGATCTATCCAGCCCATCGCGGAGATCGGGGCCATGCTCCGGCGCGATCGGCCCGGCGCGCTCTTCTGCGTGGACGGCGCCCAGACCACCGGCGCGGTGCCCCTGAATGTCGAGTCGCTGAACGCCGACATGTTCTCATTCACCGGCCACAAGTCTCTCATGGGACCGACGGGCATCGGCGGGCTGTTCGTCGGCCCACGCGCCTACGACCCCGACAGCAAAGCGCCGGGCATGCTCCCACTCCGCCAGGGCGGCACCGCCGGCGACTCTGTCTCACCCACCACGCCGCGCCAGCTCCCCATGTACTTCGAGGCGGGCACGCCCAACACCCTCGGCATGGCCGGCCTGCTCGCGGCCATCGAGAACGCCCCCGCCCGTGCCCTCGAACACGAGCGCGAGATGGTCGGCCGGCTCGTCGATCACCTGCGGACACTCCCCGGCGTCCGCGTCATCGGGCCGAATGATGTCACCAGGCGGACCGCCGCGGTGTCGTTTGTCGTCGGTGGCCGGGACCCGGCGGACATCGCCGGGGCGATGGACGAGCAGTACAACATCGCCGTCCGGACGGGCCTTCACTGCGCGCCCAACGCCCACCGCGCCATGGGGACATTCCCCGACGGGACGGTCCGCCTCAGCCCCGGCCCATACTCCTCAGCCGAGGAACTCGACCGGGTTCTGGGCGCACTTACCGAGCTTCTGGGCGCGTGAATCCGCTCAAACGCACCCGCCGAACCGAACTTCAATGAGTGTGCCCCCCCTGCTCGTCGTCGCCGCGGCCCACGCCGTCTGCGCCCTGCTCATGACGGGCGTCATCCTCTTCGTCCAGATCGTGCACTATCCGCTCATGCGACTCGTCCCCGCCGAGGTTGGCATCGGATATGCCAGGAGCCATCAACGGCGGACAACGATCGTTGTGGCACCGATCATGCTCACCGAACTGGCCCTCGCGCTCGTTCTGCTGACCTCAGGAGCAACCGGCCCGGCCGGAGCGCTGATCGTGGCCGCGTGCCTGCTTCTCGCGGCCGCCTGGCTCTCCACTTTCCTCGTGCAGGTCCCACTCCATCGCCGACTCGTCCTTGATCCCGATGCCGCGACCGTTCGCCGCCTCGTCGCCACCAACTGGGTGCGGACGACCGCGTGGGCGGCGCGGGCTGTTCTCTCCGTGCTGATCGTTCTGAAGGTGGGAGCCCCATGACGAGTCTCGTCTGGTTCAGGTCCGACCTCCGCACGCACGACAACACCGCGCTGCGCCGCGCCTGCGCCGCCGCCGCCGACGCCGCGAATAAGCGTGTGATCGGTCTCTTCGTCATCTGCCCAAAGCAATGGGCCGCGCACGACTGGGCGGACATCCGCGTCTCGTTCATCCTGCGCAATCTCCGCGAACTCTCCGCCGACCTCGCCAGACTCAAGATCCCCCTGCTCATTCGTGATTGCGCAGACTTCTCCGGCGTCCCGGCGCTGCTCTCGGCGCTGCTCCGCGAGCATCGCTGCGATGCGCTGTATTTCAACGCCGAATACGAGGTCAATGAAGCCGCTCGCGACGAGGCCGTTTCCGTCGCCTGCCGCGAGATAGGTGTGCGTGTTCACCCGTGCGATGACCAATGCATCCTCCCGCCCGGCAGCGTTCGCACCGGCGATGACGGCTGGTACACCGTCTTCACCCCATTCAAGAAGCGATGGCTCGAGGTGTACGCGCGGGACGGGGTCAAGGCCGAGCCGTCTCCGAAGCGCCGATCCGAGACCGATGTGCTCCCCGATCCGATCCCAGAGCGCGTGGAGGGATTCGACCCCGCCATGGACCGGGCCGACCTCTGGCCCGCCGGGGAAGCCGCCGCACTTCAACGCCTCGACTCGTTCATCACCGACCGGATCGACCGCTACAACGAACTCCGCGACCGACCCGATCTCAACGGCACCAGCACACTCTCGCCCTACCTCACATCAGGGGTCATCTCCCCGCGCCGATGCTTCGACGCGGCCGTCGCCGCCAACGGCGGACGCACGCCCGATCCGAAGCCCGCCATCGCTTCCGGCCCCGCGGTCTGGATTTCAGAGCTGATCTGGCGCGAGTTCTACCGCCACCTGCTCGTTGGATTCCCGCGACTCTGCAGGCATCAACCTTTCCGCCTCGAGACGCGACGCATCCGGTGGCGCGAGTCAGAGTCCGACTTCGACGCCTGGCGGCAGGGCCGCACCGGTTTCCCGATCGTCGACGCGGCCATGCGCCAACTCCTGCGGACCGGCTGGATGCACAACCGCCTCCGCATGATCACCGCGATGTTCCTCACCAAGGATCTTCTCATCGACTGGCGGCTGGGCGAGCGGCACTTCATGCGTCATCTCATCGACGGCGACCTGGCCAGCAACAACGGCGGCTGGCAGTGGTCCGCGTCAACCGGCACCGACGCCGCCCCCTACTTCCGCATCTTCAACCCCGTCACTCAGGGCAAACGCTTCGACCCCGACGCGTCATTCATCCGCGCTCTCATCCCGGAACTCTCCGACCTCGACCCCAAGGATGCGCACGAACCCTGGACGCTGCCGCCGCTGAAGCGAGCGGCCGTGAACTACCCCCGGCAGATCTGCGATCACTCCGAGGCCCGCGGCCGCGCCATCGCGGCGTTTGAAGCCATCAAGTAAGCGCGCAGAAGAACGCGGGGCGTGAAGGCACCGCCCCGCGTTCTGTAGACTCAATCTCGAGATCGGAAATCACTCACCGACGGCGGCGACGCAGCGCCATCGCGCCGGCGCCCGCCAGCAGCCCCGCGGCGCCCGGCGCCGGGACCACGGCGAAGGTCAGATCGTCCAGGATCGCGGCCTGCTTGCTGACTTCGACCCGGGCGATCGCCGTCCCCGGAGAACTGATCCCCATGAAGCCGTAGTCAACCAGCGAGAACCCCGCATCGATGAACGATGCGCCCCAGCTCACCGACTCAATCACCATGCCGTCCGCGTCGTACGCGGTGAAGGTCGGGCCGCTCGGGTCGGCGATCTTGTTGTTGGCCACGAAGAACCCGAATGCCTCCACAGGCACATCGAAGTGCATCGTGAAGGCGTTGATCAGCGAGGACGGCATCGAGTTCGTCGGGCTGGCGCCCAGGAGCTGAGCGGCGTCCATCTGGACATTGCCGTCGTTAGCCCACGCGACATCGCCGCCGAATCGGACTCCGACGCCCGCGTACTCATTCGCCGGGAGCGTCGCGACCTCGCCCTGGATCAGGTTCACCGCCGCGCCCGCTCCGTCGGTCTCGAAGTCGATGATCGTCGTGTCGAGCGAGCCGAAGAACGCCGCGTCGTTGATCGGAGCGCCGATCGCCGAGCCGACGCCTCCCGCGAGCATCGTGAAGACCGTCAGGGGCGCCACGCGCTGTGCCATGCTTCGTGCGGACATCGCATCTCTCCACTTCTCCGGGCGCGACGGTCCGTGCGCATGATCCCTGCGGATCCGCGTCGAAACGCCATCGACCGGGGCCCGGTAGTGCGGGCGATCCATGTCTGTGATTGACCGAACTCGTGGCGTCCCCTGTGCAAGGACACGCCATGGACAACCCTACCACCGCTTAAGGTGCTGTCAACCAAAGAGATGAATCACGACCACCGCCGGTGTTCCGGTCGCAGCGGATAGGCAAGCCGGGCATTTGGGGGGGGAGGTGCGGGCGGCAGCGGGCGGGCTCAACCCTCCGAGCGGGTCAATCGACCGGGACTTCGACCACGCGGGTGTCCGGGAACAGCGTCGGCTGGTAGATGCCGCGGGAGTAGCCGTCACGCATCGCCAGGTAGACATCCTTCTGGTAGACACGCCAGCCGAGCGAGTCGCCCGCGCCGAGCGTGAAATCGGAGGCCGCCAGTGCCATCGGCTGCTCGACATCGACCGTCATCGTGGAAGTCGAACCGGCACACCCCCCCAGGAAAACGGATGCAGAAATCATGGCAACGGCGGCTTTGATACGGCGCATGGCACGGCTCCATTCCGAATGTCCATCGGGACGATCCCGACACCGATCCATCGGTTCCCCGCCGGCCCCGCTGAAGTCGGGTCCGAGATTTGCGGACCCGGCGGCGCCGGGAGGTCACCGAGGGTACAGAGTCGGGCGCCACCCCTCGGACAAGGTGAAGAGCGTGGGCAAGGTGGGTAATCTGCCCGTGATAACTTGACGCGGGGCCTGACCAGTGGGCAGAGAATCGAGAAGGGCGCGGCCCGCTACGCCCGATATCGAGTGTGGTATGAAGCGATCCACCACGGCCGGTGTGATCACACTCCCTGTGCACGGAGCTACGGATGAGCGCAGTCCCGGAGATTGGTCATCGCCACCAGAATGTTATCCACCGTCTATCCACCGGATCGCCAGCGCGAGGTTTGATCGTGGCCGCCGGGTTGGCGGTGTGCGTCCTGATCCCCGCCGCCGATGCCGCCGCCAAGCAGCCCGCCCACACGACCGACTGGACCCCGGTGCAGCCCGGCACCCCGGAAGCGACGACGCCGGACGAGGAAGGGCCGGTCACGGAAGCCGCGCCCCCAGAGTCTCCGACGCCGGGGGTCCCGATGGGTGTCGCGGATGACCTCGACGGGGAACGCCGCCTGATCTCCGGCATCGACATCCGCTACATCCGCGAAAACCGCCTCCTGCCTTCCGGCGCTGAAGTGTTGCAGGCGACGGTCACCTTGGTGCGGACCCCGGACGGGTTCATCGCCCCTCGGGATGGCCTCGCGGCCGAGACGCTGACACTGGCGCAGATCGGCGCCGACCCCACACCGTATCTCTACGACTCGGCGCTGGCGCTCATCGCCCCCGCTGTCGTCCGCCGGCTGAACTCCGACTTCGGACTCATCGGTGTCTACGCGGAGCCGGACCCGCGCCAGTTCGCGGTCGTCGAGGGCCAGGTCGTCGACCGCCGCCCGCCGGATCGATCGACGATGACGATCGAGATCACCACGGGCGTACTGACCCAGGTCCGCACGATCGGCGTGGGCGAGCGCATCAAGGAAGGCGAGGGCGTCGACAACCCCATCCACCAGCGCATCAAGGACCGCTCCCCGGTGCGGGCCGACGACGGCTCGGTCGAGCAGGCGATCGATGTCCTCCGCGGCGACCTCATCGACGACTACATCTATCGGCTCAACCGGCACCCCGGCCGGCGCGTCGATGTCGCCGTCGGGGCCGCGGGCGATCAGCCCGGCGCGGTCACGCTGGACTACATCGTCACCGAGAACCGGCCGTGGTTCCTGTACTTCCAGCTCGCCAACACCGGCACGGAGAGCACCGACGACCTGCGCGAGCGATTCGGCTTCATCCATAATCAGCTGACGAACTCCGATGACACGCTCTCGCTGGAGTACATGACCGCGAACTTCGACGACATCCATTCATTCAGCGGCTCGTATTCACGCCCGTTCTTCGGCTCCGAACGCCTCCGCTGGCGCGTCTACGGATCGTGGTACACCTACGACGCCTCGGAAGTCGGCCTGCCGGACGCGAACTTCGAGGGCGAGGGCTCGTCCGTCGGCGGCGAACTCACATGGAATGTGTTCCAGCACCGCGATCTCTTCATCGACCTCGTCGGCGGCCTGCGTGCCGACCGCGTCGAGGTTGACAATCAATTCGCGGGCATCGAGGGCGACGAGGACTTCGTGCTCGGCTACGCCGGCGCGACGCTCGAGCGCAACCGCGAGACCAGCTCGACATTCGCGTCGGCCATGTTCGAGTACTCGCTCGTGGGCGGCGACGAGCCCGAGATCGACCGGCTCGGGCGGCTGATGGCCGACGAGGACTGGGCCATTGTCCGGCTCGACGCCCAGCACTCGTTCTACCTGGAGCCGATCTTCAACTCGGACCTCGATGAGTCCTCGGGGCTGGCCCACGAGGTGGCGCTCACCGGGCGGGTCCAGGCCTCGCTCGGGGACCGGCTCGTGCCCAACTACCAGCAGACCGTCGGCGGGCTCTATACGGTCCGCGGGTACCCCGAGGCAATCGTCGCGGGGGACACGACCTTCATCGCTTCCGCTGAGTACCGCTTCCACCTCCCCAGGACTTTCTCGCCAAGCCCCGAACCGGGCGAACTTTTCGGCAACCCCTTCCGGTGGCGGCCCCAATATGCTTACGGCCCGGTCGACTGGGACCTGATCTTCAAGGGCTTCGTGGATTATGGGCGGGTGCTCAACGAAGACCGCCAGTCGTTCGAGGAAGACGCCACGCTGGTAAGCGTGGGGATTGGTGCGGAGTTTGCGCTTTCGAGGGCCTTGAACTTCCGTATCGATTGGGGCATAGCGCTCCATGAGATCGAGGATGCACTTGGAGACTCGGAGGTTGACGAGGGCGACAGTGAGGTCCACTTTGTGCTCACCGTGATCTTCTGACTCGTCGCGCACAGGCGACGGGCCGCGACAAAGAAGTTCATGCCCCGTCGGTGTCCCGGCGGGTGTGTTGGTGCACAGGGAGAGAGAAATGAAGACAAGGACGCACTCCGCCCGCGCGATTTCGTTGTCGCGCAGCCCAGGACTCGTGGCGACTCTCGCCGGATCCGTGCTCGGCATGGCCTCCGCCCAGGCGCTCGGCGCCCCCGAGGGCGCCCAGGTCGTCTCCGGCAACGCGAACATCTCGCAGCAGGGAGCACTGACCACCATCCGAACGGGGCGGAAGGCGATCATCAACTTCCAGCAGTTCAACATCCTCAAGGGTGAAACCGTCCAGTTCATCCAGCCCGGGAAAAACTCCCGGGTGCTCAACCGCATCGTCGGGGCCGACCCCACCACGATCGACGGCAACCTCCTGGCCAACGGCAGGGTCTTCATCGTCAACCCCGCCGGCGTCACCTTCGGTGCCAACGCGGTGGTCAATGTCGGACGCCTCTACGCCGGCGCCGCCAACCTCTCCGACGCCGACTTCCTCAGCGGCAACTACCACTTCACGAATGTCCAGAACGGCATCGTCAACGAAGGCCTCATCACCGCCGACGCCGTCAACCTCATCGGCAACAAGATCGCCAACCACGGCACCATCGTCGCCGACCGCGGCGTCGTCTCCATGCTCGCCGGCAACGATGTGCTCATCCGCGAACGCGGCTCCCGCATCCACGCCCGCATCGACGGCAAGGATGTCACCACCGCCAACGGCCCGGCCCTGGGTCAGGTCGCCGATGTTTCGGCCGGTTCGCCCGCGATCGAGAACACCGGCACCGTCCGCGCCCGGCGCGGCGCGATCACGCTCGGCGCGGGCGATGCGCTCTCGCTGGCGATCCGCAACACCGGAAACATCTCGGCCTCGGGTGGTGAGATCACGCTCACCGCCGACACCGGGGCGATCCACAACACCGGCACGATCTCCTCGAGCGTTTCCTCCGGGCAGGCCGGATGGGTCACGGTCCAGGCCCCCACCGTCGTTAACGACGGCGAGGTCACGGCCGACGCCGATCGCGGCCGCGCCGGCCGCGTCGAACTCACTTCGTCCGCCAAGACCGTCCTGGGTGCCGGCAGCGTCACCTCCGCCTCGGGCGGCTCGGGCGTCGCGCACGGCGGCGAGGTGCTCGTCCACTCCTATCAGGGCGACACCACCATGCAGCGCGGCTCGGTCGTCGACCTCTCCGGCGGCGATCGCGGCGGGCACGGCGGCACGGGCGAGGTCAGCGCCAAGAACTCGCTCGGCCTGCAGGGCACGCTCAAGGGCGACACCGAGGCCGGCTACCGCAACGCCGAGATTCTCCTCGATCCCGAGAACATCTTCATCGTCGATGGCGCTGGCGTCCCCGTCGGCGGTGATCAGTACATCGATCCGGCCGCGATCGAGGGCTTCGCGGGCGATGTCGAACTCCTGGCCGACAACAACATCAGCATCGGCTCGGACATCAACAAGAACAACGGCGGCATCACGCTGACCGCCGGGAACGACATCCGCTTTGAGTATGTCGAGCCCGAGGGCGGCGACGACCTGGCCGCGGGCCTGCTCTTTGATCTCTCGATCACTGCAGACTTCCTGGATTTCCAGGCCGGCCACAGCATCGTGGACAATGTCCTGCTGGGCACACAGCTCACCGCGACCGTCGGCGACATCAACCTTGTCGGCGCGACCGGGGGCGTGGCGTTCGGCCTGGCCACGGTCGCCAACGGCCAGAATGTCAGCATCACGCAGGCCGACACCCGCTACTTCCGCACCTCGGGGATGGCGGGTCTGCTGGGCAACGCCGAGAACACCAACCTCACGATCGACATCACCAACGGCTCGCTGATCATCGGCGGCGACTTCGGCGGGATGACCGGCGACCAGCACATCGGCAGCATGGACATCTCGGCGTCGGACATGGTCCGCTTCGAGGACAGCGTCTTCTCGGGTGGCCCCATCGATGTGGCCGGGGGCGGCGACATCGTCTTCGGCTTCCCGGTCGGCCACCCCGGCTATCCGGACTTCGATCTCTCGATCACCGGCACGCAGATCGACATGATCGCCGGGCACAGCATCCTGGACAACATCCTGCTGGGCACGCACCTGACGGCGACGAACCTCGGCGACATCAACCTCGAGGGCACCACGGGCGATGTCCAGTTCGGGCTGGCAAGCGTCGACCCGGACCGCTTCGTCCGCATCACGCAGGCGATCGACAAGTATGTCGGCGCCGGCCCCTTCGGCTTCATCGACACTCCCGAGACGACCAACCTCGAGGTGACGATCACCGACGGCTGGCTCATCTTCGGCGGCGACTTCGGCGGCGTGTCGGGCGCGCAGAGCATCCTGAGCGTCGACGGCTTCGCCAATGAGTTCCTCCGCGTCGAGGACGATCTCACCATCGGCGACTTCGCCAAGCTTCGCGCCAACGACAATGTCGAGTTCGACGGATTCGTCCACGCCCAGAATCTCGTGGACGCCCACGCGGGCCTCGACGGCACCGGCCAGCTCCTGTTCATCTCCCCCGGTCAGTCGCTCGCGGGGCAGACGATCGCCCTCCGCGCCGGCAACGACACCGGCTTGGCCTCGGCGAACATCGACGCCCGCACGAACAACCCGCAGTTCTTCGGCGCCGGCCTCGGCGGCACCCGCCCCGACACCTTCATCTTCGAGCAGGACGCCCAGGTCCCCAGCAACGCCCTGCCCGTCGAGTCGCAGTTCGGCGCCCCGCTGACCGGGATGAACTACTTCATCACCTCCAACGACGCGGGCATCACCCTCGACAGCAACACGCTGGTCAACGGCTCCCTGCTCTTCCTCAAGTCCGAGACCGGCTCCACCCTCGACGACAACCTCACGCTCACCTCGCTCGATGTCATCGGCTCGGCCACCCTGAACGCCGATGTCCTGTCCGCGCTCGACCAGGACTACCACGGCCCCGTCTTCGTCGGCGAGCATGTCACGCTGACCGGCGACGATGTCCGCTTCGAGTCCTTCGTCGAGGACACCACGCTCGGCGCCCACGACCTGGTGATCAACGCCGATGTGCTCTTCGCACGCGATGTGGGCGCGGTCAACGCCCTCCGCTCGCTCGATATTCAGGGCGCCACCGAGATCGACAACCCCTCCATCTTCGGCGTGCTCATCCGCACCACCGACGACCAGAACTACGAGGGCCCGGTCACCCTGCGCGACAATGTCATCATGCGGAGCATCGGCGTCGCCGACGACGGCGACGGCGTGCTCCGCTTCGGATCCACCGTCGACGGCCCCTTCAACCTCTCGCTCCGCACCACGGACAAGGGCCTGATCGTCTTCGCAGGCGATGTCGGCTCCAACGACGCCCTGATGTCGCTGAACATGTCCACCGCCGGCGGCGACGGCGTCCGCGAGGTGCCGCTCAAGGCCACCATCATCGGCGAACAGAGCGTCTCGTTCGATGTCCGCGACTTCCTGATGGGCCAGCACGAGAAGTTCACGGCCCTCGGCGATATCACCGTCAACGCCACCGACAACGCCAACCTCGGCGACATGGTCGCCGCGGGAGGCGATCTCCGCGTCGCCGCCGACAACATCACCCTCCTCCGCCGCAAGGACTTCGATCTCATCAACGAGGACGGCTCGATCATCCACGACGCGGGCCTCGACTTCGTCGCCCAGGGCGTCATCCGCTTCGACGGCACGATCGTCATGGGCGGGGACGCCGACGGCGCCGACCCACGCTTCGGCAATCTCGCCGGCGCGGTGCAGGGCGACCTGGTGTCGCTCGGCGTCGTGGCCGTCGCGATGGACAACGCCGATCTCATCCCCTCGGCGGTGATGATGGACGGCATGGTGCTCGACCAGCGCGTCCCGCTGGCCTCACCCCCGCCCCCGCCTCCTCCCCCGCCTCCGCCCCCTCCCCCCCCGCCGCCTCCTCCTCCCCCGCCGCCACCTCCGCCCCCGCCTCCTCCGCCCCCGCCCCCTCCGCCCCCGCCCCCTCCGCCCCCGCCCCCCCCGGGCCCGGGTCCGGACGGCGAAACGGCGCAGCTCGTCGACCCCACGCGCCCCGACCTGCGCTTCAAGGACTTCGTCATCCCCCGGGTCTACGACCTGGACATGCTGGGCCGACTCGGGATCGAGAGCCGCGGCGTCGACGCCGGCGAAACCGGCGGGGCCGTCATCGGCAAGCGCTATGTCTACAACGACCTGCCGGGCGCCCCGGCCAACTACGCCTCGCCCGCCGTGCTCGCCGCGACGCGGTTCGACATCAAGACCGTCATCGCCGCGATCGAGCGCTACAACTCGATCTTCGGCCAGGCCGATGAAGACCGCACCGATGCCGTCGCCGAGGCGCTGCGCCGTTCGATCGAGAACTTCCAGAACGCCGAGCAGCGTTCCTTCGAGCCCGTGGCGTATGTCGGCTACATGGCCGCGTCGCCGCAAGAGCAGTCATCGTTCCGCACGCTCGTGGAGATGAAGATCCTCCTGGATCAACTCCGCGGCATGGGCATGAACGACCTGCAGTACCGCCAGGCGGTCCGCCGCCTGCTCCTGCCTGTCGCGGAGCGCATCGGGATCAGCGCCGACGAACTGGCGCAGACGCTCGGACTGATCGACGCCACGGTCGCCATGGATGAGGGGGCCCAGACCCCGGCGACCTGATCCGAGTTCTCACACCCATCCGCCGGCCGCGGTGCTCTCTGGAGGACGCCGCGGCCGGTCTCTTTGCGCAATCCTCACACTACCGCGAAGGATTGGGCGGGCCGTTCAACAAGGCATAGGATCCGGACGATCCTTACCGGACACCTCCCGCCCCCGTTTGCAGTCTCGATGGGTATCACACAGCCATGGCGCAGCACCGCGACCCCGTTCATCAGCTCGAGCCGACCGCCCCGACCGGGAGCGGCGCGTTGACCTCCGCCGGCGACCCCCGCATGTTCATCGGGCGCGATGCGTCATGGCTTGAGTTCAACCGACGCGTGCTCTGCGAGGCGATGGACGACCGCACGCCGCTGCTTGAGCGTGTCAAGTTCCTGATGATCTTCGCGTCGAACCTCGACGAGTTCTTCATGAAGCGCATCGGCATGCTGAGCCAGCACGCGCGGGGCGGGCTGGAGCTCCGCACGCACGACGGACGCACCGTCCGCGAGAACCTCGCCTCGATTCGCGCTACCGTCCAGGAACTCATCCGCGAGCAGGCATGGTGCTACGAGCGGCAGATCCTGCCCGCCCTGGGCGAGGTCGGCATCCGCGTCGGCAACTACGAGGACCTCGACGAACGCGACCGATCGCGCGTCGACGAATGGTTCAAGGCCAGCGTGTTCCCGATCCTTACGCCCCTGGCGGTCGACCCCGGGCATCGCTTCCCGTTTATCTCCAATCTCTCTGAGAATCTCGGCGTGCTCGTCTCGCAGCCAGGCCGCGGCGAACGGCTCTTTGCGCGCCTGAAGATCCCCGATCCGGTGACGCGACTGGTCTCGGTTCCGCGCCGGGGAGAGATCGGCCGTGTCACCGATCCCCGCGATTGCCGCTTCATCCCGCTCGAGCAGATCATCTGCAACAACCTCGACGATGTCTTCCCCGGCATGCAACTGGTTCAGATGATGCCGTTCCGCGTCACGCGCAGCACCGGCGTCGAGCAGGACACCGAGGTCTCCGACGACC
>CAZSLT010000088.1:0-12002 GCA_964607595.1 uncultured Phycisphaeraceae bacterium
CGGAGTGCCCCTCGCTTGCGCTTCGGGCTCGTACAATATCGCCATGCCCAAATACGCCCATCACGACGACTACATCGCCTCCGCCCCGGAGTTTGCGCGGCCGATTCTGGAGCGCATCCGGGCGCTCATGCACAAGGCGTGCCCCAAGGTGAAGGAATCGATCAAGTGGAATGTGCCGTGGTTCGAGCATGAGGGGTTGATTCTGGGGATGGCCGCGTTCAAGGCGCACGCGTCCTTCGGGTTCTGGCGCAGCAAGGAGATGGATGACCCGCACGGGTTGTTCAAGGCGGCGGATGGTGAACGGGGCGCACGGGGGGGGAGCATGTGCACGGTGAAGTTCGCGTCGGTGGACGAGATGCCGAGCGACCGCGTGCTGCTGGCGTACTTCAGGCGGGCGGTGAAACTGAACGAGACGAGCAAGCCGCCGGCGCCGAAGAAGCACTCCAAGAGCGAGCTCAAAGTGCCGGAGTCGATCGTCGGTGCGCTCAAGACGAGCAAGAAGGCGCAGAAGGTGTGGGATGACTTCGCGTACTCGCATCAGCTCGAGTACATCATCTGGATCCGTGGGGCGAAGCGCCAGGAGACGACTCAGAGGCGGCTGGCGCAGATGATCGAGATGCTCGAGGAGGGCAAGAGCCGCAACTGGAAGTATGACCCGCGCGAGAACGCGGCACACGCGAAGGCGAAGGCGAAGGCGGTGGGGAAGAAGAAGGCGGCGAAGAAGTCCGTGAGCAAGAAGAAGACAGGGAAGAAAAACTAGAGGAAGAAGCCCTCACCCTACCCTCTCCCAAGGGAGACGGGGCGATTACCCGCACGCCTGCCAGTTGGCGAGGATGACATTGAGGTCGTTGACATCGATGTGGCCGTCGTTGCCGGCGAGGTCGAGGGGCGAGCCGGGGGGGACGGCGGTGTTCCATGCCGCGAGGATGGCGTTGAGATCGTCCACGCCGACCTGACCATCGGGCAGGCCGAGCGTGCCGGTGATGTCGCCGGTGCAGGCGGGCGTGAGGACGAAGTCGATGTCCATGAAGAGCATGCGTGCGCCGTTGTCGAGCGAGAGTTGCTCGGGGGTGTTGCCCATCTCGTTGACGGCCTCCACGCGGTACGGGCCGGGGGCGAGGAAGACCGTGCCCATGTTGAAGAGCCCGTCGATCACGGCGATGCCGCTGGGCTCGTGGACGAGGCGCATCTCGAATTCGTTGAGCGTCACCTCGGGGCCGGCGGTGTTGGGGCCGGCGCCGAAGTCCGCGTGCGCGGTGACCGGCTCATCGACCGTGAATCGGATGGTCACCTGCGTGAGCGACTGCGTCAGCACGGGCGCGGTGGTCCCCGGCCCGACGAGCGCCTCGGGGTAGATCGTGATGCTCTGATCGGTCCATTGCGTGACGATGAATGACTGGGCGAACCAGATCGGTCCGCCGACGCCGGCGTTGATCGTGGTGAACCACGGCGCGAGGGTCGGGGCCGTCGCGCCGAAGGTCCCGTCCTGGCCGTGGACGGTGATGGAGCCGATCTGTTCGGTGACGGTGATCGATCCGTGGAGGGCGGGGGCGGCGGCGAGGGACGCGGCCGCGACGAGGAACGCCGGCGTGGTCATGATGAACCTCCTTTGTGCCCCGGACACCCGCCAATGTCGCGGCGTGCCCCCGGGATTGCGGCTACCAGCCGCGGAGCGAGCGCATGACGCGGGCGACCTCGGCGTCGGCGGGCTCGGCGCGGGCGTCCAG
The DNA here is from genome assembly GCA_964607595.1 of uncultured Phycisphaeraceae bacterium. GTDB lineage: Bacteria > Planctomycetota > Phycisphaerae > Phycisphaerales > UBA1924 > JACKHC01. The sequence goes on from CAZSLT010000088.1 coordinate 1,728, forward strand.
CCCGGCCAGGACGCGGGCGTATTCGTCGTCGGGCTTGTTCTGGCTCATTTTCAGCGCGGTCTCGACGCGCGTGGCGTTGAGCTCGAAGCCGACGATGGCGGGCGTGTATTTATCGAGGGAGTCCTCGGAGACCATCTTGCCGCCGGGGCCTTCGAAACGGGTGGTGACATCGACGACATGGGCGCGGACCTCGGCGAGCGACATGAGCCGGGCGGTGGCGTGGACATGCACGGCCGCGAAGTTCCAGGTGGCCACATCGTCGCGCTCGTACCACGAGGAGGAGATGTAGGTGTGCGGGCCGCTGAAGACGCAGAGGATGTCGGACGCGGCCTCGAGGTGCTGCCAGAGTTCATTAACGCGGGCGAGGTGACCGGCGAGGCGCAGGGTCGGCTCGTCGTCGGACGAGATGAGCAGGAACGGGATGTGCGAGGCGTGCAGAAGGCCCACGGGCGACTGGGCGATCAGGACGCCGAAGGGGTGGGCGCGGATCGTGTCGCGGGCGAACTGCTCGGGGTTCTCGGGTTGTGCGGTCGCCTTGCGGTACATGCGGTCACTGTACTTGGCGGGCGGGGGCGGGGAGCCAAAGCGGCAGTTGGCGGGGGGCGGCGACGCGGCGCGGCGGCGGGAACCGGCCTCAGGGCCGGCGCGCGACGCTCCGAACGCTGGCACGCGGCGTGCATGAAGTGGGGTTCGCCCGGCGCGCGCCGGCGGTCACGAACTCGGAACACTCGAACGGAACCCAACCCATGCCCATGCGAGTCGCGGCGATGGCGTACCCCCTGGTGGCGATGGCGCTGATCGCGCGGAAGAACGCCGCGATCGGGCCATTCGTGGATGTCGATGCGTTCTCGGCCGAGACGGCGCGGAAGCCGGAGTCGCTGAAGGTGGATTACCGGGCGGTTCGCCGCGCGGTGCGCGCGGGCGTGCTGGTGGCGGTCGGGGACGGGCGCTATTTCGTGGATCAGCGCGCGTGGAAGAAGCGCTTCCTGCGGAACGCGGTGGTCTTCGGCGGGATCGGCGCGGTGTTCATGGGGCTGGTGTTCTTCCCTGAGATCACGAGCCTCCTCGGCTAGGACGAATGCGGCGCGGGCGGTCGCGCCGAATGAACGGCATCTCATGGTCGATTCACGGGTCGCTCACGACAGCGGTGAAGACTTCAACAGTCGCTTCGGGAACGTCGCGATGAAGGAGGTCCGCGATGACCGTGCATACGAACAGGGAATTCGATCCGTTCCGCCCCGAGACGGTCCACCCGGAGAATACGCCGGTGGCCGAGTCGGAGATCGCGAGTGAGACGGCCAAGGACTCACCGGAAGGAGCGCCCGCGCAGCCGCGGCTCGGCGCGCACCGGACGGCGGTGATCACCGGCGTCCTGATCGCGGCGGTGCTCGTCGTGGCGACCCTGGTGGGTTACTTCCACTCGCCGATGCTGGGTATCGCGACGCTGGTGATCGTCGGGCTGTGCGCCGTCATCTTCAACCCGGTGGTGTGGGCCTCGGCGTTCCGCGCGGGCGACAGCGAGCGCGGGGCGCGCCGGGCGATGCTTGGCCCGGGCGCGGCGTTCCGCGAGCGCTCGAAGCGGTCGCGCGCCGGCGTCAGTTCGAAGCCGACTCGCTGACCTCTCGGGCGTGGATGATGTTCAGCCCGCCCTTGGGATCGATGCGGTCCTTGGCCTGCACGGTGACGGTCTTGCCGATGAGCAGGTCGAGGTTCTGCCCCTTGGGCGCCTCGACATACGCCAGCAGCGTGCGGAGCGAGTCGCCGGGGACCTCGAGCCGGTAGCGGAGCGGCAGGCGCTCGCCGTCGTAGAGCGCGCTGCGCTCGAGACGGCCGGTCAGTGAATACTCGACGCCCTGGAGCGCCATCTTCGACGCGGACTCAAGCCGCTGCGTGGCTTCTTTATGCGAGGTTTCGAGCGTGCGCAGGTCGGCGAGCGTCTTCTGGAGTTCGCCCCGGAGTTCCAGGAGCATGATGCGGGCGTTGATGTAATCGCGGACCGAGCGGGTGTTCTCTTCATCGGGGACGGTGGCCAGCAGCGCCTTGTACTCTTCCATGAGGGGCGTGATCTCGGCCTTCTCGAGCGGCTCGGCGGACATCGCGTCGTACGCGGCGTCGAGCTTCTTGACGGCCTCGACATCCTTCCATTCGGCGGCGGGCGGCGGCTCGTCGAGCCGGGCCGCGATCAGACCGCTGGCCGGGTCGTCGCCCGCGCCCATGGTGATCGAGGCGCCGTCACCGCCCTCGACCGGCGCGCCGGCGATCGTGGTCGCGGGGGCGTCGGCGGGAGTTCCGGTGTTCGGTTGATTGGGGGTTGCGGGCGTGTTTGCGGCGTCGGCGGTGGTCGTGGCGGCGGGGGAGTTCGTGACGCCGAGGCGCTGGGCGAGTTGATCGTGTGTGAGGCCGAGCGAGGCGAGATACTGCGCGGCCTCCGCGGAGCCGGCGGCGCGGATATCGGCGCGGGAGATGTAACCGGTCGCGTTGGCGGGGGCCTCGACCTTGTAGGCGTAGACCTCGCCGGACTGCGGGTCGGTGAGCGGCGCGATGAACGCGAGCTCGGTGCCCGGCTGCAGCGCCGTCGAGCGGAAGACGCGCTTGTAGTGGTCGCTGCGCCCGGATGCCGCGATGTTGAAGGCGCTGAGCGAGGTTCGGCGCGTGGTGACGACGAATTTCTTGCCGTCGCGCTCGCGGAGCTCGGCCTCCTGCGCGAAGATGACGGCGGGGGTGCCCGCGGGGTAGGCGACCTCGAGCCAGTCGGCGTCTTGCGAGTTGGTCACCGCCAAGACCTGACCCTGCTTGAGCCGGGCGACCGGATAGAACACGGTGTAGTTGCCCGAGCGGAGCGGGACATCGGCGCTCGCGGTGACGACGAACGAGATCGGGCTCGACTTGGCGGCGTCCTGCGCGGCCGCGTGGGGAGTGAACCCCGGGGCGAAGGGCAGCGCCGCGCCAGCGGCGACGGCCAAGGCCGCGGCCAGGGCGCGCGGGGCGAGGCGGGAGATCGGGAGAACACGGTTGGTGGTGGTGCGCATCGGGGAGGTCCTTCTCTCGTGGCCGAGGCGGATCATGCCGCCTGTCGCCGTGGCCGGGCGTGCTCCGTCACGCACGCTCACCTTTGACCATGGCGCTCCATGCGGCCTAGTCTCCCGACCATGATACGACGATCCGGGCAATCTGTGGGGCGAAGGTCGGGACTGTGGATGGGGCTGTCACCCCTGGTGGTCGCTCTCGCGGCGGGCGGATGTTCCAGCCCGTTCCGGGAGTCGTCCTCGGGGGAACTGCGGGCCTCGATTCTGGGGTCGGTTCAGCGGGAGCTGGCCGAGGCGCAGTCATCGGCAACACCGAGAACACTCGAACGCCCCTCGACGGGTCTGGAATTGTCACCCGAGCGGCAGACCGAGCTGGAGGCGATGGCCGGGCCGTCGAGCTACGGCCTGACGGAACTGCCCGACATGGGCGCGGACCTGCTCGGGGGCGAGTCCCGGGCGTTCTCGATCAACCTCGAACAGGCCGTGGCGCGGGCGGTGGAGCAGAATCTGGCGGTGCAATCGGCGCGGCTGGCGCCTTCGATCGGCCGGCAGCAGGTGACCGCGGCCGAGGCGGCGTTCGACTGGGTGCTCTTCGCCGATCTGAACTGGAGGAGCATCGACGAGCCGAACGCGGTGCCTGTCATCGGCGGGATCCCGATCGGCTCGGGGGCGACGCAGAATCAGCAGATCGATTACGAGACCGGCCTCCGCAAAGAATTGACCAGCGGCGGGCGGTTCACGGTGTCGCAGGGCCAGGGCTACAACGACAACGAGTCGCCCGGCGTGGAGTTGTTCCCTGACCCGTCGCACTCGCCGTTCGTCAATCTCCAGCTCGATCAGCCGTTGCTGCGGGGATTCGGATCGGATGTGGCGCTGGCGGAGGTCCGTCTGGCGCGCAACGCCGAGCGCGGCGCGATCTACGAACTCAAGCGGACGCTGCTGGAAACGACCACCAGCGCCGAACGCGCCTATTGGAACCTCGTGCTGGCGCGCCAGAATCTTCAGATCCGCCAGCGGCTGCTGGAACGCGGCGTCGAGACGCGCGACATCCTCGGCAACCGACGGGTGTTCGATGTCCGGCCCGCGGAGTACGCCGACGCGGTCGCCACCGTCGAGCGCCGACGGGGCGATGTCATCCGCGCGGCCAACACGCTGCGGCTCGCCTCGGACCAGCTCAAGTCCATCATCAACGACCCGGAACTGACGGTCGGCGGAGAGGCGCTGCTCCTGCCGATCGATGTGCCGATGGACGCGCCGATCACCATCAGCCTGCTGGATGCGCTGACGGCCGCGATCGACAACCGGCCCGAGCTCCAGCAGGCGCTGCTCTCGATTCAGGATGCTTCGATTCGGCGCGCCGTCGCCGACAGTCTGCGTCTGCCGCTGCTCGACCTGACCGCGCAGGCGCGGTTCCAGGGGCTGAGCGACGAATTGGACGAGGGCTACAAGGACATCGGCGAGGCGCAGTTTGTCGATCTGCTGGCCGGCGTGCGGTTCGAGCAGCCGATCGGCAATCGCGGCGGCGAGGCGGTCTACCGTCAGCGCCAACTCGAGATGATGCGCGCCGGCGTGGACTACCGCGCGGCGGTGCAGGCGATCGTGCTCGAAGTGAAGCGCGAACTCCGCAATGTCGAGACGAACTACCGGCTCATCGACCAGAACCGCACGGCCCGCTTGGCCGCGGCGGAGAATCTGCGGACGCTGCAGGTGCTCGAACGAACCACTCAGGCGCTCAGCCCGGACTTTCTGGACCTGAAGTTCCGCCGGCAGGAAGCGCTGGCGCTGGCGGAGTTCGACGAGGCCGCGGCCCTCGTGAACTATCAGATCTCGCTTGCCGAGTTGGTCGCGGCGACGGGGACGGCGCTCGAACACAACGGCATCCGCTTCGTCGTGCCCGAGGCGGCCGAGCCGGAGCGATGACCGCGGTCGCCGGGGCCGTCGCGCATCTGACCGGGGGAGGCGTCGTCGCCTTCCCGACCGAGACGGTCTACGGGCTCGGCGCCGATGCGCACAACGCCGGGGCGATCGCCCGCGTCGCGGCGCTGAAGGGGCGCGACGCCGCCAAGGTGATGTCGGTCCATGTCTGCGGCGAGCCAATGGCGCGCCGGTACGCGGCCGAGTGGCCAGAGGTCGCGGCGCGGATCGCCGAACGGTTCTGGCCCGGCCCGGTGACGATCATCCTCCGAGCCAACACCTTGGAACTGGCGCCGAGCGCCATCGCGCCGGACGGGAGCGTCGGGCTGCGCTGCCCGGATCACGCGCTGACGCTGGAGGTGATCGAGCGATTCGGGCGCGGCATCGTCGGCACCAGCGCGAATATGTCGGGCGAGCCGCCGGCGCTGGACGCCCCCGGGGTGCGGGCGCTCTTCGCCGACGCGTCCGTGATGGTGCTCGACGGCGGGCCGAGCCGGGTCGGTGTGGCGTCCACCGTGGTGCGGCTCACCGATCCGACCAAGCCGGAGATTCTGCGTCACGGATCGCTGAGCGCGTCGGACCTCGGTCTGGCGGATTGACTCAGGCCGCGGTCTCTTCGGCGGTGGCGTCGAGCCCGTCGCCGTCGGGCGCGTAGATGAGCTGGCCGTCCTCGAGTTTGGTCATGAGCCCGAGTTCGGTGAGCGCCGCCAGCGCGGCCGACTGCTCGGCCTGCTTCTTGGAGGTCGCCCAGCATCCCGGGAAGCGCCGTCCGCCGATATCGACGCAGATGTGGAACGCCTTGGCGTGGTCCGGGCCTTTGTCGTCGAGCATGACATACATGGGCTGGGCCATGATCTCGCGCTGGGCGTGCTGCTGGAGGACGGACTTGAAGTTCTGCTGATGGCCCGAGCGCGCCGCGCGGTCGATGACGGGCACGAGGTGCGGGATCAGAAAATCGCGTGCGGCGTCCATGCCCGCGTCGAGGAAGATCGCCCCCACGACCGCTTCGATCACCGCCGCCGAGAGCGACGACGGCAGCGCCGTCCGCGTCTTCATCCCTTTGCCCAGCGCGATGAGTTCGTCGAGACCGAGCTGCATCGCGATCGTGGCGCAGGTGCGGCGCGACACAACGGCCGACTTGATCTTGGTGAGATCGCCCTCGAGGTACTGCGGGAAGCGCTCGAACAGGTAGTTGCAGACCACCATGCCCAGGACGGAGTCCCCCAGGAACTCCAGCCGCTCGTTGGACGCGACGCGGTGATCCGCGATCGAGGCGTGGGTCAGGGCGGTGCGGAGAAGGTCGGGGTTCCGGAAGCGGTAGCCGATGGCTGCTTCCGCCCGCTCCATGACTGAGTCGTCAACAGGGCTCACGCGAACACACTCCGCCACGACGCCGTTCGAGAGAACCGGCGCCGGACTCCACAAACCAAGGCCGGGATCGCCGGCCGCGAGATGTGGCTTCGGACGCGAGCGCCATCAGGTCGGGGGCGGTTCGGCCCGGGATGGACCCGGTCGCCCACGGCCTGTTGGACCACGCGGCCAAGCCGCCGACCGGCGGAACAGACCGGTCACCCAAAGGGTATCGGCGCTCCGGGGGCGGGCCATGAGATCCCCCCCAAACGGCTGAAATTTGGCATTCCGGGCGTCGGCAAGGGCGGATTCACCGGTCTGTGGGGATCGGCTTGGCGGCGGCGAGTCGACCTGCTATCCTTCCGCCCCCACTGCCCCCGGCCGACCGGGGCGTTGACCCGGAGCCAGACGCCATGACGCATTATCCGCACCGCACCAGCCGAATCAAGAGAAAGCGTTCCATCGGGTTCCGCGCCAGGATGCGGACCAAGAGCGGGCGCAAGATCCTCAATAACAAGCGCCGGCAGGGCCGTCTGGTGAACATCGCCGACAAGCCGATGTGATCCGCCCGGTTGGATGAGTCAATCCGCGCGGTGGCCTGCTGGTCGCCGCGTTTTCGTTTTTGGCGGGCGGTGGTTCAGCGCTTGTAGGTCGCCACGGTGCCGGCGGGGTCCTCGACATAGACGACATCAGCCTCGCTGATGAACAGCCCGTGCCCGACGACGCCGGGTGTGGCGTCGAGCCACGAGGCCAGCGCCACGATGTCGGCGCCGGCGGGGATCCAGAGGTCGAGCACGGCGTTTGAGTTGTCGGTGACGAACTGGCAGCGCTCCTTGCCGGGGTCTTGGCCGTCCCGCCCGCCGCTGACGCGGATCTCGCCCTTCAGCCCTCGCCCCTCGCACGAGGCATGGACCCACGACAGGGCGTAGTGCAGCACCTCGACCGGAAGTGGCGTCCGCATGCCGAGCCGCTCGACCATCTTGTCGCGCTGGACCATGTACGCGCGTCGGTCCGCGGCGTGCGCCACGATCTTCTCGCGCGTCATCGCCCCCCCACCGCCCTTGAGCATGTGCAGGCGCGGGTCCACCTCGTCGGCGCCGTCGAAGAGGTAATCGACATGCGCGACCTCGCGCATCGGCCGGACGGTCAGCCCGAGTTCCTTGGCCAGGTTATCTGAGGCGAGCGAGGTGGCGACGCAGGTGATCGTGAGCGACTCCCGGCGTGTCTTCTCCGCCAGAGCGCGGATGCCGCGGGAGGCGGCGCGGCCGGTCCCCAGCCCGACGACCATTCCGCTCTGAACGGGTGCGATGGCGATCTGGGCGAGTTGGTCGCGTTCGGTCATGGCGGGGAAGGTAGCGGATGGGGCGTGAGTCGGTGGAGTGCGATGGCCGCGGCCACGGAGAGGTTCAGCGAGTCCACGAGATCGGTCGTGGCGATGCGGACGCGGTGTCGGCAGGCGCTGAGGGTGGCGTCCGAAAGGCCCGGCCCCTCGGCGCCCAGAACGAGCGCGACACGCGCGTGGCGGGGGACGGCGGCGATGTCGGTCGAGCCCGGGGCCGGGGTCAGGGCGACGGTCTGGAACCCGGCGTCCTCGAGGAGGCGGGCCGCGTCCGCGCCGGACTCGACGGTGGCGAAGGGCACCCGCAGGACGCCGCCCATGGAGACGCGGACGGACTTTCGATAGAGCGGGTCGCAGGATCGAGCGGTGAGCAGAACGGCGTCGGCGGCGAAGGCCGCGGCGCTGCGGAAGACGCCGCCGACATTATCGTGGTTGGCGACATCCTCGAGCACGACGACGCAGCGCGGGGCGTCGCCCCGGGCGAGCGAGTCGATGAGGGACGCGGCGTCGTGTGGGGGCGGGCGATACGCGGCGGCGAGGCAGCCGCGATGGATGTGAAAGCCGGTGACCGTGTCCATGACTGCCTGCGGGGCGAGATAGACGGGGGGCGTCTGGGGCGCGTTGGGATCGAAGGCGTCGGCTAAACTGCGCCACGCGGCGTCGGTGACGAGCAATGAGTGCGCCCGGAAGCCGGGTGATTGCAGCAGTGTGCGCACCACGAGGCGTCCCTCGGCCATGAAGAGCCCGGCGCGGCGGTGGAGGTCGCGGTCGCGGACATCGCGGTAGACCTCGAGGCGCGGATCGCCGGCGTCATGGATCGGCAGCAGCGGCACGCGGGAAGGATACGAGAGTGGCGGGCGTTCGCGGCGAGTTCAACAAGTGGGACCTCTACGAGTGGTGCGTGCAGTCGCCGGCGTGGCAGGTGCGCTTCCTGCACGCGGTGCACGGGGATCAGCCCGTCGAGTTCGGAGATGATTTCGCCGGCCCGGCGTCGCTGGCGCGGGCGTGGGTTGCGATGGGGCCGGGGTACATGGCGGTCGCGGCCGACCGGGATGCGTCGCCGCTCGAGCACGCGCGCCGGCGCATGGCCGACCAGCACGACGCGGGGATGGAGCGGCTGGCGCTGCGGGCCGAGGATGTGCTGTCGGTCAAGGCGCGGGCGGATGTGATCGCCGCGTTCAACTTCGCGCTGTGCGAGCTGCACACCCGCGCCGAACTCATGACCTACCTCCGGAATGTGCTCTTCCGGCTGCGGGCCAGGGGCGTGTTCGTGGCGGATCTCTACGCCGGCGAGAACCAGTTCGCGCCCGGTGCGTCGGAGATGGAGGTCGAGACGCCGATCGGCCCGGTGATCTACGAGTGGGAGCAACGCAGCGCCGACCCGACGACGGCGCGGGTCCGCAACGCGATTCACTTCACGCTCCCGGGCGGCAAGCGGATGGAGAACGCGTTTGTCTACGACTGGCGGCTGTGGGGCGTTGCTGAGCTCCGCGACGCGATGACGGAGGCGGGGTTCGTGCTGACCGAGGTCTACGCCGACTACGCCGAAGCGATGGACGGCGAGGGCCGGCTGATGACGCGCCCCATCTCGGCCGAGGAGGCGTCGGAACTGGAGGGCGACTTCGTCCTCTACATCGCCGGGCGTGTCTGAGGCCCGATCCGCTACGCTGTCGGTGAGATGACCGCCGCCACCGTCCCCCCCACCGCAACTCAGCCGTTGAACGCCGACTTTCTCGGCGGGCCGCCCGAGGTTTTCGAGACCGTCGGGCGTGAGCAACTGGCCGTCCTGCTGGCACACGGCCTGACCTTCGAAAGCACCGTGCTGGACATCGGCTGCGGCTGTCTGCGGGGCGGTCGGTGGATCATCCCCCTGCTCGCACCGGGCCGATATTGCGGCATCGAGCCGCAGGTGGACATGGTCCGCAAAGGGCTGGAGCGGTTCCTCGAGCCGGGGATGGCCGAGTTGAAGCGGCCGCGGTTCGAGCACAACGAGCGGTTCGACGCCTCTCCTTTCGGTATGAAGTTCACGCATGTGCTGGCGCGTTCGGTGTGGACGCACGCGAGCAAAGCGCAGATCGGGCTGATGCTCGACGCGGTGCGCGATCACGGCACGCCGGATGTGGTGTTCCTGGCGAGCATGCGCCCGGCGCGGCCGCTGCGGGGCGAGGACTACACCGGCGACGACTGGGTCGGCAAGAGTCACAAGTCGGAAGAGGGCGGGATGGTGCGGCACTCGATGGCGTGGGTGAAGCGGGCCGCTTCCGAGCGGGGTCTGTCGGCCCGACTGCTGAGGCGTCGGGCCGTGAACGGCCAGCCGTGGTGCCTGGTGACGCGGGGGTAGAAAGCACGGCCGACCCTAACCTTACCCGGCTATGATGATCTCTCACCGAGGAGAGATCCCTTGCCCACGAAGCGTTCCGGGGCCGCCGCGCCCGCGTCCACGACGAAGCCGAAGACGACGAAGAAGCGCCCCGCGATCAAGCCGGTGGAGGTCGCGCCGGGTGTTGATGGCGCGGCGGGCGTGATACGCGCCTCGGCGGCGCCGGAGCGGTCGGCGCCGCTGCGCGCGATCCGAGTGCGCGGGGCCAAGGAGCACAACCTCAAGTCGCTGAGCGTGGACATCCCGCACGACCGGCTTGTCGTGAT
>CAZSLT010000089.1:0-11862 GCA_964607595.1 uncultured Phycisphaeraceae bacterium
CTGCCTGCCCCGCCTCGTCCGCCACCGTTGCTCCAGGGTGGATTGGAAGCCGCGCCAAGCCCGTGTTCGGGCCGCTCCGCGTGCGCCGTTGGTGTACTCCGCCGGCAGTCAGCCAAGGAACCGCGGGGGTATCGCTGGCATTGCAGATCATCGAAGCGAGGTCGGCCAGCGATGAACCCAGCCCCCCCGGAAAGGACCAGCCGCCATGAAGTCACACAAGGCCGTCAGTTCAATCCTGAAAGCGATCCGCCACGAGGTCGACCGCGACACCGTTCTCGCCTTGGTTGCGATTGTCGCTGTGGTGGCTCTCGGAGTCGCGGCCGTCATTCTTTCGTTGGCTCAGTGGGCCGCGATGCGATGAAACGCCATTGGAGTATCCACAAAAACGGCCCGTCTGTGGGGTCAGACGGGCCGCGGCTCACCCGAGACAGAAACGCGGGTAAGCGTGGAAGTGCCGGATCTCGGTGGCGGGTCTTACGGGTGCCACCACGCGGGGCCGAGGTCCACGGGGGTGAGTTGGCTGTTCTGGAGCCAGGCGTTGGCGGCGTCAAGGAAGTCATAGACATCGTCGCCGTCGACGGTGCCGTCGCCGTTGGCGTCGCCCTCGAGGTAGCGCCCGGGCCCGACGGCGTGATCGAACCACGCGTCGAGGAAGGCCGCGAAATCGGTGTCGTCGTAGCCGTTGACCTCGATCAGGCCGTCGTTGTTGAAGTCGACCATGGCGGTCAGGACGCCGTAGTCGTGGAGCCGCTTCACGGCCTCGGCGGAGTAGGGGAAGGTGTAGTCGAACTGGTAGGTGGTGCCGACGCCGTTTGCATCGGTGAAGGTGGTCCACTGCGAGGAGTTGAACGCGCCGTTCATCCAGAGCACCCATCCCTCGTCGAAGATGCGCCGGACATCATCGAACTCCCACTCGTCGCCATCCTCGGCGCCGCAGGAGACATGGTGGCCGGTGAGCATGACGGCGAGTTCCGTTTTGCCGGGGTTGACGGGCTCGTTCGTGCCGAAACGCGAGATGAGAAAGCGGTAGGTGGCGACGAACGGGCTCTCGACGATCGCGTCCGGGTTGGGCGAGAGCTGGCCGCTGCAGCCGTTGCCCTCGCCGACGGTGGGGACCGCCTCGCCCCCGAAATGAATCAGCCCGGCGTAGTCGGGGCTGTGCTGGAGGGTGGACATCGTGGCCCAGCTGCCGGATGAGGCGTCGAACCAGTACTCCTTGGCGCCGATCTTCATCCACGGCTTGATGTTCTGGTAGAGGATGCACATGTCGTCGGCGTCCGTCGGGTCGGGCGCATGCGCGCCGACCATCGAGAGATCGCACGGATCGTTGATCGGGTAGCCCGCGTAGACACCGAGCGAAACCGGGTCGCCGGCGAGGCGCTTGGCGTCGAGCCAGCCCTTGATATGCGTGCCGAAGCCGTCGCGCTTCCACTGCGGCATCGTCCACCATTGCGACGACGCCATGTCCTGGCCCTGCACGCTCCCGGCGGGCAGGCGCATCACCATGCGCCGGTAGCCGTGGCTGTACGCAAGATCGAGCTGCGAGATCAGCCACTCGAAGACATCCGGCACGCCGTCGGTGTCGGAGTCCGCCGGCGGGCCGGCGGGGTTCTCGACATCGGCGTCGTACCAGTCTGGATGCACGCCGAGCGGGTTGTCGCTGAAGAAGCCGGACCAGGTGACGATCATCACGAGCGGGCGGCGGTCGGGCTCGAGTTCCCAGCCGGTCGGCGGCGAGAACGGCCCGACGGAGACGCCGTCGCAGCTCATCGACGGGCAGCCCTCGGGCTCTTCCGGCTCGAGGCCGCCGCCGGTCTGGGCGGATGCCGCGGCGGTGATCGTCAACGCGGCCAACGCCGCGTGCTTCCAGATTCGATGGAAAGTCATCTCAAGGAACCTCCGTTGTCTGGGCGTCGGCTCACGCGGCCGACGCGTGGCGAGCAAACCCCGGGCCGCGGTGTGCTCGCGGCGCGGGGCGGAAGAAACACCGCGGCGACGACGGGACGCGTCGGATCACCGCACGGTCGGGCGCGGCCATGACGCCTCCGCGCCAACACGCGGAACCTAGACCGCCGCGCGCAGCGCACGGCTTGATCCCGGTGAAAATCCCGCGAAGAGTGTTCGTCATCGACGCACGAAAAGGCGCGGCCGGGCGCATTGGCCCGGCCGCGAGAAGAGAGAGGCAGATCACGATGACTCAGTTGCCGGTCTCGCCGCCTTCGCCGCCGTCGTCGTCAGGTGGCGGGTTGTCGAAGTAGCCGGAAGCAATGAGCTGTTCGAGCTCTTCGACGCTGGAGACCCACGGGATCCACCACGGCTCGGTCGGCCCGCCGGGCACCTCGTAGAAGGTGCTGGGCTTGTGCGTGGTGGTGGTTGACAGATGGGTGTTGGAGTTCGAGCTGTGATTCGCGGTGCTCACCTTGTGGGTGTTGCTCTGCGGGTCGTGGTTGTCGGTGTTGGCCTTGTGGGTGTTGGAGCGGTAGTCGTGGAAGTCCGATCCGACATGGTGCGTGTCCGTGCGCGAGGTGTGGATGTTGTCCGGCGATTGGTACCAGGTTGTCGAGAGGTAGTGCAGCATGCTGTCGACCTTATGACGGTCGACCGTGGGGATGCCGGGGGGGTCCATGCCATCGGTGTTGGCCAGGTGCAGCCCGGACGCCGTGCCGTGGGTGATGCTGTTGGTCTTGTGGTTGGCCGTCACGGGCAGGTGCGTGACCGAAGTGGTCTGGTGGCTGTCGCTGAATGCGTTGTGCGTGACGGTGGCCACCGAGTGATTGTCGGTGCTGGCCAGATGGGTGTTGGTGCTGCCGCTGTGGGTCGACCCGGGCGGGGCGGTCTGGCCGGGCTGGGTGGTCGGCGTGCCGCCGCCGGACGACATCGTGTCCGAGATCGGCGTGAGCGTGTAGCGCTCGAAGAGGAAGTCCGACTCGTGCTGCCGGTGGGCTGACAGCCCGACGATGCCGCCGCCGATCACGACGGCGCCCGTCAGCGCGATCAAGACCCCGCCGGACGCGGTGCCCTTTCTCATGGCTTGTTCTCCTGTGGTGTCCCGGTGGGACGGTTGCTGGTGACAACGGCCTCCGGAGGCCCTTGCGGCGCGGAGGCGAACATGGACGGCGGGTAGGTCTCGAGCAGTTCGTCGAGGCCGAGGAGGCCGGGGGGAGGGCCGGTGAGGTCCTTGCCCTCGGCGCGGAGTTCGTAGGTCTTCATGGCGACCCACATCGGCGAGTTCCACCATTCCTTGGTCATGGCGGTGCGGCGCGACGGGCCGTCGCTGTGCTCAAGCCCCGCCACAATCCGTTCGTGGACCTCGTCGAGATTGCGATACCGCTGAAAGGGCGTCACGGCGATCCGCTGCCACTCAAAGGTGCCCAGCAGCACGCCGTGCTCGTCGATACCGGGGTCGAGCATGGTGTGCGGGTAGGCGCGGTGCAGCAGATCGCGCAACTCCAGTTCGAACGGCACCTGATCCCCCGGGCCGTCGAAGTAGTTATTCTCGGCGATGTTGCTCAGCCGCACGCCGACGAGCAGGCGCCGGTCCAGACCCGGCTCGTCGTAATACGCGAAGCCGGTGCGCCCGCCGAGCATGAGGCCGTCGTCGGTGCGCTCCAGCCGGTCGGGCGTGCCCGCCGAGTCGTCCAGCAGCATGTAGAAGCTGCTGGTGCGGTCGCTGAACAACAGGTGGAAGCGCACGCCGGACTCATCGACGACCCGCCCGACATACCGCTCGTCGGCGTCGAGCGCCAGCGACGGCGGCGGCGTCGTGACGACCGGCGGGATGTGGAATCGCACGCGCTCACCCGCGTAAGTAACCGAATACGCGCGATCTCCCGCGGGCTTGACGGTCAGCCCGTTGTCGGCATCGAAGACCATGTGCGAGAACCGCTCGGAGCCGGGGTGGAAGTAGGAGATGCCGATGCGCCCCTCGCCGATCTCGGCGATCCGCAGGTTCCCCCACACATCGCGCCCCTGGCTGTCAACGAGTCGGAAGTAGTAGAAGATCTCCGTGGGGTAGACGATCGCGTCGCGCGGCGCCCACGAGAGCACGAATTTCAGCACTTCCGCGGGATCGTCGATGTTCGGCGCGCCGCGCTCCCCGAGATGGAGCAGCGCGTTCACACCCGAGCCGTAGACCGATCGGAACCGCGCCCAGCGCGAGGCGATCGGCGTGACGCCGTATGACGCGTCCGCCTTCTCGATCAGGAACTGATTGAACTGGACGGGGGCGATCAGGCGGTGGGCCGCGAGCGGGGCCGCCAACGCGGCGAGCCCCAAGGCCACCAGCCCGATCACGATTCCGCGGCGTCGACGCGTGCGCTGTCGTAGCGGCATGCACCGGTCTCCCTCACAGATGGCCCCGGAACCAGCGTCCGCATGCTAACCACGGATTGTTCGATCAAACGGGTTTCACATCATGACATGCGCAATGCTCGCATCATCCGTCATCACTCTCGTTGTTATTACTGACAGCACGCCACGATCTTGTGGGGACCCGGTGCGGGTCGCGGCGGTCGATCGACACGCGTCCACAATGTTGTGGCGAGATCGCGCGAAAGTGGTGGGTGTCAGATTTCCAACCGCGCGCGGGTTGTCCACAGGATGGACGCGGATGTCAGCGCGACGGCGCGGGCTCCGGGTACGCCGTGGACCAGCCGGGATATCCCATTATCCGGGGGGCTTCGTAGGGGGGGAGCGTGTCGCCATTGAGCGCCTCGCACGCCTGCTCCATCCCCGCGTCGCACGCCTTCTGCATGAGTTCGCGCGCCAACTCCCCGTCCTGGCGCGCCCCGATGCCGGCGTTGGTGAGGTACGCCAGGTACCAGCACGCCTCGGCGTCGTTCTGCGAGGCGCTCTCGCTCAGGACCGTCAGAACATCGGCGGTGTTCATGTTGGCATCGACACCCTGAAGCAGGATGCGCGCCAGCCCCTTGGCGGCGAAGGCTGCGATGCGTGGGTCGCCGCGCCCGGCGACCGAGTAGAACGCGGCCGCGCGGGGCAGGTCCACCGGGAAGTCGGCGCGTCCGAATTCGTACGCCACGCCGACGAGATAGCACCCCATCGGGTTGGTCTGCGCGGCGCAGGTGTCGAGCAACTGACGGAAGGCGTGCGACACGATTTCCTTGTCCGCCGACTCGCCGAAGAACAGCCGTTGGGCCGCGACATTGTTGCTGGCGTGGACATTGCCCAGCAGCGAGGCCCTGGCGAAGTAGTGCGCGGCCTTGGCGCGGTTGACATCGACGACGCCGTCGAGCCCTTCGACGACGATCACGCCGAGTTCGTTGATGGCGTCGGGGTCGCCCATGCCCTCGGCGCGCGCCCCGGCGACCATGACATAGCTGTGGGCGGCGTGCTGGCGGTCGTCCGCGTACGCCTGTTTCCAGAACGCGATGTCGTTGCCGGGGTGGTCGAGGTGGGTGAGGAAGCCGGTGGCCATCATGGTCGCGAAGATCGCGCCCCACACACCCATGTGGATGAAGTTCATCCACTTCGGCCGCATCACGGTCTGCCACGCGTGGTTGATTCGTCCGATCCCGCCCGACCGCGCCCAGCGGTCCAGCAGGGGCACCATCAGGTTCAGGATCGGCACCGGCAGCAGCTTGTCCCAGAAGACCGGAATCTCGAAGAGATCGAGCACGCGGAAGAGCGCGAAATACCCGACGCCGTACATCGCGCCGAAGACGACCTTGCCGACATTCGTCCGCGGGGAGGTCGCCGGGTCGGTGATCAGCAGGTGCAGCCCCAGGAAGATCGTCGCGGCGATGTTCACCGTCACGAAGAAGTACAGCCCGGTCATCTCGGTGTAGACGACATTGAGGATCCACAGCGCGGTGGCCGCGGCCATGGTCATGAGCGTCACGCCGAAAAGCGACTGCACCACCAAGCCCAGCCCGAAGATCAGGACGAGCATGTAGGGCGGGGCCTCGAAGGTGGCGGCGATCCACTGGCCGCGGGTGAGTTCGTTGGTCAGCCCGGTGGCGATGAGCGCGACGGCCACGACGAACTGCCCGAACACGGAGGGATTGAAGATGTGGGTCCGCTTGCCGTCACGCTCCCAGGTGACAAACTGCTTTCCGAGTGCGCCGATCGTGATCATGACGAACTGGAAGTAGTACCAGTCGTGGTGGAACCACAGCAGGAGGTTGGTGCTGAAGATGACGGGCATGGCGCCGAAGCCGAGGCGCCAGGTCCGCCCGCGCGACCACGAGATCAGCGCATCGAGCATGGTCAGGTACAGGAGCTGTCCGAAGATCAGCGGGCTTTCCAGCCCGACATCGGGCACATACCAGCCCCAGTAGAAGAGAATGCAAAACTGCACGCACCCCTGCACCCAGTGGGACTTCACGGGAACGAACTCGACGCGAAGGGGATCGCTCGTTGCCCGTGAGCGCGCCCAGAGTGCCGCCAGCCACACGAACATCGCGCCCGCCACGCCGAGGAAGGTGCGCACGAGGATCGGCTTGTCGTTCACGATCGGACAGAAGAGGACGCTCAGGAAGAGCGCCAGGAACCCCAGCACGATCAGCGGCGGCCGCATCCCCGTCGCCGACCACGCCACCGGGCGAGCAGTCGAGGCGATCCCGCCGGGATAGGTCGAAGCCGCTCCATTCTCACCCGGAAGTTGCATGAACGGGATCCTACCGACTCACCCCCCGCCCGACAGCCGGGGCCGAGCCGCCGCCCGCTAGTCGCACGCCAGCCAGTTGGAGAGCACGACATTCAGATCGTTCACATCCACGATCCCATCATCGCCCGCCAGGTCCAGCGGCGATCCGACACCCACCGTCGTGTCCCACACGGCGAGAATCGCGTTCAGGTCGTCCACATCCACCTGACCATCGGGCACGCCGCCCGCGCCCGTGACATCGCCCGGGCATTCCGGGGGCGGTGGCGGAACGATCGCGCGGACATACCGGAAGGAGCCGCCCCCCCCGTTGCCGACGCCCCACTGCGTGAAGCGGATGTCCACGAAGGCGTCCTCTGCCACCAAATAGAGCACCGCGTTGTCGCCGACCGTGCCGGGCGGGTTGTTGCCGTGGGCGAACACCCAGTTGTCGAACTGGGAGAGCGTGATCGTCCCGTCGATGACATCCTGGACCGTGCCGTTGAAGTACCACAGCGTGCCCACCGGCGAGAAGCCCTGGTACCCGGGCTCGACGAGGGGGTTGTAGATGCCCTGGACGTTGCCGCGGGTGATGGCGACGCTCGGGGTGATCATGTCCCAGTTGGCGGGGTTCTGGGGGTCCGCGAACGCGGCCTTGATGAAGGTGATCGTGCCCGCGGAGGACTGGTAGTACGCGGACGCGCCGGCGCCGGAGGCCGCCGCGAACAGACCCGACAGACCCGCGATGGTCGCGGCCAGACGAGAAGACTTCATCATGATCCTTCGCACTCCTGAACCGACGAGCCGACGGGGGTGGGGGTGGGGGAGGCGCCTCGATGGAGCCGAGGCACCACCCGGCCTCGGACGCGGCCGCGGGGATACCCAGAGACCCTATCCCCGGAAACGCCGGTGACAAAGCGGAATCCGGGTCGGGGAGCGGCGGAAAGGGGGGCTAGAAATGGTGGGGGGGGGAGGCGGGTGTGAGACGCGGGCGCGGAATCGGTCATCCCCGGATCTGGCGCAGGATCGAGGGATCCTTGATCTCCCGATCCCGTGCCAGCAGCAGGGCCTTGGACATGACTTCCGCGGTGCGGGGATCATCGTCGGCGAATGGCAGCCGCGGCCAGCGAGCGTCTGGGCGTTCAACGCAGCGATAGCCCATCGTCATGTCCGACCTGATACTCCGTTCTTCACCTACAACCGCAGCCGACTGCCGAATCATGCACCCTAGCCATGCGATCGATCGGCTGTAATAGTGCGGCCTCGCCTGTCAGGCCGGGACCGAAGGCAAGTGTCACGATTGGACGAAGGTCGTCGCGCTGCGAGCGCAACCGATGAAGAATGAACAGCACGGTCGGGGATGACATGTTGCCATGCTCGCCAAGGACCGCATGGCTTTCGCGAGTCTGTTCGGCGCTGAGCGCCAGTGCGCTCGCGACGGCGTCGAGCACGCGAGGGCCGCCCGGATGGATGGCCCATCGCACATCACGCTGTCCCGCGGCGTTGCCCAGATGCGAGCGCAGCCAGGGCAAGAGCCATTCGCTCAGGTGGCACTTGAGCAGCGCGGGCACACCTCGGTCGAGCGTCATCTCAAAGCCGTGATCACCGATCCGCCAACCCATTGCCGATGTGCTGCCGTGGAACAGGATCGACGACGCATCGACAACACGCAGCGGTGGGAGGTTTGAGATGGCGGCGTGTCGCGCCATCAACATCTGCTGGTGAGGATCGGTCAATGCGGGAGCATGGACGGTGGATCCATTGAGGCTTTCGGCCGCGTAGCCGATGACCATCGCGGCGCACCCGTCGGCGAAGAGAGCGTTGGACACATGGCGGTCCACGCGCGACGTGCGCTGGAGGTGGAGCGAGCAGAGCTCGATGCAGACCGCGAGCACTTGCCGCGGGCGATGATCGCTCGTGGTGCGAGTCGCCGCCAGTGCAGCGGATGTGCGGAGCGCGACGATCGCACCATGGCACCCCATGAAGCCGATGTTCAAGCGCCGCACGCCTGCCGGCAGCGAGAGCCCGGTCATCAGGGCGACATCCACGCCGGGCGAGCTCAGCCCGGTACAACTGACGGTGACCAGATCAGTGATCTGCTCGGGCGACACGCTCGCCTCGGCTATCGCGGAGCGAGCGGCGCGAAGCGCCAGAGCACCGGCCGACGCGTCGAAGGCGCGCATGCGCTCTGCGGTGGACGGCCAGCGGCCATCGTCCGAGCTCGAGAAGAAGACCTGATCGAGCGATTGTCCCTCCGCTTTCGCAGAGTTGAGCACGACGCTCGCCCGACGGAACACTCCCGACCGCTTGTAGAGGCTCGCGACAACTGGCGCCTGCGACGGGTCCTCGAGCGTCGTAGAAACGCCCAGAGCCAGCGCCTGCGACTGCGATGCGCTATACGTCGGTGTTGCCAAGCCCAACCCCAAGAGCAGTGGCGGCGGGGAGGTCATACTCTGCTCCCGCGGGTCGCGCTGGTCGGCGAGAGTGACGGCGCATGAAGCCGCTGGAGTGGCGTCGAGCCAGCGCGCGCGGGGGTACCGCCGGTGACACGTGTGCTGAGGTCAGCGAGCATCCTTCGGACCGTGTGGCTACGCATCGCAACATTCGAGACGCCGCGCAGCATCCCGGGCGTGCGCAGCAACAGGCGGATCGATCCACTCGCCCGTTTCATCGGCGCGAGTCTGTGCCGATACCAGTGCGACCACGCGGTCCCGAGCGATTCCTGTGCCGAGATGCCAGCGCTGATCGCATCGGCGGCGATCGCACCGGCGTGTTCGCCCGCGAGCGCGGCCCAAGTCATGCCCTCCCCGGTGAACGGCTCGACATAGCCTGCCGCGTCACCCGCGATGATCAGCCCCGGCCCACCAAGGGCGTCGCGCCGTCGGGTGAGCAGAGGGGTGCCCCTGGGCCGGAAGCTCGGATCGAGCGCGACACGCACACGAGCGTCATCGAGCAGAACCTGCATCGCGCCGATCGGCCCGCCGAGCGACCGCACGCGCTTCGGACAAAGCGCCGCCGCGACATCCATCGATCCGTCCGCACACCGCACCAGGCCGATGTATCCGCCGACGCCGTGCGCAAGCTGTACCGTGCCCATGGGTGCAACATCGGGAGACGCAGCGAAAGCCGGGATCTGAAGACCCGCACCCATGTACGCCCCACGCTCCACTCGCGGCGCAAACCCCGGCAACTCAGCGAGTGACCGACCCGCCAGCCCATCGGCGACAATAACGATTCGCGCGAACCATATCCGGCTACCCAGACGGACTCGCCACACACCGCCGAGACGACCGATGACGCTCGCAGGACACTGCGGGCGGAAGGTCGCGCCGGCATCGACCGCCGCGCTCGCGATCGTCGAGTCGAGCACCGAGCGAGTGACCACGAGCCCCCCGGCATGCGGCAGGTCAAACGACGCCCCGCCGCGCGCGGTCACACGAACGCGCGTGAGCACTGCGTAGCCCGTCTGGCGAGAGCGCAAGTCGAGCCCCAGGCGCTGGAGTGACGCAATGCCCGCCGCGCCAAGGCAGCAGCCACAGACTTTTTCGCGCGGCCATGCCGAGTGATCAACGAGGAGCACTCGGCGAGTTCCATTGAGCACGCGCGCCGCGCTCAGCGCTGCCGAGGCGCCGGCGATGCCCGCACCGATGACCAGCACATCAACCTGTTCCGTATTATCGGAGACACTCATGCCCGCCTCCAGACCAGCAGCAGACGCTGCGGCCAGATCGCACGGACATCCGCCGTATGGAGACCGGCTTCGCGCGCCAGGTCCATCAGTTCGCGCCGCGTCCATGCGGCGCGAACGGATTTCAGGCTATCGACGCGAACAACTCGGCTGCGTGTCATCAGGCGGCTGGCACACCATGCGAGCATGAGCCCCCTGCGGGTTCGCGCAAGATCCGAGATCACCACCCCTGACCGTGCAACGCGCGCCATTTCACGAAGCACACCGAGCGCGCCCGAACGCGTGAGGTGGTGAAGAAACAGTGAACACATGCAGACGTCCACGCCTGCGTCGCCGATGGGCAGCGGCGCCGTGAGTACATCCGCGCGGACACAGCGCACAGCTATTTGCTCGCGCTCGGCGCGCTCGCGCAGCACCTCCAACGCCGTGTTGCTGATATCAACCGCGATGTCCGTCGTGGCTTGCATGGGGCTGATCGACGCTTGCGGCAGACCCAAGATGCCGCGCACGCCCAGCAGAAGGTCGCCCCCGCCGCAGGCGAAGTCGAGCAGCGAAGCGTTGGAGGCGGGAGTGCCGCGAGCATCGAGTAACTCCTTGATGGCCCTTGCGACGCTCACCGACGCCAGGCTCAAACGGTTGAGGCGAGAGAGCCCGAGGAGCGCCCGACGGTGCTCTTGCGGGTCGATGTTCGCCGCGTCCATCAGTTCGGGAGTGAGCTCTCGTGTGTCCATCCGCATTCGTGTTCCGTCGACTCCTTACCTGTCAATGCCCCGCCACATCTGATTCTGTTCTGATCGTCTTTCATCGGCATCGGTCCGTTCGGCGGAGTCGTCGTTCCTTCGGCATCACTCCAGATCGACGCCCACGTTGCCCAGCGGGCAACGTCGAAGATCGAGTGGCCGCTCTCACCCCACAATCGAGGCGCTCACCGCAAGCTCTTCAAGCAGCTTGAGCGCCACGGAGCCAGACATGCCGAATGGGTCGAGCCGAGGCTTCTCGGAATACTTCAGCACGACCGCCGTGTTGACCTTGTCTAGGTCGACACGACCCATCCGCCAACCCGAGAACCGGCGCTCGGAGATCTCGGCGTACTCGAGGAGGGTCACATCGGTGTGCCGGTCGTCACGAAGCACCTTGCTGTAGAGCTGGTTCACCTCGGCGCGCCCGCCCTCGAGCGCCTGGATGAACACACCCCCGTGGCAAACGCACAGCACGCCGGTCACGCCCGTCTCCGGGTTGTTCTTGCGCGATTGCGTCAGGATGCTTGCGAGCGTGTCGTCGGTGATCGGGGCCCGGGCTTGGCTTGCGTACAGCAGGCGTACCAGCATGGTTCTTCCTCTCAAGATTGGCCGCGTTCGTGCAGCAGCGACAGGAACTCGCGCCGGAGGTCGGGGTTTTTCAGGAAACTGCCGCGCATGACGCTATTAACCATCTTCGAGTCCATGTCCTTCACGCCTCGCCACTGCATGCAGTAGTGGTCGGCCTTGAGGACGATGGCGAGGCCGTCCGGACGCATCTTCTCTTGAAGCAGGTCGGCGAGCTGGATAACGGCCTCTTCCTGGATCTGCGGCCG
>CAZSLT010000090.1:0-11717 GCA_964607595.1 uncultured Phycisphaeraceae bacterium
GATGCGCCGGTGCGGCCGGAGGACTTCCGTGAGTTCAACGACGAGCATGTCTTTCATCGCGAGCATGTGGACCTGTCCACGCTCCGCGGCGTCGTCCTGATCGTCGAGAACTCGATGCTGGACCAGAAGCTCGTGGCCGCGTTCTTCAAGCAATCATCGCTCGAGTTGATCTACGCACGGGACGCCAAGGCCGGCCTCGAACTCCTGGGAGAGTCTCCCGAGCTCGTCTTCGTGGACCACAACCTGCCGGACATGCCCGGGGTGGAATTCATCCGGGAAGCCGCGCATGCCGGGTTCGCCAAGCCGATGATCCTGACGACCTCGGACACCTCGCCCGGCCTGCGCTCGGCCGCGGCCGAGGCGGGCGCCGTCGAGGTGCTCGTCAAGCCGCTGGCCGCCGATCTCATGCGCCGCGCCGCCGCGGAATACCTGATCTCCGGCTCGAGCGGTTCACGCGGGCGCGGGACGATCTCGTCCGAGCGCGATCCGGAGATCATCGATGCACCGATGGTCGATGAGTATGTCAAGGAACTGCATCGCCTCGCGCATGAACTGGGCCAGTTGCTGCGGGCGGATGACCTTCCCGGCATTCGGACCAAGGCGAACTTCATCCGCGGCACCGCGGAGGGGTACGGATTCAAGGTCGTCACGGACGCCGCGACGCTGGCGGTGCGACGGCTCGATGAGTCAACCAGCGCATCAGAGTCGGCCGCCGAGATCCGTCAACTGATCTCGGTGTGTCAGCGCACCGTGCCATCGGTGGTTCCGCCGGAGGAGCCGGAGCCGCCCGGGGCCAAGCCCCCGAAGTGATGATCGGCGCGGTGCGCGTAACCGGCGACGATCACGGAGGCGGACCGGCCGACGCGCCCCGCCGCATCGCCACCATGAGCAGCGTGATATCCGGCGGATTCACCCCGGCCAGACGCGCGGCCTGCCCGACGGTCGCGGGCCGGAACTTGTTGAGTACCTGGACCGTCTCGGCGCGAAGGCCCGCGATCGAGCGATAATCGATCTCGCGCGGAATCGGACGCAGGGCGGCCTGGCTCTGGCGCTCGGCTTCGTTGCGGTGACGCGCCAGGTACCCCGCGTACTGGAGATCGGCCAAGCAGGTCTGGAGCACCGAGCGTTTCGGGAGCCATGCGTCTTCGGGACCCAGTGCGTCGATGAACTCCTCCATGCCGAAGCGAGGAGTGCGCGCGACCGCGGCGAGCTCGCGCCCGGCGACGCGCGTCGCACGAACCCGGTCCTGCAGCATTTGGAGTTCGTTCCGGCGTACGGAATGAACGGCCCACCGCGCGTCGTCCACCAGCCCCCATTCGCGCCCGAGCGGGGTGAGGCGATCCGATGCGTTATCGGCGCGGAGCAGCAGCCGATGCTCGGCCCGGCTGGAGAACATCCGGTACGGCTCGGTCGGGACCTTGACGACCAGGTCATCGAGCATGACGCCGATGTAGGCCTGCTCGCGCCCGAGCCGGACCGGCTCGAGCCCCGCCGCGACCCGGGACGCGTTCAGACCCGCGACGAGGCCCTGGCCCGCGGCCTCTTCATAGCCGCTGGTGCCGTTGATCTGCCCGGCCAGGAACAGACCGTCGACGAGTTTGGTCATGCAGGTCGAGTCGATCTGGCTGGGGAGCACCATGTCGTACTCCACCGCGTATCCGTGCTGCACGATCTGCGCACGCGCGCACCCCGGCAGCCCCGCAACGATCGCGTCCTGCACATCGCCCGGAAGCGAAGTCGGGATGCCGTTGCAATAGACCCAGTCGCTCTCGTGCGACTCGGGTTCGAGAAAGACATGGTGCGACCCGCGGTCCGCGAAGCGGACGACCTTGTCCTCGATCGACGGGCAGTACCGGGGCCCGACAGACTCGATCTGCCCGGAGTACATCGGCGCACGGTGGAGATTCGCACGGATGACATCGTGAACCGCCGGCGTCGTCGCGGTGACCTTGCATGAGATCTGCGGCATCGACGGGAACGCAGATACATCGGTCAGGTCGCTGAAGGGGACTGGGGGCTCATCCCCCCACTGATCCTCCAAGGCGTCCCAGTCGATCGTCGAGCGCCTGAGTCGCGGCGGCGTGCCGGTCTTGAGCCGGCCGAGCTCGAAGCCCATCTCGCGCAGCGCGCCGCTCATCCCGACCGAGGGGGCCTCACCCTCCCGTCCGCCGTGCGACTTCTGCTCCCCCCTGTGCATCAGCCCGCGCATGAAGGTGCCCGTGGTGAGAACGACCGCGGGGGCATGCAGCACAAACGAGGCGTCACCGTCGGCCTCCTTCGACCGAACGACCACACCGGTGACCCGACGACGGCCCGAGCCCCCCGGTTCAGTCACGAACGATGACGCGGCACCCTCGATAATCGTGATGTTCGGGCGTTCCGACAGCATCCGCTGCACGCAGCGCGCGTACGCATGGCGGTCGCATTGCGCCCGCGGCCCACGGACCGCCGGGCCCCGCGACTGGTTGAGCACCTTGAACATGATGCCCGTCGCGTCGGCCACGACTCCCATGAGCCCGCCGAGCGCGTCGATCTCCCGGACGATCTGGCCCTTGGCCAATCCGCCGATCGCCGGATTGCAGGACATGACCCCGATCTTCGAGGGATCGAGCGTGAGCAGCGCGACCGAAGCGCCCGTGTTTGCCGCGGCCCATGCGGCCTCGGCGCCGGCGTGACCGCCGCCGATGACGACGACATCAAACTGACCAGTCCGATCGTTCATTCATCCTTGGGCGGCGCATCGGCGGCGACGATATCGACCGCGACGGGCATGTGGTCCGATGCGTACCCCGCCGGCGCCGGAACCGTGCGGTAGTCGGCGCCCTTGGCACGCACCGGCGTCCCCAGAACGAAGCGCGTGTCGAGGCGGGCCTCGGACGCAAGACTCTTGTTCAGCAGCACAAAGTCGATTCGGCGGTCGGACTCGTGCGTCAGCCGCGGCTCGACGGGGAATCCGTCGTCCTGACCGAAGAGATCGACCATGCCGGCCTCGAAGTAATTCTCAAGCACCTTCTCGTCGTGCTGAGCATTGAAATCTCCCAGCACCGCGATGTTGATGCCCGGGTCCGCGCCCTCGAGTTCCTTGATGAACTCAACAACCTTGGCGGACTCCTTGTCTCGCCAGTAGCCGTTGTAGTACCCCGACTTGTGATGGACGACGAAGAGCGTCACCTGGTACGGCTCGGCCGAGGCGCTGCGATCCGCCGGAACATCGACCGTCACACGGAGCGGCGAGCGACGGAATGTGATGGGTTCGCCGGCGTACCAGTTCTTCTGGTTCCCGTACATCTCGGGGTGAACGCCGCCGAGTTCCAAGTCCGGCCACACCTTGACATCCGAGAGCGGGAACCGGCTGAGGACCGAGTTCTCGATGCCGCGTTCCTGACCGACATCGACGGAGACGACATGGTCGTACCCCATCCCCGAGAGGAACTTGTCGCGGAATTCGAGGAGCGCTTCGAGGCTCTCCACTTCCTGAAGGCAGAGTACATCGGCGTCGAGCCGGTGGATGTTGTCGGCCAGCGCCTGCCGCTCGGTCTCCGGCTTGGCTCGCAGCACTCGGTCCTTGTCGTACCAGTCGTCGAACTCGTCGCGGAGCACCGGATCGTCGCGGTCATCGAAGAGATTCAGGACATTGTAGGTGGCCAGGCGGATCTCGCCCTTCGCCTTGGCCGGGACGGTCTGTGTCCCCAGCCGCGCCGTCTGCGCGGATGCAGCGCCCACGGGCATCAAGGCAGTGATCGCGGCGAGTGCGCACAGAACCGACATTCGTAGCGTCTTCAAGGGCCGTGCCTCCGGGGGTTGGGCCGGATTATACGCCCCTCCCGCCCCGGCACAGGACGCACACCCCCAACGAGTGGGGCCGGCGCAAGGCCAAGGAGATCTGCGGAACCGCCACAACATTCGATAGTCCATTGGGGGGATCGGAGACCGCTCCGCATGGGACGAGGCAATCCGCATCGGTCGCCGGCCCGTTCGACAGCCATGGCCGGGCTCGTCATGCTCTCGGCCCTGGCACACCCCGGATGCACCACGCTACAGACCCGGGAGACCGGGTACCGCCAGCGGAAGGTCGCGCTCGAGCCGCGCCCGCGTCCACCGGCGGCGACACTCGCCAGTGCCGGCCAGGCCGACGCCGAAGGCCCGTGAAACGAACCTTGTGAAGATGGCGCATAATCCACGGCCCCGACCTGGAGCCGCGCCATGTCCCAACGAGAGTTTGAACCGACCATCAAGACCGACCTGCACGGCAAGCTGGACTACGGCGCCTACCTCGGCCTGGACACCCTTCTTTCGGCGCAGCGGCCGCTCTCGCAGCCGGAGCACCACGACGAGCTTCTCTTCATCATCCAGCATCAGACCTCGGAGCTCTGGATGAAGCTCATCATCCACGAGTTGAAAGCCGCGATCGATCATGTCAGCCACGACCGTCTTGAGCCGTGCTTCAAGATCCTGTCGCGCGTCAAGCAGGTGCAGCGGCAACTGTTCGAGCAATGGGGCGTCCTCGAGACGCTCACACCGACGGAGTACGCCCAGTTCAGGCATGTGCTCGGGCCGGCGAGCGGGTTCCAGTCCTTCCAATATCGAGCCGTGGAGTTCCTCCTCGGCAACAAGGACCCCAACGCCCTGCGCGTATTCTCGCACCGTCCCGAGATCCACGCCGAACTCGATCGGATGCTCCGCGCCCCGAGTCTCTACGACGAGTTCCTGCGATTCCTGTCGCGCCGGGGATTGCCGGTGCCGGAGTCGGTCACGGATCGCGACTGGTCGCTGCCCTACACCGAGGCGCCGGAACTCCTGCCCGTGTTCAAGTCGATCTACGAGCACCCAGAGCGGAATTGGGACGCGTACGAGATGTGCGAGAAGCTCGTCGACATCGATCAGCAGTTCTCGCTTTGGCGGTTCAGGCACATGAAGACCGTGGCCCGCACGATCGGCTACAAACGCGGGACCGGCGGGAGCTCCGGCGTGTCGTTCCTCCAGCAGGTGGTTTCGACACGGCTCTTCCCCGAACTCTGGGATGTCCGCACGCTGATCGGCGCATGAAAAGGCCCGGGTCAAGCGCCCGGGCCCGGACAATGTTGCAGTCGTTTGTCACCGGCCGCGTCGTGCGGGCCTTACGGACAGGTCGCTTGCCAGTTCGACAGCACGACATTCAGATCATCCACATCGATGAACCCATCATCATTCGCCAGGTCGCGGGGATCGCCGATGCCGACGCTCGTGTTCCACACGCTCAGAAGAGCGTTGAGGTCGTCAACATCGACCTGCCCATCGGGAACGCCGCCCGGCCCGGAGATGTCGCCGGGACATGCCGGGGGCGTGATCGTGAGCAGGAAGAGGCCGTCTCCTACGACCGCTCCGCTGTAATCCGAAGCAAACACCACCTGCCCCGCGTCGTTGATGTAGATGTCCTCGAAGCCGATGTCGCTGAACAGCGTGCCGGCGGGGAGCCCGGGCACCTGCGTGCCATCGGTCAGCAGCAGCTTGCCGTTAAGGAAGATGCCTTCGTCGATGTTCGGGTCCGCGGCCCCGGCGATATCGGCCAGATACACGACATCGCCCGCGCCGTTCATGTTCACGGCGTTGAAGTTGCCGGTTACCACGCCGACTCCCAACTCTGAAACCTCCTCGCCCTCTTGGAAGATCCGGCCGTCATCCGTCAGGATCACCGCATCGGAAGTCGAAGGGGCCACGCCGAGATTGCCGCGCATCGCCCATCGCCCGTTCTCGGCCAGCGAAGTCTGCAGGATCAACTCGAGGAAGTCGGGCCCGGCGCTCGCCGCGACCGCCTGTCCCTCCTGCACGACGACCTCGGACATGCCCGAGCCAGCCAAGTATCGCACGATGACCATGTCGCCCGTCGGGAGCGAGGTGTTGCCCTCGAACACGAGGTCACCGGCGCCGTTCCATTGCATCTCGTCGAAATCGCCGTCCCAGGTGGTGCCCGCGGGCAGGCCGAGCGACGCTGGGACAAGATCGCCCTCTCGGAAAAGGATGCCGCCATCGAAGTAGATCACCGAGTCGTCCGCGGTCGCAACATCCAGATCTGCCAGGAAGCCGACCCTGCCGTCCTCGGCGATCCCGGCAAAGCCGAAGTCGACGAAGAGCCGCCCGGCGATCCCCGGGGCCGCGTCTCCCTCGAGCGCCACAAGCACCAGCGAGGAGGTGTCCATCCCGGTGTGGATCGCGCGGTTCGCACCGGTCGGCGCCCCGCCGGTCAGCGATGAAATGAACACGCCCGCGCCGAAGCTGTTGACCTGATGAGCGGTCTCGAAGAACTCGAATGACGAAAAAGTCCCCGCCGTGCCGATCGCCGCCATGCCTTCTTGAGCGATGAGGGTGCCATCGAAATACACGACATCGTCGGCGCTCGTCCCCCCATTCGTGTCGCCGGCAAAGTAGGCCTTGCCGCCCGAGGTGAGATTCGGCCGGTCGAAAGTCTCGAACGCGGCCCCTGTCCCCGGGGCGGTGTCGCCCTGCAGGAACAACGGGACGATCGGGAACGAAGTCCCGCACGCAGCGCCGGCGAGCGCGGTGATGGTGGCGGCGCCGGCAGCGACTCCAATGATACGACTCATGATGTATCTCCTCCGTGGCGAGACGGCCTCCGCGACCGCGACGCGATGAACAAGTCCAATCGTGCATTCAGGGTACCTGACGACCGCGTGATGTCCACATGAAGTTTCTTCATCTCGTCAGCTCGGCGGGCTCCTCGTGTGGGCGATGTTCGGAACGACCGTGCTTGCCGTTTGGCGTGGACATGGGTCTAATGAACCCCAAACACGCAGCCAAACCCGCGGAGCGCCGACGATGCACAAACACTTACCACCGATGAACCTGCACAAGTGGATCGAGGACAACAAGGATCACCTCAAGCCCCCGGTCGCGAACAAGCAGCTCTACACGGACTCCGAGGATGTCATTCTTTTCGTCTCCGGCGGACCCAACACACGCAACGACTACCATGTCAACCCGACCGAGGAGCTGTTCTATCAGCTCAAGGGCGATATCGCGGTGCGGATCCGGCCGCTGGACGGATCCGGGCCGCGGGATGTCGTGATCCGCGAGGGCGAGATCTACTTGCTGCCGCGGTGGGTTCCCCACCGCCCGCAGCGCCCGGCCGGAACGGTCGGGCTGATCGTCGAGTTCCCGCGCGGTGACCAGGACGATGGGCTGCGCTGGTACTGCGACAAGTGCGACGATCTGATCTTCGAGGCCAAGTGGCGCCTCCGGAAGATCGACGAGGACCTGGCCGTCATCATGGAGGATTTCTGGGGCGGCCCCGCCGCGCGTCGGACCTGCAAGAAGTGCGGCCATGTGATGCAGCGGGCGGGTGAATACAAGATGCAACCCGCCTGAACTCCCCACGCAATCCCGCATGACATTCCTCAAGATCGATATCCACACCCATATCCTCCCCGAGCATTGGCCGGACCTGCGCGAGCGGTACGGCTACGGCGGATGGGTCTCGCTCGACCACCATTGCCCGGGCTGCGCCCGGATGGTGATCGATGGCAGGCCGTTCCGCGAGATCGAGGCCAACTGCTGGGACGCCGGGGTGCGGGCACGCCAATGTGACGAGACCGCGGTGCATGTGCAGGTGCTCTCCACAGTGCCCGTCATGTTCGGCTATTGGGCCAAACCCGAGCACACGCTTGATCTGTCGCGCGTCCTCAACGACCACATCGCCGCGATCGTGCGCGACCGACCCGGCCGATTCGTCGGGCTGGGCACGCTCCCGATGCAGTCACCCCGACTGGCGATCACCGAACTCGAGCGGTGCATGGGCCCGCTCGGACTGGCCGGAGTGCAGATCGGGTCGCACATCGACCGCGCCGAGCGCCCGCATTGGAACCTCGACGCTCCCGAGGTCGGCGAGGTCTTCTCCGCGGCCGAGGAACTCGGCGCCTGCGTCTTCGTCCACCCGTGGGATATGGTCGGCAAGGCCGAGATGCCCGACTACTGGCTTCCCTGGCTGGTTGGGATGCCCGCCGAAACCTCCCGTGCGATCTGCTCGGTCATCTTCGGCGGTGTGATCGACCGCTTCCCACGGCTGCGGCTCTGTTTCGCACACGGCGGCGGCTCCTTCCCCGGCACGATCGGTCGGATCAGCCACGGTCATCGCGTCCGGCCCGACCTCTGCGCGGTAAGAAACCCGACTGACCCGAGGCAGTACCTCGGCCGCTTCTTCGTTGACTCACTCGTCCACGACGCCGACGCCCTCCGCACGCTCCTCCGCTTGATCGGAGCGCCGCGGATCGCGCTGGGCTCGGATTACCCGTTCCCGCTCGGCGAGGCCGTGCCGGGATCGCTCATCGAGTCCATGGAGGACCTCTCGGACGCCACCAAGGCCCGCCTGCTCGGGGGCACCGCGCTGGAGTTCCTGCAACTCCCGCCCGCTCATCGAACCCGGATCGAGCGGGAGACCGGCCTGACGCTCCCGGCGTGATTCGGCGGTACGCTGTCGCCCCGATGCAGTTCAGCACCAACGAGTCCTTCGCGCGTTCCCTCGATGAACGGGACCCCTTGGCCGCGTTCCGAGCGAGGTTCTGTCATCCCACGACGCCCGTCGCCGCAGACGGCGGCCCGCCCGTGTATCTCTGCGGCAATTCGCTCGGGTTGCAGCCCGTCGGCGTGCGCGATGCCATGCTTCAGCACCTCGACGACTGGGCCGCCCTCGGCGTCGAAGGACACTTTCATGCGCACGACCCGTGGTTCCCCTTCCACGAGGGGCTCCGCGAGCCCGCCGCCCGCCTGGTCGGGGCAACGCCCCGAGAGGTCTCGGCGATGAACTCGCTGACCGTCAATCTGCAACTGCTCATGACTTCCTTCTACCGGCCGACGGGGACGCGCCGAAGCGTGCTCATGGATTGGCCGTGCTTCCCCTCCGATGTCTACGCGGTCAAGAGCCAGTTGCGGCTGCACGGACTGGACGCCGAGAACGATATCGTCTGGCTGCGGCCCAGAACGGGTGAACACACGATCCGCACGGCCGACATCCTCGACACGATCGAGCGCGAAGGTCCGACCTTGGCGTTGTCCCTGCTCGCCGGGGTCAACTACGCCACCGGGCAGCACTACGAAATGGAGCGCATCACCGCGGCCGCGAGCGGGGCGGGAGCGATCGTCGGGTGGGACCTGGCGCACGCCGCGGGCAATGTGCCGATGCGCCTGCACGATTGGGGCGTCGATTTCGCGGCGTGGTGCTCGTACAAGTATCTCAACGGCGGGCCGGGCGCCCTGGCGTTCCTGTTCGTGCACGAGAAGCAACTCGACCGCGGTGACTTCGCCCGGATGCCGCGGCTCGAGGGCTGGTGGGGGAACGATCCGGCCAAGCGATTCCGGATGGGGCCGGACTTTGAGCCGACCCGCACCGCCGATGCGTGGGGCTTGAGCAATCCGCCGGTTCTGGCGGGTGTCGCCGTGAAGGAGTCACTGGCGCTCTTCGATGAAGCCGGGATGGATCGGCTGCGCGCCAAATCTGAGCAACTCACCGCGTACACGGAGTTCATGCTGCGCGCCGTCGGGGGCGAGCGGGTGCGAGTCATCACGCCGGGCGAGCCCTCGCACCGGGGATGCCAGCTCTCGATGATCGTCTTGCCCGGCGCCCGCGCCATTCATACAGCGCTGACCCGCGCCGGGGTGATCTGCGACTTTCGGGAGCCCGATGTCATCCGGGTCGCGCCGGTGCCGTTGTACAACTCCTTCCACGATGTGTGGCGGTTCTCTCGTCTGCTGGCCGCGGTTCTGGAGCGAACGGCATGAGACGCCATGAGTTCACGGTGTTCGGCGCCGGGCTCGCCGGGACGCTCGTGTCTGTCTATCTGTCGCGGGCGGGTCACCGGGTGGACCTGCACGAACGACGCCCCGACCCCCGCGTGGCCGGCGCCGCCGGCGGGCGATCCATCAACCTCGCGCTGTCGGCACGCGGGATCGACGCCCTTGAGCGTGTCGGCCTCGCCGAACGCGTCCTGGCCGACGCGATCCCGATGCGTGGCCGGATGATCCACGCCCGATCGGGCGACCTCGTCTATCAGCCGTACAGCGCCGACCCCGCGCGGGCCATCAACTCGGTCTCGCGCGGCGGGCTGAATATGACGCTGCTCGACGCCGCGGAACGGGAACCGAATGTGACGATCCACTTTGGGTCACGGTGCCTCGGCGTTGATTTCGAGCGTCGGACGGCGACGGTCTCGGCGCGCGGCGACGAGGACGCGACAGAGATGCCGGTGCACACGGTGATCGGCGCCGACGGCGCATTCTCCGGCGTCCGCGCCTCGATGCAGAGACTCGATCGGTTCGATTATTCGCAGTCGTATCTTCCCCACGGCTACAAGGAACTGACGATCCCCCCGGGCGCGGGCGGCGCGTGGCGGATCGAGAAGCACGCACTGCACATCTGGCCACGCGGCACGCACATGATGATCGCTCTGCCCAACGCCGACGGGTCCTTCACATGCACGCTTTTCTGGCCGTTCGAGGGCCAGAACAGTGTCGCTGCGCTCGCGACGGAACAGGATGTCGACCGGTTCTTCCGGCGCGAATTCCCGGACGCCGTCGAGTTGATTCCGGACCTCACCAGCGACTTCCTCAGGAACCCGACCGGTTCGCTGGTCACGGTGCGGTGCGAGCCGTGGCATGTCGGCGGCGCGGCGGCGCTCGTCGGCGACGCCTGCCACGCGGTGGTCCCCTTCTTCGGACAGGGCATGAACGCGGCGTTCCAGGACTGCGCTGTGCTCGACGCGTGCCTGAAGTCGAGCCCCCGCGATCTCGCCGACGCGTTCGCCGAATATCAGCGCCGGCGCAAGGCGGACTGCGACGAGTTGGCCCGCCTCGCCGTCGACAACTATCTCGAGATGCGTGACCGCACCGCCTCGCGCGCCTTCCGAACCCGCAAACGCGTCGAACGCATCATGACCCGCCTGTTCCCGAATTGGTACCTCCCGCTTTACGAAATGGTGTCGTTCACGACCATGCCCTACACCGAGGCGGTTGATCGCGCCCGGCGTCAGGACCGCGTCATCATCGGCGTGGCGGCAGCGATCGCGGCCCTCCTCGTCCTCGGGCTCGCCCTGTTGCTCTGGTGGGCCGTGCGATGAGGCGGCTCTACGACATCTCGCCAGCGATCGATCCGGCCCTGGCGGTCTGGCCGGGGGACACCCCCGCGTCGCGCGAGGTGCTCATGGACATCGCCCGCGGCGACAACATCACGCTCTCCACCCTGCGCGCGACGGTCCACCTCGGCAGCCACGCCGACGCCCCGAGCCACTACGGCCACCCGGCGCCGACGATCGACCAGATGCCGCTCGACCTCTACCTTGGGCCGGCGCGCGTCGTGACGGCGTCGGTCGCCGAAGGAGCGCGGGTCGGCGTCTCCGATCTCTCCGGGCCGATCGACCAGCCGCGGATACTGATCCGAACGGGCACCTGCCCCGACCCGACACGATGGAACGAGCGTTTCGCCGCGATCCAGCCGTCGCTCATCGAGCACCTGGCGGACCGGGGCGTGCGGCTCGTCGGCATCGACACGCCGAGTGTTGACCTCATGCAGAGCAAGGACCTTCCGGCGCACCGGGCGTGCCTGTCACGCGGCGTGGCGATCGTGGAGGGGCTGGTGCTGGCCGAAGTGCCCGACGGCCTGTATGAACTGATTGCTCTACCGCTGCGATTGGTCGGATTCGACGCCAGCCCGGTGCGGGCCGTGCTGCGGACCA
>CAZSLT010000091.1:0-11084 GCA_964607595.1 uncultured Phycisphaeraceae bacterium
CAGGACCCGGATGTGATTCTCGTCGGCGAGATCCGCGACGAGGAGACGGCGCGTCTGGCCGTGCAGGCCTCGCTCACCGGCCACCTCGTGCTTGCGACGCTCCACACCAACGACGCCCCCAGCGCGATCTCACGCATGCAGGACATCGGCATCGAGCCGTACCTCATCACCTCGTCGCTGCTGGCGGTGCTGGCCCAGCGGCTGCTGCGGCGCTGCTGCCCGCTGTGCCACAACGCCGGGACCGTCAACGGCACGCGGTGCGAGAAGTGTTTCGGAACGGGCTACAACGGGCGCGTGGCGATCTACGAGGTCATGAAGATCTCCGACGCGATCCGTCGCATGACGATCGAGACGGGAGACGCGATCCGCCTCCGCGCCCTGGCCGTCGAGGAGGGCATGCGCTCGATGTTCGACGACGGCATGGAGAAGGTCCGCAAGGGGCTGACGACCGAGACCGAACTGGCGCGTGTTCTGTCCTGACCGGAGAGGGAAGCATCCGTGAGCGCCGCGCTGATCCAGTCCTATCTCTACCAGGCGGTCAAGCCGACCGGCAAAACGACCTACGGCTTCCGGGCCGCGATCGACGAGTCCGATCTGGCCGAGACCCTCAAACGCGAGAGTCTGCTGCTGCAACGCGCCTGGCGTCTGCCCGGCGCGGGCTCGATGCCCAAGGGCATGCCGACGAAGGACGAGGCCGCGCTGAATGATCAGCTCGAGACGCTGCTCACCCGCGGCGTCTCGCTCGTCGAGGCGCTCGAGGTCGCGTCCACCGTCGTGAGCGCCGACAACAAGCAGCGCGTCGAGCAGCTGCGCGAGATGGTCTCCTCGGGCACGAGCTTCGCCGGCGCGTGCCGCGATGTCGGCGGGTTCGACGATGTCACGATCGCCGTGTACCGGGCCGCCGAGCGCACGGGCGACCTCGGTTCGGCCGCGGGCCGTCTGGCCGAGGCGGCGCGCCGGCGCCAGCAGATCGCCGCGCGGACGATCACCGTGCTCATCTACCCCACCGTGATTCTCACCGTGAGTCTGCTGCTGTTCTCGGGCATCCTGACTTTTCTCGTCCCGGTGATCGCCACGCAGATCCGCGAACTGGGCGGCAAGATCCCCTGGTTCAGCGTCGGGGTCTTCTCGGTCGGTGAGTGGATGCGCGGGCACCTGCCGGCGGTCCTTCTCGGTGCCGCGGGATTGCTGTTCCTCGTGATCGCGCTGCGGACGCGCCTGCTTGGCGCGCTGGCGACGGTCGGGCGGCGCATCCCGATCATCGCGCGGCTGATGATCACCGTCGAGATGGCGCGGTTCTTCTCTGTCATGGCCGCGATGACGCGCTCGGGCGTGCCGCTGGCCGAGTCGCTGGCCGGTGCGACGGCTGTGATCTCGGACGACAACCTCCGGGGCCAGCTCGACCGCCTCCGGCGCGGGCTCGTCGAGGGCGGGACTTTCCGGTCGCTCGTCGAGCAGGTCGACGCCATGCCGCTCTCGACGCGCCGGCTCCTCATCGCCGGGGAGCGGGGCGGGGACCTGGAGTCGGTGTTCGATGCGCTTTCGGGCGACATGGCCGAGGAGGTCGACCGCCGGGCCTCCCGCCTGCTGGCGATGCTGGAACCCGCCGCGATTCTCGGGATGTTCGCCTTATTGGCCCCGCTGATCATGGCGATCGCGATTCCGCTCATGACCGTCCGCACCCAGGTGAACCCGTGATGGTAGAACTCATCGCCGGCGCGACGGAGAGTCACACACGCCGGGCCTATAATCGCGGCTCGCAACGAACACCACGGCGCCATGCCGACATGGAGATGCCACCGATGTCAATCCGTCGAAAGAACAACCGCCGCGCCTTCACGCTCCTGGAGATGATGGTCGTGCTCGTGATCATCGGCCTGCTGGGCGGCATCGTGGCGATCAACCTCGTCGGCGCCGCCGAGAGCGCCCGGGCCGACACGACGCGTCAGAAGATGATGACGATCGCCGCGGCGGTGGACGGCTTCAATGTCCAGCACGGCGTGTACCCGCAGTCGATGCAGGAGCTTGTCGCTTCGAAGCTGGTCGTCGCCGACAAACTCGTGGACGCGTGGAAGCGCGACATCTACTACTTCGCGCCCGCGCCCGGCGGCCAGCACCCCTATGTCCTGGTCTCGTTCGGCAAGAACGGCCAGGACGACGGCGGGCAAGGGGACGACATCTATGTCTTCCCGGATGCGCAGTGACGCCCGGCCCGTGCGCTCGCGCGGGCTGACCTTCCTCGAACTGATCATCTCGATCGCGACGCTCGCGCTCGTCGGCTCGATGATCACGGGGACGATCTCGTTCTTCCAGAGCAGCACGACGCTCGAGCGGCACCGCCTGAACGCGATGGAGGTCGCCAACCGCGTCATCCTCACCAAGCTCGACCAGCCCAAGTGGAAGCCGGGGACGATGGACCGGCGTTACACCCTCAACGGCCACCGCTACGCCTTCAATATGCAGGTCGAGCTCGTGGACCTGGGCGAGGACGAGGGCGGGGTGACCGTCAAAAAGGTCGACGAGGCGGACCTCAGCTCCCGCATCAGCCAGATGGAGCAGATCACGGTCACCGTCACGCTCGATGATCCGATGTCGCGATTCTCCGGCGTGCCGATGGCCATGCTCGTGCGCACCTACGACCCGACGCGCTCGCTCGGCCCCGATCGGCTGCTGGAGTGGATCACCGAGATTCTCGACTCCCAGGCCCAGGCCAGCGAGAACGCGCTGCAGAACTCCGGCACGGACGCGGGCGGAACGGGCGCCGGAGGCAGGGGGGGGACGCGTCCATGAACCGCCGCCGCCGCGCCCGCGGCTTCACGCTGCTCGAGGTCATGCTTTCCTTGGCATTGGCCTCGCTCGTTGTCGGCGGCGTGGTCTCGCTGCTGCTGCTGATGCAGCGCCAGGCGAAGATGTCCGAGTCGTTGCTCGTGGACTCGGTGGGCCAGTTCCGCGCGCAGATGGCGATCCGCCGGGCATTCCAGACGATGGTCGCCGGCCGCCCCACCGCCGCGACTGTCGATGAGAGCGAACTCGACCCCGAGAACGACGACATCGACCCCGCGCTGGAAGACCTTCGCGCCTCGCTCGAGGGGCTCGTCGGCTCCGAGGACGCCGCGGCCATCCTCCGTGGCGAGGCCGTCTCCGGCCCGGCGCTGCCGCACTTCCAGTTGTCGTGGGACAATGGCGGCGGCGGCCTGATCCTGCCCTTTGTCGAGGTCGTCGTGCGCGAGTCGCCCGTGCCGACACCCGTCGAGACGATGGGCGAGGCCGAGCGCGAGATGACCCTGCGCGACTCGGCGGCCGAGTCGTTCCGCGGCGTCTTCGAGGTCGTGCCGGATGAGTTCGACCCGGAGGTCTGGGCCATCCGCTGGACGCCCATCGACCCGCCGATGCGCCCGATGGTGCTTGTCAAGGGCGTCATCCCCGAGTCGGTGATGTGGAGTGTGCTGCCCCTGAAGCGGGACGCCCAGGCGCGCGACCCGTGGGTTGACAATCTCGCCTCCTATCTCGCCGAGGATTTCCCGATGGCGGTGCGACTCGTGTTCCAGACCACCGCCGGGGGCCGAGTCGACTGGATGTTCGAGGTCGCCGTCGCGGAGGTGTCGTCATGAACGGCGATCGCCCCGCCTGCTCGCGTCGCGGATTCACTTTCATGCTCGTGCTGGGGCTGCTGGCCCTGGCGGTGATCATGCTGGGCTGGGGGCTGGAGCGCCAGCGCACGCAGAACGGCATCGTGGCGATGCAGATCGACAACATCGAACGCCATCACGAACTCCTGAGCGTGCGCGACATCGCCCGCAAGTGGTTCGTCCGGCCCGAGAACACGAATGAGCAGATGCTCGAGTGGGCCGCGTCCACCGAGCCGGCGATGGTCCGGCGGATGCCCGGCGGCAAGGTGATCTCGATCCGCGTCGAGGACGGCCAGGGCACGGTCTGCGCCCGGCTCGACAAGGCCGAGCAGATCGGCATGCGCGACCGGCTGCTGGAGATGCTCCGGCGGTTGCCGGAGGGGCGGGGCGATCTCGTCCGGCGGAGCGGCCCGGTCAAGATCAGTTTCAACGGCGCGCCGAGCGAGGTCATCGACGCCCTGGCGGGGGAGGATGTCGAGATGGCCCGCGCCATGCACGACCTCCGCGACCGCGGCGTCGCCGACCGGGACGCCTTCACGCAGGCGATGGACGCCGCGGGGCTCAACTCCGAGGACTTCGCCTGGGCGCTGGAACTGCTGGACTTCCAGCCCGTGCTCTGGCGGTTGCTGATCGATGTGATCGATCGGGGCGAGACCCGGAGCTACTCCGTGCTCGTGGAGCGCCGCGTGAATGTCGGGTACATCTACGAATGGCGGTCGATCCCTGTGGAGCGGTTCGTCGAGTTGCCCGCCGACTCAGCGCAGGGCCGCTGATCTGCCGACATTGATCCCAAGGAGACCCATGGCCGCAGGAGCGCCCACCAGCATCTGGAGACTGACCCCCATCGCCGCGGCGTGCGGCGCCGGGTTGGCGATCGCCGCGTGGACGCTGCCGATCCCCGGAGTGCGGGTCGGCGAACTCGAACCGACGACGGCCGGGCCGGCCCCGGTCGGCGTGGGGGCCGGTTCGATGGACGACTACCTGCCGCCCATCCCCAAGCATGACTGGACGACGCTCGTGCCTCCGCTCATGGAAGTGCGGTCGCCCGTCCCCGAGGCCGTCCCCGAGGACATCATCGTCGACGAACCGAGGCCCACCGATGATGTCCGCCGCCTCAGTGACTGGAGCTTCGCCGGGCTCGTCGAGGAGCCGGGCGGCTTCGTGGCCATCGTCGCGATCGCCGGCAAGCAGCACTACTTCAGAATCGGCCAGGTCGTGATGATCGAGGGTGGTCGCACCGAGGCGCTCATCGTCGGGGTGGAGACCGACCATGTCGTCGTCCGGGTCGAGGGCGAGGACCACCGCGTCCTCTCGACCGGACCCGCCCGCGGCGGCAACACCGGCGGCTCGCGCGGCCGCACATCGACACCGATGCTGAATCCGAATTCCAGCCGCACTCGCCCCAACACCTCGGGGCGCACATGAGCGGCGCCTGCTGCCTGATCAAATCCGACCTCTCGCGCGTCATCGCCGTCAACGGCGCCGGCCCGCAGGTCTGGCACGCCAGCGACCTCGGCCCGGACGACATCCCGACCGCGACCATGCTCGGCAACCGCGCCGCCGCGGCCGCGTCATGGGCGGTCGGGCTTGAGGGCGTCCGCAAGAAACTCTCCACCGTCTGCATCGATGTCGACGAGATCCGGTGCCGCTGGGTGCGCCCGAGCGGGACCGCCGGCCCGGTCGTCTCGGCCGCGCTGCGCGGGCTCGATCAGGACTGGGAGCAGTCTGTGCTGCCCGAGCGCGTCGAGCCGCTCATTCAAGAGCCCGACGGCACGAAGGGCGCCGGCGGCGTGGGCGCGGCGGTCGCCGTGCTGTGCGTCCCCGACGCCCTGCCGCGGCTCTTCCTTGATCACCTTGATCGGCGGGGCGTCCGCGCCGGCGAGGTCATCTCGCTCTGGCACGCGATGGCCCGCGCCTGGGACAACGACGCGTCGGGCGCGCTCGTCTGCGTGCTGCTGGACACCGGCGACGACCGCCTGGTGTGGTCGTGGTCTCGCGCCGGCGCGCTCATCGTCGGCGGGTCCGCGCCGATGTCCACCCGCGATCGCGCCCCCGGCGCCCCGGGTGACGAGCCCGGACCCGGCGCGGGCGGATCGCCGGAGGAGCGTGCCGCCAAACGCGTCGCGCTCGACTGGCTCACATGGAGCGTGCAGGTCGGCGCGTCGCCGGATCGGATCATCGCCGTCGGCCTGGGCGCCATCCGCGCCGCCGGAGCCCTCGGCGAGCAGTGGAACGGGGTCGAGGTTCAACACGCCGACGCCGAACGCGGCCTCGAGGCCACGCTCACCCGCGCGACGCGTTCAGCAGGGGCGGGCGGAACGGGGAACGCAGGCGCCGCCGCCGCGCGGGACTCCCGGCGCGTGCTCGTGCATCTGACGCGCCGGCCCACCCGATCGACGCGGGCGGTCTTCGCCTGGGGCGCGCTGGCGCTGCTGGCGGTCGCGGTCGCCGCCGGCGGGCTGGGTGTCCGCATGGCGCGCGGCGCCTCGTCGATCCGCGGCGTCGCCGACGAGACCATCGGCGCGGCGCGGGCGCGCGTTCTCGAAGAGCTCCCGCTGGCGGAGTCGCAACCGAGCATCGATCTCTATCTCCAGCAGCGGATCGCGCAGCTCCAGCAGGGGTCGAAGTTCACGCCGCCGCCCGCGCCGCCGCCCATCTTCGAGGAGATGAAGCGCGTGCTCGAGGCGATCCGCGGGCGCGAAGGTGTCGAATTGGTCAGCGTCGTGCTCTCCAACTCGCAGACCTGCGAGATGATGATCACGGTGCCCGACACCCGCACCGGTGAGGAGATCACACTCGCCCTGAACAACCCCTCGATGGCCGCGTCGTGGAGTCTCCAGCGCGGCGCCCAGTCGCAGCTCGTTTTCAAGGGGACCTTCCGGTGAGCGCCCACCCCCTGACCCGTCGCACGGCCGAGGTCGAGCGCCAGCTGGCCGCTCTGGCCGCGTCGCGCGAGCGCTCGAACCGCCCCCT
The DNA here is from genome assembly GCA_964607595.1 of uncultured Phycisphaeraceae bacterium. Classification (GTDB taxonomy): domain Bacteria; phylum Planctomycetota; class Phycisphaerae; order Phycisphaerales; family UBA1924; genus JACKHC01. The sequence continues at coordinate 6,603 of CAZSLT010000091.1, forward strand.
GCCGATGGTGTTCGCCGCCGGGGTGCTTCTGGTCATCGGGCTGGTGGTCCTGCTGTGGGGCGTGATGTCCGCGGCGTCGGCGCGGTCGACACTCTCGCGCGAGCGGGCACGCGCCGCGCGGTGGGAGGAGCACCTGCGGACGATCGAGTCGCTCTCCCAGAGCACGCCGGACCTGGCCAAGCTGTACCCCATCTCCGCGTTCATCAAGAGCGACCTCGAGAAGGTGCGCGACGCGGTCTGGGGCACGACGCCGCAGGACGCCCAGGCGCTGATCATTTCAGCGCCCAAGCTCAAGCGGACCTTCCCCGACTCGCCGATCGAGGAGCTCTTCGTCGAGTGCAGCTCGTCCACTGGCGTGTCGCTGGAACGATTGATGGAGTTTCTCAACAGCGCGATCGAGCGCCAGGGCGACAAGCCCACATTCATCGCGCACCTCCAGCTCACGCCCATCCCATCGAGCGCCGACTGGCGCACGACGGTCCGGATCGGCATGTACCAGGTCGTGCGCGAATTGGCAGGGAGTGCGGAATGAAGTGCGCAGCAGCATTGACGATGGTCCTGTTCATGGCCCTGGCCACGATCGCCGGGTGCAAGAGCGCCGGCGACCGCGCCGGCCAGACCACGCCGACCGATGATCTTGCCCGGCGGATGTCCGAGGCCGTCCGCCTCACCGAACAGGGCGATGCCGCGCCCGACCCCGCCACCGCCGTCAACTATTACGACGAGGCGCTGGCCCTTTACCCCGAACTCGCTCAGGCGTGGAACGGCAAGGGCGTGGCCCTGCTCGCCCTCGACCGGTACCTCGAGGCGGGCGACTCCTTCCGGCGCGCCGCCGATCTCTGGCCCGACGACCCGCGCCCGCTCTTCAACCTCGGGCTTGCGTACTACAACCGCCGCTATTTCGAGACCGCCCGCGAGAACTTCGCGCTGGCGATCAAACGCAGCCCGAATCACCTGCCCTCGCTCCGCGCCGCCGTCGAATGCGACCGGATCCTCAACCAGGGCAGCGCCGAGACACTCGAGTGGATCCAGCGACTCCTCATGCTCGACACCCGCCCGGACGACCGGGACGAACTCACCCTCTTCCGCCTCCGCATCGAGGACCGGCTGGAAGCCGAGCAGAAAGCCGGCCTTCCATAATCTGTTTGCTTCTTGTCAGGTCGGCGCTACTTTGCAGTGTTCGGCGTTGACCCCACCCATTCGGGCGGTGACAATGAATCGAGAGTGAATGGAGCGGCCCCCCGGCCTGCCGATGAAGTGTCGGTTCGACCGCTGGGCGGAAGGCGGAGCGAGAGTGAGCATGGTCCGAGGCGTGACTCCGGTCATCGCCCTGACAATCTGCGCCGGCGCGGCGTTCGCCCAGGACAGCGTTTCGACGATGCCCGGGGCGGTCGATGCGCTCTCGCCCTATGGCGTTCAAACCGCCCGGTATGTCGTTGACCTCGTGACCGTCGCCGGCTCGTGGGGGCACCAGTTCGCCTTCGCGCCCGTCCTCAAGGCCAGCGCCGGGCCGATCGACTGGGGGCTGGCGCAGGCCAACGCCTCCGCGGCCGCGAGCCCCGATCAGCGCATCGGCGTCACCAACACCGGCGGCCCCTTCGCCCTCTGGACCACCCCCGGCGCGGGCGTGAATCCGATGCGCAACTCCGCCCCCGGCAGCGTCGCCGTGTCCTCCTTCGACCGTGTCTTCTCGCTGGCGCTCAGCGATGTCGGCACGCAGGCCACCAACATCGTCGTCGCCGAGATCGGGCAGCGCTCCGATGATCCTTCCCGTCTCTTCGTGACGCGCCGCGTCGTCGCCTCCAGCCGCTCAGCGCCGCTCCAGTCCGACAGCGCCTCGCTCTCGCTGGGCGCCGTCGATGCGCACGCCAATGTCACCTTCCGCGCCGATGACTTCAACGCCCACGCCAAGGGCACGATCTCGGGCGATCACATCATCCGCGTCGATGCGACGGCGCGCACGAACGCCGTCAACGCGATCTTCAAGCCCACGCCCGCGGGCCCGCCCGCCGCGGGCGATCCCGGCGCGACGACCTTCGCGATCGCTTCCGCCGAGTCTCCCTTCAACACGCCCACCTCCATCCCCGAGTCGCAGGGCGGCCCCCGCGCCATCACCCACGACTTCACCGGCAATCATGTGTCTGAGAGTGGGGGGGGCGGTTTGAAGACCACCGCCCACATCGGCCCCGCGATGGACGCCCACCGCGGCAATCCCGCCTTCTTCACCCGCACCATCCTCGGCGGTATCGGCACCATCACCTCCCTCGCCCGCTCAATCTCCGGCGGGCGCGCCGACGCGCTGAATCTCTACGGCGTGGACGAGAGTGGCGCCGTCACCGGCGTGCGCGCCGAGCGCCTGCCCCCGGTCGTCACCGACCCCATTTCCGGATTCAGCGTCGCGCTGACGGGCAACCCGGTGTTCCATCACTACTGGAGCCAGGTCTCCTTCCGCGGGCCCAACGGACAGGCCGCGCTGGGGTACGACATCATCCGTTCCGTCCCCATCGCCGCGGCCACAGGTCGCTCCAACGCCTCGGGGGACTTCATCGCCGTCGCGCGGCTCGGTGGGGGGGGCGGGGGGGGACCGGCCGAGTGGGTGATCGCGGCACACATCGGCAAGCCCATCCTCAACGGCTCAAACGGTACCGCCATCGCCACCATCGCCCCCCGCAACCCCGTCGCCATCTCCAGCCCGGCGCTGGACGACCAGGGCAATGTCTACTTCATCGCCAACACCGAGCGCATCGGCGGCGGGCACGCCCACGCCCTCATCAAGGCCGTCAACACCCCCTCCGGCTACAAACTGGAAGAAATCCTCCGCGTCGGCCAGTCCTTCACCGGCGCAAACTCCGCCACACCCTTCACCGTCTCATCGCTCACTCTGGGTGACTCCGACTCCATCGCCTCGGCCTCCCTCCACGCCGGGAGCATCGTCGCAGGGGGCGGCGGGCGACTTCCCGGCGTCACCGTGACCTACCCCGCGCAGGCGACCGCCCTGGGCGGGCTGGCCGTCTCGGCGATCCTCACCTACGACAACATGGGCGTGCCCGAGTCCTACCACGCCCTGCTCTACCTCACCGGCGTGGCCTCGCCCAACGCCTGCCTCGGCGACCTGAACGGCGACCTCATGGTCGATGTGGACGACCTGAACATCATCCTCGGCGCCTGGCAGACCACTCCCGTCCCCGGTCAGGGGGCCGACCTCTCGGCCGACGGCGTGGTCGATGTGGACGACCTCAATATCGTCCTCTCCCATTGGCAGGACCCCTGCGCCGGCTGACCCCTCAACCTTCCTCGCCACCCCCCAATCCCGCCCTGTGCGCACCGATTGCAAAGATCGCGCAAGACATGCGCGCCGAGGGTGCTCCGCCCGTTGTAGGGTCATCCCCCGACCGGTACAATCCGGCCCGCCACCCCCCGGGGCGGACGCGGCGGTTGCCCTCTCCGGGCGCGCCGGGCAAGCGGGGGAAGCACGAATGGGGCATCGGACACGATGAACGACAAGGCCAAGATCGGGATCATCGCCGGCTGTCTGGTCGTGGCCTCGGGCCTCGTCGGCTGGTATGTCATGAACCGCCCGCCCAGCGGCGGCCCGGTCGGCAAAGCCGCGTTCGTCGATGTCACCACCGGCAAGATTCACCACCTCCGCCAGGGCAGCGATTTCATCACGATCCCCGCCAAGGGGTCGGACGGGCGTGACACGCTCTACCCGGTCGAACAGGATGAGAGCGGCGCGTGGGTGCTCAAAGAGAAGTATCGCGGCGCGATCGCCGATGGCCTGAAGAAGGGCACATTCACCAACGACGAACTCAAGATCAACCCCGAGACCTTCAAGGTCCGGGACAGCGGCTGACGGGGCGGATTGGACACTCCGGCGCGCCCGCGTCCCGCGGGCGCCGACACTCAGGGAGCGGTGCTCATGGCGACGGGGACACGGAACAGGGCGCAGCGCGGTCGCGGCTTCACGCTCATCGAACTCCTGGTGGTGGTGGCGATCATCGCGCTGCTCATCGGCATCCTGCTGCCATCTCTGGCCGGCGCACGCCGTGCCGCGTGGCAGATCAGCGGATCGAGCATGCAGCGCCAGTTGGCGCTCGGCGCGCAGATGTACGCCGCCGAGAACAAGCTCTACCTGCCCGGTGTGAATGGCAACGCGCTCCGCATCTGGAACGCGGACCTGCAGGGCAATATCACCGGCTACATCGACCAGTCCAACCGGGACCCGGGGTTGCCGACGCAGACCTACGATTGGATGACCGCATCCGTGACCGCAGACGATCTGCCGATCAATCGAGTCGAGCGGATGGCGTACCTGCTCTCGAGATACCGTGATCCCTCGATGAATCAGACGGTCGTTCCGTACGCCAGCGGCCAGGCCGGCACTTCGGACGCGATCGCGTGGGTGAATTCCACCGGGAAGTTGCCATTCGGGACGAGCTTCCTGATGCCGGCGCAGTTTCAATGGGGCGGACGGACACTGCC
>CAZSLT010000091.1:11094-11448 GCA_964607595.1 uncultured Phycisphaeraceae bacterium
CCGATCCAGCAGGCGGACCTGACATCGAGTCCGCCGCAGATTTATCAGTTTAATAGCCCGTTCACGAATCCCTTTGGGACGCCCACTTCGTACCGCCCGAGACTCGACTCGATCCAGTTGCCCGCGAAGAAGATCTGCGTCGCCGATGGATTCCGCTATCACGATGGCGGCATCCTGGACATCGACATGGGGGTCCTCGCCCGGACCTACGGCACCTTCACCAGCAGCGGGGCGGTCTTCGCTCGCTCGACTGAGTACGGCGCGGTGGGGAGCAACAACCCCTCGAACGGCGCCCAGATGCCGCTGAGCTACCGTCACAGCGGGAAAATGTATGTGAGTTTCTGGGACGGTCAC
>CAZSLT010000092.1:0-11247 GCA_964607595.1 uncultured Phycisphaeraceae bacterium
GGTTTCGCCGGACTGGCTGACGGCGACGAGGACCGCGCCTTCCTCAATGATGGGATTGCGGTAGCGGAACTCGGAGGCGTACTCGCACTCGGCGGGGACCTTGGCGAGGTCTTCGAGCAGGTACTCGCCGATCATCGCGGCGTGGAGCGCGGTGCCCTGGGCGGTGAGGGTGAAGCGGCGGGCCTTGACGAGCTCCTTGGCGAACTTGGCGAGGCCGCCGAGGACGATTCGGCCGTCGTTGAGATCGATCCGGCCGCGGAAGGTGGTGCGCAGGGCGCGGGGCTGCTCGAAGATCTCCTTGCGCATGTAGTGCTCGAAGGCGCCGAGCTCGGTTTCTTCGAGGTCCATCTCGAGCTGCATGAGCTTGGGCGAGATGAGCTTGTTGTTGATGGTGGAGGTGCGGAAGCCCTCGCGCGTGATCTTGACGACATTGTAATCGTCGAGCGCGAAGGCCTGGGTGGTGTGCGAGACGATGGCGGAGGGATCGGAGGCGATGATGTATTCATCGTGGCCGACGCCGACCATGAGCGGCGAGCCCTTGCGGGCGGCGATGAAGGTCTCGGGCTCGTCGGAGCACCAGACGACGATCGCGTAGGCGCCGGTGACCTCGCGGAGGGCGGCCTGCACGGCCTTCTCGATATCGCCCTCGTAGAGCTCGGCGATGAGCGTGGCCAGGACTTCGGTGTCGGTCTCGGTGGAGAAGATGCGGCCGCGTTCGCTGAGGACCTTCTTGAGCGTCGCGTAGTTCTCGATGATTCCGTTGTGGATGAGGCAGACCTTGCGCTGGTCGTCGGTGTGGGGGTGGGCGTTGGGCTCGGTGACGCCGCCGTGGGTGGCCCAGCGGGTGTGGCCCATGCCCATGGAGCCGTGGAGGTCGCGTGTCTGTGCGACCTTGGCCTCGAGGTTGGCGACGCGACCGACGGCCTTGACGAGTTTGAGCCCGCCGTTCATGAGGGCGAGGCCGGCGGAGTCGTAGCCGCGGTACTCGAGGCGCTTGAGGCCCTCGATGAGGAGTTCCTTGGCCGGTTTATGACCGATATAGGCGACGATTCCGCACATACGCAGGGTTCCTCGATGAACAGGTTCGGCCGGCTCTGCGATCCTTCCGTGGATCGGCCGTATTAGGGTACGCCTTCGACCGTGCCGGCGTTCGGCGGGGCGGTCTGGGGGGTTTCTCGCGCCCAGGCGATGGCGGTGCGGACATCGGGGGCGAGGTTCTCGACCCCCAGGCGGTCCATGAGGCCCTTGCTGGAGACGGCGATCATGGGCTGCATGTGGAGCCCGGCCATGACGAGGCGGGTGCCGCGTGCCTTGCAGGCGCGGTGGAGTTCTTCGAGCGCGTGGAGGCCGGTTGCGTCGAGCGAGAGGACGCGGGTGACATCGAGGATGAGCATCTTCGGGTTCTCGCCGATGGCGTCGAGCGTGTCGCGGAGTTTGTAGGCGGCGCCGAAGAAGAAGGGGCCGTTGATGGCGTAGACGCGGACGCCCTCGGGGGCGCGGCGGGAGTCCAGTTCGCTTGAGGGCACATCGCCGTTGCCCTCGGCGGCGTCGATGACGGCCTCGACGCTCGAGACATCGGCCATGCGCTTCATGAAGAGCATCGCGGCCAGCACGATTCCGACGCCGACGGCGATGGTGAGATCGGTGAAGACGGTGAGGCCGAATGTCGTGAGCAGGACGATGGTGTCCTGTCGGGGGCCGTTGAGGAGCCAGCGGAATCGGTGCATCTCGCTCATATTCCACGCGACCACGACGAGGACGGCCGCGAGCGCGCAGAGGGGGATCATCGCGGCGTACTTGCCGACGGTGAGCACGATGAGGAGGAGGACGGCGGCGTGGACGATGCCGGCGATGGGGGTGCGTCCGCCGGCCTGGACATTGGTGGCGGTGCGGGCGATGGCGCCGGTGGCGGGGATGCCGCCGAAGATGGGTGAGGCGATGTTGGCGACGCCCTGGGCGATGAGTTCTGTGTTGGAGCGGTGGCGGGTTCCGAGCATGCCGTCGGCGACGACGGCGCAGAGAAGCGACTCGATCGCGGCGAGCATGGCGATGGTGGCCGCGGGCGCGACCAGGTCGGGGAGCCGGTCCCAGCCGGTGGTCGGGAAGCGCGGCATCGGCAGGCCGCTGGGGATCGCGCCGAAGCGGTCGTGGATTGACTCGATCGGGAGGTGGAAGAGGCGCGTGATGACGGTGGCGAGGATGAGCAGGACGATCGCGCCGGGGACTCGGGGGGGCATCCATTTGCGCCACGCGAAGAGCCCGGCGACGATGGAGACGCCCATGATTGCCGCGGGCCAGTTGATGGTGCTGAGGTGCTGCGCGCACCACTCGAGTTTGCCGACGAACTCGGGTGGGATGGGGTGGTCGCCGGGGCCTGTGGTGGTGAGCCCGAGGAGGTCTTTGATCTGCGCGCTGAAGATGATGACGGCGATGCCGGTGGTGAATCCGGTGGTGACGGGGTAGGGGATGAATTTGATGAGCGTGCCCATACGCGCGACGCCCATGGCGATGAGGAAGATGCCGGCGAGCACAGTGGCGATGATGAGGCCGTCGTAGCCGTGCTCGGCGGCGACGGCGTAGATGATGACGATGAAGGCGCCGGTGGGGCCGCCGATGGCGACTCGCGAGCCGCCGAGGAAGGAGATGAGGAAGCCGGCGATGATGGCGGTGAAGAGCCCGGCGGCGGGGGGCGAGACGCCGGCTTCACGGGCGACCTCCTCGGGGATTGAGGCGATGCCGAAGGCGAGGGCGAGGGGGAGCGCGACGATGCCGACGGTGATGCCTGCCAGGAGATCGGCGGCGAACATCCGGCGTGTGTAGCCGCGGAGCGTCGTCAGCAGCTTCGGTTTGAAGATGGGCGGGGACGACGGAGATGGTGTTGCGGCGCCCATAGGCGCGTGCTCCTTCTGAGTGCGTAAGAGAGCGCTTGCCCGGCGGGGCGCCGGGGGCGCGTCGCGGCGCGCGGTGAAGCGGGGGGGACGGGGTGGCGGGGTTTGGGGGGAGGGGAAACGGACATCATATCGACCATCGGGCGTCTACCATTGCAGCGATGCAGGACCTGTGGGCGGGCAAACGGGAGACGGCGCTGCGGGCGAACGAGCCGCTGGCGGTGCGGATGCGGCCGCGGACCTTTGAGGAGTTCGCCGGGCAGCGGCACATTCTGGGGGAGCCGGGGGATGCGACGCCGACGCTGCTGCGGCGGATGATCGCCTCCGGGCGGCTGACCTCGATCATCCTGCACGGGCCGCCGGGGACGGGCAAGACGACGCTGGCGGAGATCATCGCGCGGGCATCGGGGCGGCCGTTCGTGCGGGAGAACGCGGCGACGATCGGGGTGAAGCGGATCCGGGAGATCGTGGAGGACTCGAAGCGTTCGGTGGGCGACGGGAACAAGCCGACGGTGATGATTCTCGACGAGATTCATCGGTTCAGCCGCGCGCAGCAGGATGCGCTGCTGGAGGATGTGGAGCGCGGGGCGATCACGCTGATCGGCGTGACGACGGAGAACCCGCTGTTCGCGGTGAACGCGGCGCTGGTGTCGCGCTCGACGCTGTTCCGTCTGGAGTCGCTGACGACGGCGGATGTCGCGGCGGTGGTGCGTCGGGCGGTCGCGGACGCGGAGCGCGGGTACGGGAAGCTGGACCTCGAGGTGACGGAGGAAGCGGTCGGGCACTGGGCGGCGCTGTCTGACGGTGATGCGCGGCGGGCGCTGAACGCGCTGGAGGTGGCCGTGCTGTCGTCGCCGCCCCCGATGAACGGCGATCGAGCGATCCGGATCGATCTGGGCGCGGCGGAGGCGTCCATCCAGCACAAGGCGATCGTGTACGACCGGGCGGGGGATCAGCATTACGACCACGCCAGCGCGCTGATCAAGTCGCTGCGGGGGAGCGACCCGGACGCGGCGCTGTACTGGCTGGCGGTGATGCTGGAGGCGGGGGAGGACCCGCGGTTCATCGCGCGTCGGCTGGCGATCCTGGCGAGCGAGGACATCGGGAACGCGGACCCGCGAGCGATCATGGTGGCGGATGCCGCGTGGTCGCTGGTGGAGCGGATCGGCATGCCCGAGGCGCGGATCACGCTGGGGCAGTGCGTGACTTATCTGGCGCTGGCGCCCAAGAGCAACGCGAGTTACACGGCGGTGGACGCGGCGCTTGGCGATGTGCGCGAGGGTCGGACGGCGCCGGTGCCGATGTTTCTGCGGGACAAGAACAAGGCGCGGAGCGCGGGGTCGGCGGTGGAGGGCAAGAGGTACGAGTACTCGCACAACGCGGCGAACCAGACGAGCGTGGGGGGCGTGACGGCGCAGGATTATCTCGGCGTGGACAAGCGGTACTACGAGCCGACGGAGATCGGGTTCGAGAAGACGCTGAAGGAGCGGCTGGAAGAGATTCGGCGGGCGCGGGGCCGAACGCCATAAGGGGCGTCGATGAATAGAGTTCCTTCGTTCATGTTGATCGGTACACTGGTGCTGTTGGCGATGGCGCTGGTGTCGTTCACTCTCGGTGTGTTCCTGATGATGACGCCGTGGCCAGCCATTGGACTCCGCATGATCCTGCTCAGCCCTTTGTCGCTCGCACTTGCGGTGCTGCTCACGGCCGCGGGCGTGCTGCTCGGAGCATCTTTGCCGCTCCCGTTCTGGCGGTATCGGCACCTGTGTGGGTCCTGCGGCTACGACATTCGCGGCGTCGACTATCGCGAGTGCCCGGAGTGCGGCGCGGCTCGCGGGACAGGTGATGCATGATGAGTGATGACATGATCCGAGTCCGGATCGTCGTCCCACGCTTCTTCATGGTGGTTGGTGTCACGATATTCTTGATCGGCGCGATTGGATCATCGCTGATCGCGGCGGTGGTTGGGCTCTTGGTCTTGATGGTGGCGGTGATTCTCCGCGTTCGCCTTGATCCGCGGAGCGGCATCGTCGAGACACATTCTTGTCACTACTGCGGATACGACCTGCGCGGGATTGAGTCGCGATCATGCCCCGAATGCGGCAATCAGAGGATTCCAAAGTGGCTGATCGATCAAGCGAGAGGACGAGGAGCGGGTTCGGCGGAGATCTCTGAATGAACAGACTCCCGAAACTCCTGTTGTTCGCGGCGATGGCGCTGCTGCTGTTCGCGGTGGTGCAGTTCGTGCTGGGGTTGTGCCTGGCGTACTTCGGGAGCGGGCGATTGGGGTTTGATGTGCTGTCGGGGACGCTGCTGGCGCCGATGGTCGCGTTGGGGGTGGCGGTGGTCGCGGTGATCGCCGCGGCGGTCATCGGGATGACGCGCCCGACGCCGCCTCGCCCGCCGGTCCTTGCGCCGACCGAGTGCTGGCACTGCGGGTACGACATCCGGGGGAGCGCGGGCGGGGTGTGCCCGGAGTGCGGGAGCCGGATCGGGGGCTCGGCGTGAACAAGAACATCTTTCTCATCGGGTTCTTCATCGGATTTGGGCTCACGGTCCTGGGGCTGATCCAGGACGGGCAGACGGCGGTGCCGACGGTGGGGGTGTTCATGATCGCCGGGGCGATCGTGGGCGCGGTCTTCGCGAGCGGGAGGGTGCCTGAGATTCGGATTCCAGGCCAAGAGGAACCAGATCCGAATTGCTGCCGCGTCTGCGGGTATGACGCGCGCGGTCTGACCTCGTCGACCTGCCCGGAGTGCGGGCATGCGCACGGGGTTCGTGATGGTTCGGTCTCCGGCGGTGACGGGCGGGTGTGAACGGGGCGTTGGGGAGTGGGAGAGCGGGGTATCCTGTCGGCGACGCCATGATGCCGAAGCCGCCGCGAACATCGCTGATTCCGACGCTGATCATTCTGTCCGGTCTGGGGGCGATCGGTGCGCCGATCGTGTTCGCCGCGGCGTTTCTGGGGACGCGTCATCTCGGGCTGGGGGTGGCGATCACGGCGGGGGCGTGCGTGGGGATTCCGGCGGTGTTCGCGGCGACGGTGATCGGGCTGGGGTACCTCTCGAACCGGCGGGTGCTGCGGTATGCGCTGAGCCGGTGCACGCGCTGCGGGTACGATCTGCGGGGGACGGACGGGACGCTCTGCCCGGAGTGCGGCACGCCGCAGCGTGTGCGATATGAGTGAGTCGGCGAAACACAGTGTCGATCGGCGACGCCTCGCGTGGGGCGTGCTGGTGGTGACGCTCGTCGCGGCGTGCGTCATCGCGTGGTCGGATCGGCGGTTTTATCTGGGCGCCGGGTACGGCACGGAGATCCGGCCGTCGTACTGGGGGCATGGGTTCCTGATGGCGTTTTATGCGGGGTCGGCGTTCGCGCTGGCGCGTGCCGCGGTCTGGAAGACGGCGGCGATCGTGCTGGCGGGGGTGTCGTTCGGGGTGTGGAGCATGTTCGTGGTGGACGCGGCGCTGGACGCGTCGGCGCTGCCGGCGCCGCTGTCGACGATTGCCGGCGGTGTGGACTCGTTCGCGGGTCGGGGCGGTGCTGGCTCGTTGTTCCTCGGGATCGTGGTGAGCGGGATCGCGGCGTCCGGGGCGTTCTGGGCTCTGACGGGGCGGGCGCGGGTCGGCGCGGTGATCGCGGGGGTGTCGCTGGCGTCTGGGATACTGGCGGTGTACGGCTGGGGTGAGGCGGCGGGGAAGATGGGATCGCAGGGGTTGCTGATGGCGTCGTCCGTGGTGTGGCACGGCGCGGTCGCGGGCGTGCTGCTGCTGGGGTGAGCGGCGCCCCGGGGGCCGGTGTCGCCCGGCGGGGCGGGGGATGCCGCTTCGGCGTGACGAGGGCGGGGTAGAGTTGGAGCCGGCGGGTGCAATCCGCGGCTGCGTTTGGGCAAGAAGTGTTCGTCCGGCCGATTGATCTCCGGGGCCAATGGAGTGACTCGCCATGCAGAACGCGATCTCGCAGTTTTTGAACGACCCGCACATCCGCCACGCGGCGCTGGTGCATTTCCCGATCGTGCTGGCGGCGCTGGGGATCCTGCCGCTGATCGCGCTGCTGATGACGGGCTTGAAGAGCCGGGCGCTGAAGTTGTTCTGTGTGCTGTGGTTCGCGATGGCGTCGGGTGGGGCGGCGCTGGCCGCGAACTCGGGCGAGGCCGCTGCGGACCATCTGAGCGTGCGTTCGCCGGGGATCACCGCGGCGGAGCATGACGCGATCGAGCATCACGAGGAACTGGCGGAGAACGGGTGGATCTGGCCGCTGATCCCGGCGGGGTTGGTGCTGCTGACCTTCCCGAAGAAGCCCGCGGTTCGGAGGCCGGCGTTCGTACTGGCGGCGATTGCTTCGCTGGGTGTCTCGTACTGGGTGGCGCTGACGGCGCACGCGGGCGGGAAGCTGGTGTACGACCTGGGCATCGGGGTCGAGAGCCGGATGGTGCGTTCGCTGCCGGAGGGCGCGACGCGGCCGAGTGAGGAAGAGAATGCGGAGACTCCTGCCGCGCCGGATGAGGGCGTGGATGAGGAGCGTGAAGAGGCGGGCGAGTCGGGTGGGTGACTCAATACGCGTGGGGAGCGCCCAAGGTCGGGGGAACTTGAAGAGATCGGAGTGAGGAGTATTGGAAGTCGCCCTCACCCTGCCCTCTCCCAAGGGAGAGGGGGCGGATTGGCCCCTCCTTTCACATCTCGCACCCTCAAGTGACATCTCCCCCGATCGCGGCGAGGGGAGTCGTCGGATTCTTGGTGTCTGCCGGGATGATCCCGTACCATCGCCGGTGATGTCATCCCCCGCCAACCTCTTTGAGAGCCAGACGATGCCCGAGAAGCCCGCGCGCCAATTTATCGCCGAGATGAAGCCCAACGAGCGTTTCAGCGGGTTGTTCTGTATCGCCAATGCGCAGCTGGCCGCGACGCGGAACGGCGATCCGTACCTGGCGTGCCTGCTGTCGGACAAGTCGGGTCGGGTGCCGGCGCGGAAGTGGCAGATGCCGGAGGAGGAGTTCCGGCGGTTGCCGACGGATGGGTTCGTGTACGCCGAGGGGCGGACGCAGCCCTTCAAGGGCGAGCTGCAGTTGATCGTGGACATCATCGACCCGGCGTCGCCGAACACCGATGAGCTGCGCGACCTGCTGCCGACGACGCGGCACGACATCGGGCAGATGTTCGCGGAGGTCACGCGTTTGCTGGGCACGCTCGGGCATCCGGCGATGCGGGCGCTGGCCGAGGCGTACCTCGCCGATGAGATGCTGATGGATCAGTTCCGCACGGCGCCCGCGGCCCAGAACATGCACCACGCGTATCTCGGCGGGCTTCTTGAGCACACGCTGAACCTGATGCGGCTGGCGGACCTGGTGTGTCCGCTGTACCCGCGGATCAGCCGCGACCTTGTGATGCTGGGGTTGTTCCTGCACGACCTGGGCAAGACGCGGGAGTTGTCGTACGACGCGGGGTTCGGGTACACGGACCGCGGGCAGTTGATCGGGCACATTGTTGACGGCGCGATCATGCTGCATGACAAGGCCCAGCAGGTGATGCGGGAGCAGGCGCTGCGGTTCCCGCCGAACTCGGTGACGGTGCTGCAGCACATCATCCTGTCGCACCACGGGCTGCCGGAGTACGGCGCGGCGAAGGTGCCCTCGACGCCCGAGGCGCTGCTGGTGTCGCAACTGGACAACCTCGACGCCAAGATGGCGATGGCGCTGGACGCGGCGCGTCCGGAGCGGGCCGGGGCGAGCGACCTGGGCGGGAACTTCACGGAGAAGCAGTGGGCGCTGGGCGGGACGCGCCTGTTCCGGCCCGACCCGCTGGCCTGAGGCGGGGCGGGGGGCGGTTGTCCACATGGGGGCGCCCAGATTGCCCAGTTTCGCGTGAACTGGCGTCGGTTCGTTGCGTGTTCGTGAAGAAACGGCCCCGGGGGGCTTCCCCGGCTAAGTTTCGGTGAATGCGCGGCCCGGTGGATTGTGGCGGGGGGCGGGGGGCACTAGATTCACCGTGTCAATTGGAGGGACCCGACGCCGGGTGAGTCATCGCCCCGGTGGATTGGAGAGACGGAGATCGAGGGAGAGATTGCTCGAGGGCGACAGGAGAATCGCCCGAGGGCAGGCCTCGGCCGGCGAAGGGTCAGGGCAAGTCACACGTCAACTTTCAGGAAGAGGGAAGGAATCATTATGAAGAGCATGTTTGCTATCGGCGCGGTTGTCGCGCTCGCGGGCCAGGCGCTGGCCGTCACTCCGTTCACGGAGTCGTTCTCGTACACCAATGGCGATCTGACCTCGGTGTCGGGCGGCCTGTGGGCCGCTCACTCCGGCGCGGGCGTGCTGCCGGTGCAGGTGTCGGGCGGCCAGGCGTTCCTGGCGCAGGGCTCCGGCACCCGCGAGGATGTGAACCGTTCGATCGGCGCCGCGATGGGTCCCGGCGATGTGATCTACTTCGGCTTCGATGTCACGATGAGCGGCTCGGGCCCCGCGACGGATACCTACTTCGCGCACCTGATGCAGTCGACCTCGGTGTTCAACGCCCGCGTGTGGGTTTCAAGCCCGAACGCCGGCGGCGACTACTCGTTCGGCTTCGGCCCTTCGAGCTCGATCGTTTCGGAGTGGTCGAGCGATTTCACCTACGGCTCGACGCAGCGCGTGATCGCGTCGTACAACTACGACACGACGGACATCAAGCTCTGGATCAACGCGTCGATGGAGGGTGATCCCTCGATCACGATCAACACGGGCTTCCAGGATGAGATCGTCGGTCTGGCCTTCCGTCAGGCCGGCGGCAACACCTCCCAGGTCCTGGACAATGTCGCGGTCGGCAACACCTTTACCTCGGTCGTCCCGACCCCCGGCGCGATGGCGCTGATGGGCTTCGCGGGCGTCGCGGCCACTCGCCGCCGCCGCTCGGCGTAATCACGACCCCGCGATCGGCGGGTATCAATCTGCAGGCCCGCGTCCCTGGAGGCGCGGGCCTGTTCGTTTTTGGCGCCTCCCCGGGGCGGGCACGGCGCTATGATCCGGCATGTCGCAGCCCGGTCTCCAGGTCGTCCGTGTGAACTTCAACCACCCGTTCCCGGTGTTCCCGCTGGCGCGGGTGTCGCTGCTGCCGCACGCGGTGCTGCCGCTGTTCATCTTCGAGGCGCGGTACCGGCAGATGCTCGAGCATGTGCTGGACACGCACGGGCAGATCGCGATGGCGGTGTTCGAGGGCGAGGAGTACCAGTACGAATACGAGGGCGCGCCGGCGATCAAGCCGGCGGTGTGCATCGGGCAGTTGACGCAGCACGAGCGGCGCGAGGACGGCACCTACCGCGTGCTTCTGCACGGGGTGTGCCGGGCGCGGGTGGTGTCGGAGCTCGCGGCCGACGACGAGCATCTGTACCGGCGCGCGGTGCTGCGCCCGATCGAGAAGGGCGACGACGACGAGGCGCTGGTCGGGCTGCGCGCCGATGTGCTGGGGCACCTGCGGGCCAAGCCGCTGTCGGACACCGGGGGCGCCAAGCGGGTGCTCTCGGCGATCAGCGAGCGGCCCGATCTGCCGACGCCGGCGATTCTCGAGTTGATCACGCTGGGTCTGGTGGCGCCGATCGACGAGGGCGACACGCTGTACCGGCTGCTGGCCGAGGGCGACGCCACACGCCGGGCGCGGATCATCGAGACGGCGCTCCGCGGGTACGAGCACCTGCTGGGCCGGGCGGTGGCGCAGTTCGACCCCGAGGCGCCCAAGGGCGTGTCCTGGAACTGAGCCGCGACCGGCGTTGCCGGTCGCCGGGGCGGGTGATACTTTGGCTCGGTCAACCTTTCAGGGAGCGAGCCATGCGTGACATGATCGGGTTTCGTCGTCTGGTTCTGATTGCGGGCCTTGTGGCGGTGGCGTGCTGCTGCCTGTCGCTGACGGCGTGCAACACGGTCGAGGGTGCGGGCAAGGACATCGAGGGTCTGGGGGAAGCGGTGCAGGACGCCGCGGACTGAGTATTGATGCGTCCGGGCGTGGTTTGACGAGGTAGCAGTGCCGGGGATGTTCGCGCGAGAAGCGCGGAAGGAGCGTTGCCATGCTTCGTTGGGCTGTGATTTTCTTCATTGTTGCGATCGTGGCCGCGATCTTCGGGTTCGGCGGGATCGCGGGCGCGGCGACGGATATCGCGAGGATTCTGTTCTTCGTGTTCCTGGTGATCTTCCTGATCTCGCTGATCATGGGGCTGATGAAGGGGAAGAAGCCGCTGGTGTGAGCGGGGGGGCGGTTTCAGGGGCGCACCTCGCCGGATGCTTTGACCCCCTCCGCCTCGCTGCGCTCGGCACCTCCCCCGCCGGGGTCGGGGGAGGGAGTGCCGCACTCGGGGCAGCGGGGGGCGTCGGGGACGGCGGTGGTGTCGTAGCCGC